>JADKHO010000001.1:1628833-1948444 GCA_016721765.1 Bacteroidota bacterium
CACTTCCTGCAAAATGAAGTACAGGTTACCATTTGTTTTGTTACTAATCTGCAATTTAATTTACGCGCAAACAGCACTGTACGACCTGAATACCATTCAGCAAATTGAAATTAATTTTACCCAAAGCAACTGGGACTACCAGATGGATACTGCCAAAGCGGGTGCTGAAGGCTATATTATGGCGGCAACTGTAAGTATTAATGGAAGTACCTATGATAGTGTGGGTGTGAAATACAAAGGCAACAGCTCCTATGACTCTACCTATACAAAAAATCCAATTCACATCGCTTTGGATGAATTTAAAGGCCAAGCCTATCAAGGATTCACGGATATTAAATTAGGAAATGGCTATGCTGATCCTTCTCAAATTCGCGAGGTGCTTTCCTACCAAATTCTAAATAACTATATGGATTGCCCACGTTCCAATTTTGCACAATTGTATATCAATGGGGTGTATCATGGATTGTATTCTAACGATGAAAATATTAATAAAGATTTTTGCTCCGAACATTTTTATTCTTCCTCAAATACCTTTTTAAAATGCAATCCAATTGTGCTCCCCGGGCCAACTACCAAAAGCAACCTAAAGTTTAAAACAGGTGCAGATAGTTCCGCTTATTTTAATTTTTATGAGGTAAAATCTGATTTCGGTTGGAATGATTTGGTTGCCTTGTGCGATTCGCTTACAAATCATGCATCAAACATTCGCTCTATTTTGGATGTGGATAGATTTATTTGGATGCTGGCGTTCAACAATGTGCTGGTTAACCTCGATAGCTATTCGGGTGTTTTTTGCCAAAACTACTACCTCTATAAAGACAATACGCAACACTTCAATCCAATTGTTTGGGATTTAAACATGTCGTTTGGAGGTTTTCCATTTGCCGGATCCGGAGCTACTGGAACTGCAGGTCTCACCGTTACAAATATGCAGCAAATGCCTTTAACCTTGCACGCCACCGACCCTTATTGGCCGCTGATTAATGCGATTGTTGGAAGTGCTAGCTACAAAAAAATGTATGTAGCCCACATGCGCACTCTTGTGAACGAACAATTTGCGAATAATCTGTATCAAACACTTGCAGCCAATTTACATGCAAGTATTGATACGGCAGTACTTAACGATACAAATGGATTTTATAGTTACACACAGTTTCAAAATGGATTAACTACTAACTATACAGTAGGAAGCTATACCGTTCCCGGGATTAGTAATTTAATGACAGCTCGTGTGAATTACCTTCAAGCTACTCCTGAATTTATGGCTACTCCGCCAAGTATCACAGCAGTTGTATCCAATACGAACGCACCAAATTTGAATGGAGTGGTTGGGATTTCTGCAAATGTTACAAACGCACTAGCCTCATCTGTATTACTCGGATATCGATTTAGCAATGCAGATAAATTCAGCCAAATGCAAATGTTCGACGATGGCTTGCACAATGACGGGGTGGCTGCTGATAACATTTTTGGAGCAGCGCTTACAATGACCAATGTTTCACTTCAATATTATATTTATGCGGAGAATGCAACTGCTGGTGTTTTTTCGCCCGAACGAGCAGAGCATGAGTTCTACAGCTTGCAAGCACAAGTGCAAACGCCTGCCTTAGGTCAAATTAGATTAAATGAATTTTTAGCCAATAATGTATCAGATACCGTCGATGATAACGGTAACCATTCCGATTGGATTGAATTGTATAATACCACGGGCGATACGTTAGGATTAGCAGGATTGTATCTTTCCGACAGTTATTCTAATCCTCAAAAATTTGCTTTTCCATTAAATACATTAATTTATCCAAATGACTATTTAATTATTTGGGCCGACGACAAATTAGGAACTTCAGCACTTCATTGTAATTTTAAATTATCACAAAACGGAGAAAGAATAGTGCTTAGCAATCAGGATTCACTTGTGCTCGATAGTATTACTTTTGGTGCACAACTTGCGGATGTTTCTATGGCCCGCTGTCCTAATGGTTTTGGACCATTTTCTGCACTTAATACTACCACTTTTAATGCATCTAATTGTACACTAGGCAATAAAACGATTGAAGAAAATTCCTTGCAAGTTCTTGTATTTCCGAACCCGGCATCAAAAGAATTAACAATTTTAGTGTCAGACCCGTCAGAAGAGGAAACTTTAAAAATTGAAACAATTGTTGGTCAACTCATTTTATCAATTCCAATTAAATCAAGTGCTTTGATAGATGTTTCAACCTGGCAGAACGGGATTTACATCTTGAAATGCGGCTCAAAAGCGCAAAAAATTATCGTCCAGAAGTAATGCGATTCTTTTTTTTCAAATGGCTACATTTGTAAGCTTAATGTTAACCCAATATTAAATCCCGTTAAATCGCCACCTTTTATGAATAAATTAATTCTACCCTTTCTGTTCCTCCATTTATTTTCGTTTGCGCAAATCACCGAGCAATGGGCAAGAAAGTATTCATCTTATGGCGATTATTCGGCCAAGTATACTTGTGTAGCTAAGGATTTATCCGGTAATCTTTATGTGGGTGGTTATACTGTTACGATTGATAATAATCGAGATTACTTGGTTGCAAAACTCAATTTGTTTGGCGATACCCTATGGACTAGAATTTTTAGAGGTACCGATAATTCAGGAGATGAAGTAAAAGCAATTGCGGTAGATAAAAATGCCAATGTATATGTAACCGGTTTTGCAAACGGCAAAGGAACCGGAAACGATATTTTAACCATTAAGCTCAACACCAATGGAGATACCTTATGGAAGAGGTTTTACAACCATACTGCCAAAGATGATGATAACGGAAATTCAATTGCAGTAGATACTTCCGGGAATGTTTTTGTGTGTGGCGAAAGTGATGGAAATGCCTCCAATATTGATAATTTTGATTACATCACCTTAAAATACGATGCAAACGGAAATCAGCTCTGGGCCAATAGATATGGTATTACCGGAACCGATAAGGCGGTAAAAGTGGTATGCGACCGAGCAGGAAACTGTTATGTAACAGGGAGAATCTATAACGGAATTGACGATAACTTTGCAACAATAAAATATACCGCTGCCGGGGTTCAACAATGGCTCAAAACCTATGATGGCGGTAGTAGTGACAGAGCTGCTGATATGGCAATTGACTCTGCTTTTGCCTTTGTTTATGTTACCGGAAGAAGTGATAATGGAAGCAATGACGATATGGTTACCTTAAAATATGGGGTTGCTGCAGGAACACTAGCTTGGACAAAAGTATACAACAATGTGGACGATGATCGAGGCATTGCGATTACAGTGGATGCAAGTGCCAATGTGTATGTTACCGGCGAAAGTGATGCCGATGCATCGGTAAATAGAAACTGGAATTTTGTTACCGTGAAATATGCATCCAACTCTACGCAGCAATGGGTGCGAACCTATAACAGTAGTGCTACTAATCCTGATATTCCTATTGGAGTTTGTGTGAATACCGCGGGAGATGTGTTTGTGGCTGGACAAAGTGATGTGGACCCAAATTCAATTAATACGAATTATGTTTTTACAACCTTGAAGTACAACAGTGGCGGTACACAACAATGGGTTAAAACCTTCTCAGGAAATGCGGTGTCAACCGGAGGAGCTGAAGCGCTAATGCTGAATAATTCCGGGTTTGCCGTTGTGGTGGGAAGCTCTGAAAATACTTTGACTCAAAAGGATGCCTTTGCTATTTGTTACGATGCTGCTGGAGTTGAACTTTGGAACAATTCCTATTCCGGATCCGGTGATAATTCGGATAATGCTTACAAGGTTTTTGTGGATGCAGCCGAGAACTCTTATTTGGCAGGCTATTCTATCTCAGAAGAAACAGATAGAAATATGACCACTCTTAAAGTTAATGCATTGGGCGATACACAGTGGGTTCGCAATTATAATGGCACATCATCCATTAGTATTGACGCGGCAAATGATATTAAATCAGATGCTGCAGGAAATGTATTCGTTACCGGATCTGCTAAAAATGCAGGATCTAGCAATGATTTTGTTACCATTAAATACAATTCAGTAGGAGATTCTGTGTGGGTAAAAAGATACAACAATGCTTTGGTAAATGGTTCCGACAAAGCAAATGCATTAGATATAGATGCTTCTGGAAATGTATATGTAACAGGCTACAGCGAAACTACAAATGGCACGCTTTCCGATGATTTTCTTACGATTAAATACGACCCCAGCGGCATACAACAATGGGCATTAAAATACAACGGCACCGGTAATGGCGAAGACCGGGCTACTGCCATTAAGGTAAGCCAAAATTTTGTGTTTGTGTGCGGGAAGGTGTGGAACGGAACTAATTTTGATTATGGATTTCGCAGCTATTCTCTTAGTGGAAGCCCTTTAAGTGGCGGTGTTTACGATGGTGCCTTTGGGGATGATGTGCCTTCAGGGATGGTTATCGATGCTGCTGAGAATGTTTATATAACAGGCAAAAGTGCTTCCTCTCTCGGAAACCTCTATTCGGATTATGCGACTGCTAAATTTAATTCAAATGGAACACTTCTTTGGGTGAAACGCTACAATGGTCCAAATAACCTTAACGATGAAGCAAATGGAATAGCAATCGACCAAAGCGCCAATGTGTTTGTTACAGGTGTGAGTGACGACGATCCAATTGGCTTAAACCAGAGTGCTAATTTTGCTACAATAGCCTACAATTCTAATGGAGATTCACTGTGGACAAGAATCTACAATGGTGCAAGCAATTTAAATGATGCCGCAAAAGCAATTGCAGTTGACAATGTTGGAACCAGCTACATAACAGGAGAAGTTAATAATGGAACGGCTTCAGTTCCCAACCTAGATGTTTTTACAATTAAATATGATTTTACCGGCTTGTCTTTGGTCACTGCCGCCTACAATGGAACCGGTAATGGTAAAGATTCACCTAATTCCATAACAATTAAAAACGACAATGTATTTGTTTGCGGCGAAAGCTTTTCAAATGCTTCAGCACAAAAGGATTTGATTCTTTTAAAATACGATGATTTTACTTTGGGCACAAAGCAAGTATCAAACAAGAGCACACGATTTACCGTTTTTCCAAACCCTGCATCAGGTTCTTTCGTACTAAGTGCCAAGCAAGCTTCATTCAGTAAAAAAAATACTTTCTTTGTACTGTTTAATCAACTGGGTGAAGAAGTAAAAAGAATAGAAATCAAAGACCAAGCAAAACAAAGCATTCAAATCGATAACTTCCAAGCTGGAATTTATTCCTTTCAAATACTTCAAGATGGTATTTCAATTGATTACGGAAAAATAGCAATTCAATAAAAATGAAAAGTAACATGGTGTTTGTGCTGCTCATTGCAGTACTATTTTCATCTTGCAAAAAAGAAGCAGGAGAGGGAGGAAGAGCAACTATTACAGGTAAGGTATATGCTGAATACTGGGATAAAACCTATACCATTAAAGGTGATTCCGGTTATGCTCCCGATGTAGATGTTTACATCATCTATGGCGATAATGTTTCCTATGGAAATAGAATTAAAGCGAGCTACGACGGTACCTATGAATTTAAATACCTTCAAAAAGGCGACTATAAAATATTCGTGTATTCAAAAGATTCAACCGGGAGAGCTGTTGATCAAGCCAATGGTAATTCCAACTATTTATATAATCCGGATATAGCGGTCATAAAATCAATAAGCATTACTGAACGAAAGCAAAAATTAAATGTGGAGGATATCCATATTTTTAAATAAAATATGAAAAAAAACACAATTTTAGTATGTCTGGTCTTTTCACTTTTTATATTTTCGGCTCAAGCTCAAAGTAGTAAAAAGGTTAAGAACTTTAGAATTAAATCAACAACTGAGTGGATAACCATAAATACCGGAGAGGATAAGCCCGAACCACGCAAAGACACATATACTGCTTTTGATAAAGACGGGAATACAATCGAAAAAATAGAGTATAACAAGGATGGTTCTGTAAAAAAGAAAGAAACAGCAAAGTACGACGCTAAAGGCAATTTGCTCGAGGAATCCAGTTTTGAAAACAAAGGCGAAAAGGAGAGTAAAGAATCTAATTCAAAAAAGGTTACATATAAATACAACGCTACCAATGATAAAACAGAAGAAAGCGTTTATGACGGAGACGGAAAGCTCCTTCGCAGAACGGTGTTCACCTACAATCGAAATGGTGATAAAAGCGCTGAGGTAACAATGGATGCAAGTGGAAAGGTGCTCAAAAAATCGATTTATACTTACGATTCAAAAGGATTGAAATCGGAGCGTAAAAACTATAATGCTGAGAATGTGCTGGAGAGTACCAAAAAATACGAATACACCTATTAATTGAGAACCCTCGACCAAATCATATCCGCCTTCCAACCCATTACACTTGCCGAAATGGACAGTGTGAAATTGATGGACCGTACCGATACCAAATTCGTTTTTCATGTGCAGGATTTGGATGCAGTGCTTTCTGATATTTCAAAACATTACCGAGCATTGGAAGTGGAAGGTACACGCTGGAGCCCTTATGAAACTTTATATTATGATACTCCTGGACTTAGAATTATATATCCGTCATCACAATCAAAAATTAAATCGTTATAAAATCCGCTACCGAAAATACGTGAATTCCAACCTGCATTTTTTTGAAATTAAATTCAAAAATAATAAGGGCCGCACCATCAAAAAAAGAATAAAGGAAGCTCGAATTGAAACAGAAATAAAAAATAATGCCCAACAACTTTTAGAGAGTATTACCGGATTCAAAGCTGCTGAATTAAAACCGATTTTATTCGTGAACTGCTCACGCGCAACACTTGTAAATACTCAAATGGAAGAGCGTTTAACGTTAGATGTTAAACTACAATTCACTCGAAATGGAAGCGAGTTAAATTATGAACCACTTGTCATCGCTGAATTAAAGCAAAACAAAGTAAATGTGCGTTCCCCTTTTTACAAATTAATGAAACACTACCGCTTTCGCTCCAGTTCAATGAGTAAATATTGCTTTGGAGTTACGCAACTTTTTCCTGAGGTAAAAAAGAATAATTTTAAACCCAAAATCCTAACTTTAAATAAAATCATAAATGCTGCTACAACAAGTAATTAACGAAACAGACGCAAAATCGGCCTTCGAATTTTTTGACAAATTGGGGCCAAAGTTTTTTATTCGATTGCTTATCAATGTGCTTTCAGTAACAGCATTGGTAAGAATGGTTTACTTTCCA
Source organism: Bacteroidota bacterium (assembly GCA_016721765.1). Taxonomy (NCBI): domain Bacteria; kingdom Pseudomonadati; phylum Bacteroidota; species Bacteroidota bacterium. Next base: position 1,636,036 of record JADKHO010000001.1, read on the forward strand.
ATTTATAAGAAAAAGGATTTCTTCTTTACGTTCTTTTTATTCAACATCGTAATTTTTATTCTTACCTATTTGCTCAATAAAGTGGATTTATCCATGGGGGCAGCATTTGGACTTTTTGCAGTTTTTTCATTGTTACGTTACCGTACCGAAAATATTTCGGCAAAAGACATGACTTATTTATTTACAGTCATTGCTGTTGGATTAATCACATCTGTTAATAAGGGAACCTATTTCGAAACTATAATAATCAATGTGATTATCATATTATTTGCCTATTTTTTAGATGGAAACATCTTAGTGAAAAACGAAAAATCTCAACTCATTCAATATGAAAAAATTGATTTAATTCAACCTCAGAAAGAAGCGGAATTAATTGCCGATTTAAAAACCAGAACCGGCTTGAATGTGCATAAAGTAAGCATCAACTACATCGATTTTTTAAAGGATACTGCTGAGCTTACCGTTTATTATTACGACCTTTCTTAAATCAGGTGACAAGCATAGCTTTTTCTCCATTTCGTGTTTATGCGCTTAGCTTTTTGATGCTAACTGCGTTAGCTGTAAAGTCGTTTGCTCAAGTAAATGATTTTGGGGTATGGACTACAATTAGTTTGGATAAAAAAATTAACGGAAAATTTTCAGCAAACCTTACCGAAGAATTTCGATTATTTCAAAATGCGCAACGCTATAATTTATCCTACACAAATGTGGGTTTAAGTTATAAGCTTACTAGGGCTGTTAAATTTTCGCTAGTATATCGTTTTTTACAAAAATACCGCGATGAAAATTACATAAGTTGGCGGCATCGATTCTATGTGGATGCGCAATTCAAACAAAAGTACTATCCTTTCACATTTATTTACCGAGCTCGCTTACAGAGCCAAGTTCGAGATTTTTATACCAGCTATGACGGTAAAATCCCGGAGCGTTACTGGCGAAATAAATTTGATTTGCGCTATGAATTAAATAAGGCTATTAGTCCTTACCTAGCTGCCGAATTTAGGTATCAGTTTAAAAATGATAGGAACAAAAGTGCGAACAATAAATTCAATCGTGGACGCTACTATGTGGGTTTTCAGTATCAGTACAGTGAAACAAAAACCTTCGATTTTTTCTTTATGCACCAGCGGGAATTCAACGTAAATAATCCGGAACGGAATTACATTGTTGGTGTGGAATATGCCTATTCATTTTAAGAACAAGCCTTGATTTTTATAGTTTAGATATGCAATTAAAGCCGAATTCTCTTGCGCACTTTAAGCTTCTTCACCAACCATTGCGCTTAATCACATCCAACTACTAGGCGCAATTAAAATTAAAAACAAATTAATAAAATCAATGTTTTTCAATTAATACCACCGCATAAGCACTCACCCCTTCTTCGCGACCCACATATCCAAGCTTCTCAGTAGTTGTAGCTTTTATAGAGAGGCAGTCTTCCTCCACTTGCATTACCCCGGCAAGAACCTTTTTCATTTCCGGAATAAATGGATTTATCTTAGGAAGTTGCAAACAAATGGTGGAGTCAATATTCCCAATTTCAAATCCCTTTTCCCGAATAAGTTCAACCACTTTTTTTAATAATAGTTTACTGTCAATTCCTTTATAATCTTTTGATGTGTCCGGAAAATGGAAGCCAATATCACGCAAGTTGGCAGCCCCCAAAAGTGCATCACAAATTACATGAATGAGCACATCCGCATCCGAATGTCCAAATGCACCTTTGCTGTGGTCAATTTTAATTCCACCCAACCAAAAATCGTGTCCATCGCGCAATTGATGCACATCAAATCCAAATCCTACTCTTGTCTTCAATTCCTTAAATTTTATTGTTTGTATAAAAACAAAATCCCGAATAAATCCGGGATATGCTTTGCCATTTTATGTTTATTAAATTAATTGCTTTCTTCTGTAGGAACATCCTTAACTGCTTTTTTATCAAAGTTGAATAGCAGTGTAAAACGTAATGTGTTTTGCAGCGGATTGTTTTGAACAGTAGGAATTAAGTAAGAAAAATCGAGCCCAAATGCACTGTATTTAACACCTACACCTAAGGTGAAATACTTACGGTTTCCTTTGGTGGCAGCTTCATTAAAATAACCCGCACGAATTGCCAACAAATTGTCATACCAGTATTCTAAACCACCGGCAAGCGTAACTTCTTTTAACTCTTCTTTTCCTCCACCCGGTGCATCATTAAAGGAACCAAGCATTCCCGATACAATTGGTCGATTAGGATCTTGCCCCTTTTCAATGGTTTTATTCCCATCCGAATCATAAATATAAGCACCTGTACTATCATACGCATAAAGTGGTGCGGTTGGGGTCAGTAATTTGCCTGCTTCAACGGTAAATGCAATGGTATTATATTCGTCAGCAATAATTTTTAATCCGGCTCCAAGTCGCATGTTAATTGGAATAAAATCCCGTTGTGCCGTTTCTGTATATGAAATCTTTCCTCCGATGTTCGAAATATTTAACCCAACATTCACTACTCCTTTTTTCTCACCAATTTTAATTTTATCATTGTTGTAATACCCCGAAATATCAGCAGCAACAGTTCTTCCCACTTTTGTTGATCCACCGCTTGCTAAAGTAATCCCGTTGGTTAAATCCGAAGAGATATAACGAATGGCCAAGCCCCCTGAAAAATTATCAGAGAGTTTTCGCGCGTATGCTAAATCAAATGCGGATTCATGAGGTTTGAAATTCCCTATGGTTTCACCAACAATATCGGTAAAGGTAATGTCTCCCAATGAAAAATACTTTAATGAGGCAGCAAGTGTTGCATCTTTACCTACTTTATAATAACCGGCTAAATAGGCTAAGTTAATATCCCCAACCAAATTCCTTAACCATGGTGTATAGGATAAGCTAAGTCCCATTTTTTTGTCCACAAATGCAAGTTTGGAAGGATTCCAATGTATTGAGTTTGCATCTGGTGAAGTAGCCACCCCTGCATCACCCATAGCACCTGCCCTCGAATCAGGACCAATCATTAAAAATGGAACGGCTGTTGTAACTGTATTGACTTTTCCCGAAAGCTCATCTGTGCTAATTTTATTGCTTTGCGCCAGCAAGTTCAATCCCGAACACATGCTAAGCAATAAAACAATCCCGGTTATCTTTTGATGTTTCATTTTTTGTAAAAAAAATTAAGAGTGCAAATATATGTTTTTTAGCTAAACCGTTTAGTTCAGAATTACCAGCTTTTCGAACTTGTCGGCCTTCCCTCCTGTGGAGTCAATTGCTTTCAATCGATAAATATATACTCCTTTCCCGATTTTGTCACCAAAATCATCTAAACCATCCCAATGAATCGACTCAGAGGAAAACCCTTCGGTGCGCACAAATTGCTCAATTGTTTTAATGCATTTGCCACTAACGGTAAAAATTTGAATTTGAACATTCATACCATTATCTGCCTGATTGTGCTGAAAATAAAAATTGGTACTGGTTGTAAATGGATTGGGATAATTGAAAACCCTTTCAAGGGCTAATTTAGCTGATTTAGCAACAGTAAACTCTGTGCGTGATAGAGATGAATTATTGTACACATCCCACACCTTAAGTGTTAACGTGTGATTGCCTTCACCCAAATTACTGAGCTGATACCGCACTGTTCCTTTCTGGTAGCTATCCAGCTCCGATTGATAATAATCGTTCAACACAATTGCTTTGTCTGTGCTTTCATCCAGCACCGAAACAATATCATGTCCTATACCATTTCCAACTGTATTGATTCCGTTCTTGTCTTCCACTTTAGCAAAAAGCAATGGATTTTCATTGGTGATGCCACCGTATACAAATTTCTCATTATTCATAAACAAACTAACAGCCGGACCTTCATTATCGGGTTCAATATTTGAAGCATTTCCACCTATTATAAAATCTTCGTTATACCCACTGGCATCCGTTACTCCATTATCGGCATAATAGCTCAAACGACCACGGCCATAATTAAATGCAATATCTTTGGGAACAATAAATGTAAACGAAAAATCTCCGTTAATAACACTTACTTTTCCTTTGTAAACAACACTTTTCTGTAAATAAAAAGTTTTCTTTGGACTCGTAGTGTTGTTTGATTGTGTAGTAATGGCGCGAGATTTATCAAATACAGTAGGATAAATTACACCATTATAATTACTCAATTTATTTCCCAATTTATCCTGCATTTGCCCGGTTATGGTAACTTTTGATAAAGCTTTCATGGTATCGGCAGTTACTGATATGGTTTGAGTATTTAAAGTGGATGTTTTAATACTTTGATGCGGATAGGATAACCGCAAAGCTGGATCGCCAAGCAAAGTAAAATTTCTGTGGTTTGAACTTGCTGCAGAAACACTTAAATTTTTAGTTGTTTTGATGACATCACCTAAATGGGGCATTTTTCCTGCAACGGGCTTAAATACCGTTTTGTAAAAATTGTAGTTTAAAACAAAATTTGGATTCGAATACACCAATCGAGTGGTTGTAAGCAATCCAATTCCACCCCCAACCGGATTCAATAAAACATCCTCTCCGGCAGAAGTTCTTGCAGGATCATCGAAACGACTGAATTCGCAAGTAGCAGTTACAAATAAAGGTAATCGAGTAGTATTGTCCCAGGCATTTATTGTTGAAACGTCAAGCACACGTTCATGTGCCCAACCCGTTTCTCCGCCATGACCGGTATAATTTAAAATTAAAGCACCGCTTTCTACCCGCTGATTTATAGCGGCAGTTACTTCCGGATAACGCTCTCCACCTGCAGTTGAAACCTGTTTGTAAGCGTCAAAATAAATCTTATCAATATTAATATTTCGATAATTGGTATCCACATAAGTGGAAATTGTTTCAGCATCTGATAAATGTGTATTTCCATCTTCATCATCTGCAACAAAACACACCACGTTTTTCCAATCTGCATTTGTATTACTTGTAGAGACTTCGGAGTTTGTAGGTGCTCCGTTTTCATAGTTTATTATTTTGTTAAGCATGGCTTGAGCTTCTGCTCGCGTTTTTGCAGGCAATCTGCCAATTCCAACATCCATCAGCTGCGCCAAACCATCACTCTCTGTATCATCCAACAAGCCATAAAAGTCATCCGATACATAGGATTTTGTTTGATCCGTAGAATTATCTGATTCATACGTAGGGATAAAATTTGTATTGGTTACAGTATTACGCGTTCGGTTATCATAAGATCCATCTCCAAAAAGCAATAAATACTGCGGCATATCAACTGCTGAAGTAGCTTTATCATAAAACATCTTTACAAAATGTTTTAATGCCGAAATGTCCTGCATTCCACTCGAAAACTCATTGTAAATTTCTTGCGGGGTTACCACTACAGTGGAAAGCGTATCATGATTTTTATGGAAATCAGCTAATTGTTGTGCTTCAGGCAGGAACAATGGATGCGTAATAATGATTAAATCGGCTGCACTTAAATTATGCAAATTTTGATTCTCAATTTTTCCAAAGGCACTTGGTGTGAGAAAGGATGATTCATTAAAGGCAATGAATTCTCTCAAGACATCTGTTTCCAATCTAAATGTCTGATTATTACCACTCACCAGTGTTTGCTGTTGTTTCACATTAATTATATCGCTAACATCCCATATCTTGAAATTTGACGGTGCACTACTCAAGGTAAAATCAGTAACCTTTCCTGGTCCCACCGATTGCATATCCCTAAACTGCATTTGGTTTCCAGTCATCGTTAAAAATCTTCTTGCGTTTAATTCAAGGTAATTCAACCAACCACTTGCAGATAAAGCAGCAGCCGATTTATTAAAAGTAACTCCCACATCAAAGTTGGCAGAATTGGGCTGAAATACCGTACTTCCACTTGCCGGTAATGCATAGTCGCAATAATAACAAGTAGGAATCTCTGCAGCCGGTTGTAAAAAAATGCTTCCATTTTGGCAATTAATACTGAAACTCGAGGCTGGGGCGGATTTGGCCATTACATCCGCTTTCAAATAAACATTGCTAGATAAATCAATATTCGGAAACGAAAAATTAAAAGAATAATAATTTACGATTCCAAAATTCTCACCGTACCAATTTCGACCTGTTTTAATGAAGTTCACGGATTCAATTTCATGAAAAGCATAATCATCAAAGGATGCACTTGTTCCGGTTGCTTGAGCCTGATCAGAGGGTTGAACTTGAATTCGTTTGCCGCTAGTATTGCCGTAGGTTATAAAGTAGTAATTGGTATCCGAAAATAAATGCAATTGGTGATGATACTTCTGATCGGCAGCTGTATAATTCCAGCGTGAAGTACCTTGTCCATAAAGTAAAATATAATCAGCAGTATCCATTCTGTTATCTGAATCTCCAATTACTTCAACCGCATTTTCTTGCAAATCATCATACCTAAATGCTGCATTGGAATAGGAAAGCATTTTGCCACCATTTCCGTAAACACGAATGTTTTTAGGATTTATAGAATCAATTGGCAATCCCAGCTGCTTTAAGAAACTATAGCTTAATTTATAAACTCCGTCTTGGGTGAGTCCAAACTTAAACCAATTACCACTTGCCAATACCGAATTCGCAGCATAACTAAAGCTTGTCTTTTTTGAAGAGGAATTGCTTGACAAAGGGCTAACTGAAAGCGTAAACGAAACTAATCGCTCAATTTGACCATTTTCGGGATTAAGTCGCAGCGGAACCAAAGAAATAACAGCTTTTGGCAATTTCTTCTCATATTCAATACTGTACTCCAGTTTAACTTGTGGCTCTAATTTGCCTAGATTTTTAAAATCGCTTAAGTTGGATGCATCTATTGCTTCGAATTGTGCATTCAATAATTCAACACTAACCGAAGTGCTTCCATTTGGTAAATCAACTATTTCGCTGAATTGGGGCAATAAATCACCGGTATACTGGGCACCAACAAAGGACATAAACGATACATGGTCATTGGTTCCAATCTGCTCTGATTTGTTGCTTTCCCATATAAGCTTGCGATTATACAAGTTTTGTGCGATTAATGAATTGGTAAAAAAGCAAATGGCTATGGCAGCAATTATTTTTGTTTTCATGAGGATTTTAACGCTATCAAAAATATTAAAAATTACTGAATTAAAGAGTTTGAGTTATAGATTTTAAAAAAAATACTATTTTTGCAAGAATGTATTGTCATAAAAAATCTAAAATCTGAATCGATAACTCAAAACAAAAACAATTATTGTGCGCGAATGTTTTTTGATTTTGATTGCAAAGATTGATTGACAATTCTTTAACCCAAGTGTTTGTAAAGTCTATGAAAAGAAACTATTTTTTTAAGGCAATTGTTTTACTCTCTTTTTTATTCGGCTCGCTCGGTATACTGCAAGCCCAGGATATTACATTTTCACAGTTCTACGCCAATCCACTTTACTTAAACCCTGCCTTTGCAGGAACGGCTAAATGCCCTCGTTTTAATTTAAATTACCGAAACGAATGGCCTGCTTTAAACAAAGCTTTTGTTTCATACAGCGCATCCTATGACCAACATGTTGCTCCCATTTCGGGTGGACTTGGATTGCTTATTACGCGCGATCAGGCGGGGGATGGAACCTTAAATACAACAAATTTCAGTGGGATTTACTCCTATCAGCTAAATGTAAATCGTCACTTTTCTTTAAAAGCAGCTTTACAAGCAACTTATTTTCAAAAGAATTTAGTATTCGGTAATTTGCGCTTCGGGGATCAAATTAACGATAGAAGTGGATTTATTTACCCTACTCAAGAACAAGCCGACAAAACAAAACGCAGTGGCGTAGATTTTTCAGCAGGTGTTTTAGGATATAGCAAAAAATATTTTTTTGGTTTTGCAGCGCATCATATAAATCAGCCTGATGAAGCTTTTGTGAAAGGTCCAAGCAAACTTCCAATTAAATTTACAGGCCATGCCGGTGCTGTTATTCCATTGAATGAAGATGGCGAAATGTCGGTATCCCCAAATATTATGTTTCAGCAACAAGCCAATTTTCAACAATTAAATTTGGGGGTATATTTAAAGAAAAGTGTTTTTGTGGTGGGCTTTTGGTATCGAAATAAAGATGCTTTCATTGCCCTCGCAGGAATCCAAACTAAGTTTTTTAAATTCGGGTATAGCTACGATGTTACCATCTCAAAATTGAATAATTCAACAGGTGGTTCGCATGAAATTTCAATGGCAATTACCTTGGATTGTAAACCTAAAAAGAAAAAATTCCGTACAATAAGTTGTCCGGTTTTCTAGTTGTTTGTAAAAAAATTACATTTGTCTAACTAAATAAAGCAAAAATGAAGCACATGAAGAATTCAATCTCCGTACTAACGTTGATAGTTTTTTCAGCATTGTTATCCTCCTGTACCAGCGAATCGAGCAGTACTACCGGGTGGAATTATAATGACCCGAAGAATGGCGGATTTGAAAAAATAGACTATGTGGAACAAGAAACAGGTCCAGGCTTGGTGTTGGTGGAAGGCGGTACCTTTACCATGGGAAGAGCGGAACAAGATGTGACCTACGATTGGAATAACGTGCCAAGAAGAGTAACTGTTTCCTCCTTTTATATGGATGAAACTGAAATTAAAAACATCGATTACCTCGAATATTTAAATTGGACCCGCAACGTATTTAGTCAGGATTATCCAGAAGTGTTGAAAAAGGCATTGCCCGATACCCTTGTTTGGAGAGAAAAACTTGCTTACAATGAACCTTATGTGGAATATTACTTGCGCCACCCGGCTTACCAGGATTATCCTGTTGTAGGTGTTAACTGGCTTCAAGCTACAGATTATTGTTCTTGGAGAACCGATCGTGTAAACGAATATATTATGGTTAGAGAAGGCTTACTTGAATTCGACCCTACCAATTGGTTAAACGATAACTATTTTAATACCGACGCATACCTTGCCGGACAGTATGAAGGTCAAATCCGTGTAAACTTGCCGGATCCAAACCCAAGAGGCACAGGCGAGCGTAAAGTGCGCATGGAAGATGGAATTTTGCTTCCCCGTTACCGACTCCCAACTGAAGCAGAATGGGAATTTTCAGCCTATGCGCTTATTGGAAATACCGACATGGAGCGAATCAATAGCCGTAAATTGTATCCTTGGAATGGTCACTACGTAAGAAATGACCAAGAAGAATACAAGGGTCAAATGATGGCTAACTTTAAACGCGGCCGTGGTGATAATATGGGTACTTCCGGTGCTTTAAACGATAATGCAGATATTACAGCACCAGTGTATTCTTACTGGCCTAATGATTATGGTTTGTTTAATATGGCCGGCAATGTTAGCGAGTGGGTAATGGACGTATATCGCCCATTGACCAATGAAGATGAGCAAGATTTTAGAGCTTTCCGCGGAAATGTTTTCAAAACAAAAGTACTTGACCCTTCCAGTGAAACTGGTGGAACACCCGATACCAAACTGGATTCGGTGGTGAAGGATGCAAATGGTAACATCAATGGATTACCCGGTCAAATCAAATACAGAAACGTAGAATTGGATAAGGATAATTTAGCAGAACGAAGAAATTACCGTAGATCCGATAACATTAACTTTTTGGATGGGGATATCGAATCGCAACTTGCTAACTGGTCTGAACCACAGGATTCATCAAGAGCGGAGAGTTTAGGTATGTATGAGTTTTCAGCAACCTCTATGATTAACGATAAAAGTCATGTATACAAAGGTGGCTCTTGGAAAGATCGTGTTTATTGGATGAATCCCGGAACAAGAAGATTTTTGGATGAGCGTCAATCTACCGATTTTATTGGCTTTAGATGTGCTATGACAAGAGTGGGAAGTCCGGTTGGATTTTAAATACTCAAACAAGTTATAAAAGGCGTGCTGCAATTAGGTAGCACGCCTTTTTTTTGTGTAAAAATTGAGAATGGGAGTATTTTTTTAAATCAATTAAACTCCTTTTATCAAAGTAATCCTTTAAGCTTTTTTAAATAGATATGTTGTGCGCCCTTTGCACCTTCTTAACGAGCTCCTCGGTTTAAATTGCGTAAGGTCTTTTTTCTGCATTTCATTGCTTTGATATCGAATATTAATTGAAGTATCTCAATTAAAAACATGAATTTGGTTGCCGTCGAAAATAGTTTGATAGCGAAGCATTGGATAGGAGGAGGGTTGCTTTAATACAGAACCATCCACCAGCAAAAATTCGGAACCACAGCAAGTATCTATGGCTGTGGTGCTAGAGCCTGATACACTTAATAACCCGCATGAATTTTCAGGTTTATAAGGGCAATGTCTATCATAGGCTTGGAACTCATCATTAGATTTTCTGTAAATTATAATTCCACGCGAGCCTCCGGTAACATAAACCGAGCCACCCACTGCGCTTAAATTAATAAATTGAGGGTTGGATAATGTTATATAAAAATCAACATACACATAAGGTACAAAGGATTCACTGTTTTTTTTCTTTTTGCAAGAAATAGAAAGTGTCAATACAGTTAATGTGATTAATCCAAAGAAAAGCAGGCGTAATTTTTTTTGAAATTTCATTCAACAAAAATCGTAATTTTATATTGTAATATTTAATTGTTTCATTTGCGCTTGATATTACAACCATTATTTAATGAATTTAAAACGTATAGTTTTCGCGTTGGCTTTTTGTTTGCCGGTTTTTTTATTTGCACAAGAATCAAGTGCACCACAGCCTAAAAAGATAAGCAAGGCTGAGAAGGAACGAATAAAAAAAGAGGAAAAGGAACTAAAAGAAGCACACAAAGCAGAAGAACGCGCTAAGAAACATTATCGGGAAATTCAAACAAAGGAGGTGCGAAAGCGGATGAAACAGTCAAGAAGAAAAGCCAGAAAGAATAATGAACACAAGGAAACGTTTTTTTTATTTCGTATTTTCAAAAAGAACTAATTCGGACAAACAAGCAGAATAAATCAATGTTTCAGACATGAAAATGAAGCGGCAAATGAAGATTAATTCGCTGAAAATTAACTTTGTGTTAATTTTAGTTAACACAAATTAGGTTTTAATTTTTTTTTATTTATAAATTTACCCACTTTGGTAAGAAATATTATTTGTTTCTATTTTAAAAATATAAAATATGTTAAAGAAATTACAACTTACAATTAGTCTTTTTCTTGTTGGATGTGCAGTAAGTTTCGCACAAACCGGAGCTTTAAAGATTACCGTGAAGGATTCCAAATCAGGAGAAGCAATTCCATTTGCCAGTGTGGTTGTGGAGGCCGCGGGAGCTATTTTAGGTTCAGGGCAAACGAATTTCGATGGTGAAGTGATGATAAAGCCTTTACCATTGGGAAAAGCAAACGTGAAGGCTTCTTATGTTGGATACCGTCCGATGCAGATTTCTAATGTTATTATTAATGACAATAAAACAGAATATGTTACTGTAAATATGGAGTCTTCCATTACAGAGATTAAGGAGTTTACCAAAGTAGAATATGTGGTTCCTTTGATTGACCCAAATACTACAATTGGAAAAACGGTTGACCGTGACTCCTACAAGCAAATGGCTACCCGAAATGTGAACTCTGTTGCAGCTCAAGCTGCAGGGGTGTATCAGCAAGATGAAGGAAGAGCTGTGAGTGTGAGAGGAAGCAGGTCATCAGCCGATAAAAATAATAACGATGCGCGTGGTGGAGCAAACGGTACACCTACAGAAAATAGTACTAAGGTTTTTATTGATGGTCAACGTGTAATCGGTTCGGCTAACGTGCCAACAAATCAGGTGGAACAAATTTCGGTACTTATTGGCGGTATTCCTGCTCAATATGGCGATGCAACTGCTGGTGTTATCAACATTACAACACGCGGTCCACGCAGTGAATATTATGGTGGTGTTGAAGCATCTAGTTCACAATTAACGGATGCTTATGGTTTTAACTTTATTGGTTTAACCTTAGGTGGTCCATTGCTCATGAAAACAGATTCAGCTAAACAAAAATCTTCTGTACTTGGATTTAGTATTGGTGGAGAACTTACCTCCGAAAAAGATGCTAATCCATCTGCTGTGGGAGCTTGGAAGGTGAAGGATGACGTGTTAAAGGATTTGGAACAAAATCCAATTCGTGAAAACCCAAATAGTGCTGCTGGTACTATACAAAATGCTGAGTTTATCACATTTAATGATTTAGAAAAAACTAAATTCCGTCAAAATGTGCAACAAAAAAGAGCCGTTGCGAATGGTAAAATCGAATACCAACCAACCAAAAACTTTGGTGTAAAATTGGGTGGGTCATACGATTACAACCGTGGCTTCGATTACAGCTATGTTGGTTCCTTGTTTAACTCATCTAATAATGCCCGCACCACCACCAATACATGGAGATTGTGGGGAAGAATTACTCAAAAATTTGGAAACAATGAAACGAAGGATGCTAAAGAAGATAATGCTCTAATTAAAAACGCCTATTATACCATTCAAGCAGGGTATTCAAAATTTGGTCGCATAACCGAAGACGATGACCATGGCGATAACTTATTTGATTATGGACATATCGGTAATTTTACAATTAACAGAACACCATTTTATGTGACCGACCAAAGTGGTGGTTTGTCACAAACCGGTTTTAGCTATTTTACAACTGATTTTGATGCAAGTGAATCGAGCAACCCAATTGGTGCGAATTATACATCGCAATATAAAGATTTAAAGGGAATTAACGCCGACCAAAATATTGGACTAGGTAACATTGCTGCCGGTGGAGGATTATTGAACGGAGCATTGCCTAATAATGTTTATTCTCTTTGGCATAATACCGGTAGACAATCTACTCAATACCAGAAGTTAGATAACCGTCAGTTTAGATTAAATGCGGATTTCAGCGCAGATGTTAAGAACCATTCCATCCAATTGGGTTTTGAATATGAACAACGAAACGAAAGTTATTACAGCGTTGTACCAATGGGTTTATGGACGCACATGCGAAACTTAACAAATAAACATATTCTTCAAATTGACTTGGATTCAAATATTATTAATGACGATGGTAATAATGGACACCCGGTACTTTATATAGAATCGGAGCAATCTAACTTTGACAGAAACCTAAGAGAAAAATTAGGAATGGCAAAGGACAGTAGAGATTGGATTAACATTGATTCGTATGATCCAAGTCTTTATTCAATCGACATGTTCAGCGCCGATGAAGTATTAAATGACGGATCACTGTTTGTTACCTATTACGGTTATGATTACAAAGGAAATAAGTTAAAGAATAAAACAAGTTTAAAGGACTTCTTTACCAAGTTCACCGACAAAAACGGTAACGGACAAAAGGATAATGATGAAAACTATAATCGAGACATCGGTTCATTTCAACCCATTTATATGGCAGGATATATTCAGGATAAGTTCGATTTTAAGGATTTAAAATTTAACGTGGGATTACGTATTGACCGTTTTGATGCCAATCAATCAGTATTAAAGGATCCTTATGTGTTTTTTGAAACCCGTAAAGCTGGTGATGTAACTGAAATTAAAGGAAAAGCTATTTCGCATCCGGATAATATTGGTAACGATTACGTGGTGTATGTTGATAATATTAAAGCGCCTACCCGAATTGTTGGTTACAGAAACGGTGATGATTGGTTTAATGCCGATGGAACCGAGCAACCAGATCCAACAGTTTTAGAAAATGCAGGGGGTGGTCGTGTTGCTCCTTATTTGGTAAATCCTGAAGAAGGGGAATCAAACGCAATTAAAAGTGCATCTTTTGATCCCAATAAGAGTTTCAAAGATTATGAGCCGCAAATTACCGCTATGCCGCGTATCGCCTTTTCGTTTCCAATTAGTGATGTGGCAAAATTCTTTGCACATTATGATGTGTTAACACAACGTCCGCCTGCTCGATTAAGAATGGATCCATTGGATTATTTCTTTATGGAAGCCTCTGGACAAACCGTATCAAATAACCCTAATTTGAAGCCTGAAAAAACTACTGATTATGAATTTGGATACAGTCAGGAATTAAATGAAAACAGAAACTCCGCCATTACCATTTCTGCTTTTTACCGAGAAATGAAAAACATGATCCAACAGATAAATGTAAATAAGGCCTTTCCTAGAACCTACACTACTTTTGGAAATGTGGATTTTGGAACAGTAAAAGGATTGAGTATGATTTACGAGTTAAGAAGAACTGGAAACGTACAAATTAATGCAAGTTATACTTTGCAATTTGCAGATGGAACTGGTTCCAGTGCAACCGGGGCAAACAATTTAACGAGTGCTGGTTTACCAAATTTAAGAACAACTATTCCTTTGGATTTTGATCAAAGACATACTATTGTTACTAATTTTGATTATCGTTACGGTTCCGGAACAGCATACAATGGCCCAAGATGGTTCGGTAAAGAAATTTTCGCAAATACCGGCGCAAACTTAACTTTCCGTGCAGGTTCAGGTGTACCATATAGTCAACAATCAAACATAACACAAGGTGATGCCGATTTGCAAAATGTGGGTATTGGTATTTCTCAAACATCTTTCTTAAGGGGTTCAATTAATGGTTCCAGATTACCATGGCAGTACAGAATGGATTTGAGACTTGATAGAAACGTAAATGTGAAATTTGGTAAAGGCGAGGACGAGAACAAGAAAAATGCGGTGTTGAACGTTTATGTGCAAGTACTCAATTTGTTGAACACTAAAAATATTATCCGTGTTTACAAAGCTACCGGTAATCCTGATGATGATGGATTCTTAACCTCACCTCAAGGACAAACAGCAATTGCTGCTCAAACCAGTGAGCAAGCATACAGAGATTTGTATACGCTAAAGGTAAATGACCCGGGTAATTACAGTATTCCACGTAGAATACGATTGGGTATTGAATTGTCCTTTTAGTTAAAAAATCAAGAGATTTGAACTTAGTTATTTGAACATAGAAAGAATATGACAATGAAAAGAATCAATAAGTTAATTTTAGCAGCAACTGCTTTTTATTTTGTAACCAACACTGTTCAATCGAAAGAGAATGTTGGTCAAATTCCAAAGCAAACATCAGTTACCCAACAAAACTCCATGAAGTTGGCTACTGTTTGTTCCCAAAGTGGTTCTCGAATCGATTTGGATTTGAATAACGTGCGCACTAAGATATTGGGTGGTGGCGATATGTGGTGGGATTTAAAGGATGTGAAATATGAAATACCCAAAGACTCAAAAAAGCACTCTTTATTCGCCGGGTCGCTATGGATTGGAGGATATACGAATGGTAACCTTAAGGTGGCTGCTATGACGTACCGTCAAAGTGGAAATGATTTTTGGCCGGGACCTTTGGATGGAACTGCATCTGTTGACGCTACGGTTTGTGCTCAATACGATAAGCATTTTGTGATTACACGAAAGGAAGTGCAAGAATTTGTTAGCAATTGGTCGCCAGGCGTTGGAGTTCCCGCTTCAATTGAAGGATGGCCTGCATTTGATCGATTTAATAATGCCGGAATTACTCAACCTCTTGCTCCTTTTTACGATAAGGATCAAAACGGGGAGTACAATCCTTCCGATGGTGGCGATTACCCTGGATATAGCTTAAACAATGAAATGGGAAATTGTAAAACCGAAGCGCAACTTTTTGGTGACCGTACCTTGTGGTGGGTTTTTAACGATAAGGGAAATGTGCATTCTGAATCAGAAACACCACAAATCGGGTTGGAAATACACGCTCAAGCATTTGCCTTCCAAACCAATGATGAGATTAACAACATGACCTTTTATCAGTATCAAGTATTCAATCGTTCAACCGATAATTTACAAGAATGCTACTTAGGAATGTGGGTTGACCCGGATTTAGGTAACCCCAATGATGATTTTATTGGCTGCGATGTTGCCAGAGGATTAGGATACTGTTATAATGGCGATGCCGATGATGATGGTAACGGTGAAAACAGTTATGGTTTGAACCCTCCTGCTATTGGGGTAGATTATTTTCAAGGGCCGCTTGCCGATTTTGATCAACTTGACAATCCTGCGGATTCTACATTTAACGGAACAGGTTACGGAGACGGCATAGTGGATAATGAGCGTTTGGGGATGGAGAAATTTATGTTTTACAGAAATGACTTTTCTTTGGAGGGGAATCCTTCTCAACAAATCCACTACTATAATTACTTGCAAGGGAAATGGAAGGACAATAACCCTATAACTTATGGTGGAACGGGACACTTAAGCAGTACAATTTTATGTGATTTTATGTATCCAGGCGACACCGACCCAAATAATAGCACACCGTGGTTTCAAACAGGAACAGCTTATGATGGGCGTTTTATGCACTCTTCCGGTCCTTTTACCTTACAGCCGGGTGCTGTGAATTTGGTAACTGTTGGTGCTGTTTGGGCAAGAACAAGTTCCGGGGGACCAATGGAATCTGTTAACTTAATGAAAGCAGCGGATGATAAGGCACAACGTTTGTTTGACAATTGCTTTAAAGTTTTGGATGGACCGGATGCGCCAGATTTAAGCTTTAGAGAGTTGGATCGAGAGATAATTGTTTACATTAAAAATAAGCCGAATTCAAATAATGCGCAAGATAAATATTTAGAAGTTGATCCAACAATTACTTCACCTCCCGGCTTAATTCCACCTTATGATCCATATTATCGTTTTCAAGGCTATCAAATTTTTCAAATGAGATATCCTGAATCTTCCATTGCCGACATTTATTTCCCTGATTTGGCTCGATTGGTGGCTCAATGCGATATTAAGGATGGTGTTACGCAGCTCACTAATTTTAAGTTTGATGCAAGCATTAATGCGAATGTACCGCAAATTGAAGTTGTTGGTGCAGATAATGGAATTACAAAGTCGTTCCGATTAACTCAGGACATGTTTGCCACAGGTGATAAGCGAATGGTGAACCATAAATCGTATTATTATTTTGCGCTTGCTTATGCATATAACAATTACAAAACATACGATCAAGGAAATCCAAATTCGTTTGATGGACAAAAGGCCCCCTACAAAGCAGGGCGTAATAATGTTGGTGTTGGAGGTAAACCTTATACAGTAATACCACATATAATTGCTCCAGAGAACAGCGGTACTTATGCTAATTCTGAGTATGGGATGCAACCCGAGGTAACTCGAATTGAAGGTCAAGGAAATGGGGGCAATTATTTGGAACTTACAGAAGCTTCAGAAAACGCAATCATTGGTAACCCGAATTTTAAAACGGTTACTTATCAAGCAGGTGCAGGTCCAATAAATGTGAAAGTTATTGATCCTTTGCGTATTCAACCTACATCTTTTACTTTAAAATTGACTCCTGTTGCTTATACTCCGGAAGGAATAGACAAGGCAACTTGGGTGCTAATTAATGATAAAACAGGTGAAAAGGCATATTCTGATAATGGAATTAATATTGGTTCCGAGGTAATTACAGATTGGGGTATTTCAGTTAGTCTGCAACAAGCTGTAAATCCGGGAGATGACAATGCTATAAATAATGGCCTTATTTCAAGCTCTATTACGTTTTCCAATAATACAAAAAGATGGTTGTCGGGAGTTCCGGATGCAGATTTTCCTTTTCCTGTAAATTGGATTAGAGCAGGAACGGTTTCGAACACACCACAAGATATAGTGAATGATGATTATGCAGGATTAGATGAAGGTTCTGTTTATGAAAGTCTCATCCCTGCAAATATTGGTTATGGCTCAGGAGGAACTTGGGCACCGTATCAACTTTGTGCCACAACTCAATTGGCAAGCGTTCCTGGTTCAACTGTGAGTGGAGGATTTGCCGGTGTGGCATGGAAAGGTTCATTGGTAATGGGTAATGTTACCAATTTTGAAAAGATTGCAAGTGTTGATGTAGTTATTACCAGCGATCAATCCAAATGGACACGCTGCGTTGTTTTTGAAACCAATGACGATACAACTAAATTTCCATCGCAAGCGCCAACCCGCAAATTCGACTTACGTGATGCGCAATCTGTTGGGAAAGATGGTTTGCCGGATGCAAGCGGTACACGTGGTATGAGTTGGTTTCCTGGCTATGCCATTAACATCGAAACCGGAGAACGCTTAAATATGGCTTTTGGTGAGGATTCTCATTTTGATGGTGTTAATTCATTGACCAACGAAAATGGAGCGGATATGATTTGGAATCCTACTGCGAATGCAGATTTGCAAGGAGCTTTTTCAACAGTACCTAATCCGGCTTTTGGAGGTAGACATTATGTATACATATTTAATCATAATACTACCCAATTTGAAACTGGAACAAGCGAGGATCAAACCAATGTTCCGGCTTATGATTCCTGTAAATTTGTGTATGGTAAAATGAGTTCAACCAATTTCCATCCAAACGAGCCGTCCAAACGTGCTGTATTTAAAGATATTATGTGGGCTGGAATTCCATTACTTGCGCCTAATCAGCAATTTATGTCAAGTGATGTGCGTATTAAATTGAGAGTAACCAAACCGTTTGAAAATAATTATGCTGCCAATGGTTATCGAATTGATAAGACAATAAACACAGATGGTCCAAGAGCAAATCCGGCTCAGAACAATAACTATCCGATGTATAGTTTTAACACATTTACTTTTGCACCTAAAACTTACGATAAGACAACAGCTGAGAATGCACTTAATTTAATAAATGTTGTTCCAAACCCGTATTATGGTTTTTCAAACTATGAGCAAAATCGTGTAGATAATGAGATTAAAATTACCAATTTACCTCAAAAATGTACGATAAAAATATATACCTTAAATGGTACTTTAATTCGTGAGTTTTCGAAGGATGAAACGTTAACTTCCCTAAACTGGGATTTGAAAAATCAGGTTGGTATTCCCATTGCCAGTGGCGCTTACATAATACATGTGGACGTACCAAATGTGGGCGAAAAAATAATAAAATGGTTTGGAGCATTGCGACCATTAGATTTGGACAATTATTAAAATCAAAAAACCTAAGCACAATTAACATAAACGGATATGAGAAATAGTTTTAAATTAATTTGTTCCAGCTTTATTCTTATTTCATTCCTAACTTCGGTGGAGGATGGTTTTGCGGGAAATCCAGATAGAAAGGGTCAAGCTGGAGCATCTGAGCTGCTGATTAATCCATGGTCAAGATCATCCGGATTTGGGAATGCGAATGCTTCATCGGTTAGAGGTTTGGAGGCTTCCTATTTAAATATTGCAGGGACTGCCTTTACCAAAAAGACCGAAGTGCTTTTTTCGCATACCAATTGGTTGAAAGGATCTGGAGTTAGTATTAATTCTTTTGGGTTAACACAACGCGTAGGTGAATCGGGTGTGATGGGTTTAGGAGTTGTTGCAACCAGCTTAGGTGATATTCCAATTACAACTACCGAACAACCTGAAGGGAAAATTGGTAATTTTTCACCACGATTTTTAAACCTTGGCTTGTCTTATGCGAAAGAGTTTTCACATAGCATATACGGTGGTATTAATGTAAAAATTATTTCCGAATCAATTGCCGATTTAAAAGCCACAGGTGTTGCATTTGACGCTGGTATTCAATATGTAACAGGAAAAAGAGACAATGTACATTTTGGTATATCTTTGAAAAATGTTGGTGCTCCCTTAAAATATTCGGGAGATGGATTTGCAGTTAAAAATAATGCAGGAAGTTATGTTTATACTGTTGAACAACGTGCTGCAAAATTTGAAATGCCATCTTTAATTATTGTATCCGGAGCTTATGATTTTTATACTGCTCCTAGTGATTCAGTAAATAAAATTACCTTAGCTTATTCCTTTGTTTCTAACTCTTTTACTTCCAACCAACATTGTATTGGATTGGAGTATAGTTTTAGAAAAATGTTTATGCTTCGGGGCGGTTATGTGTATGAACAAGATTTGCTTGACGATAAACTCAGAACAACAGCGCTTACAGGCCCTACTGCAGGTGTGACTTTTGAAGTTCCTTTAAATAAAAATGGTTCAACATTCGGAATTGATTATTCTTATCGAGCTTCCAACCCTTTTCAAGGATCACATAGTTTAGGTTTCAGAATCAACCTATAGCAAATAAACTCTTAAAATTTAATCAAAGAGTCCCGCAAATAGCGGGATTCTTTGATTTTGTGGAAATCTAATTATTGAATAACACTATAAAGCACAATGGCACAAACAAGTTATTTTACGGAGGAAGGATTAAAAAAACTAAAGGACGAATTGCATCATCTAACTACAATTGAGCGACCTTTTATATCAAATCAAATTGCTGAAGCGCGCGATAAAGGAGATTTATCTGAAAATGCAGAATATGATGCAGCAAAAGATGCGCAAGGTTTACTGGAGTTAAAGATTTCGAAGCTCGAAGAAATTGTTTCCAATGCACGTATCATTGACGAAAGCAAATTAGATAGTTCAAAAGTGTTAATCCTCTCAAAGGTGAAGCTTAAGAATAAGGCTAATAATGCATTAATGACCTATACTTTGGTACCTGAAAATGAGGCTGATTTAAAGTCCGGTAAAATTTCTGTAGACTCTCCAATAGGAAAAGGATTACTAGGTAAAAAATTTGGAGAAGTAGCCGAGATAACTGTACCCTCAGGAGCCGTAATGAAATTCGAAATTGTAGAAATATCCAGGTAAGAATGCCAAGTATTTTTTCAAAAATAATAGCAGGAGAAATACCTTGTTACCGGGTGGCTGAGACGGCCGATTATTTGGCTTTTTTGGATGTTTTTCCATTGGCTAAAGGACATGTATTAGTTGTTCCAAAGAAGGAGATTGATTATCTTTTTGATATGGAAACACCCTTGTATTTGGGCTTAATGGAATTTGCACAGAGGGTAGCCATTGCAATTAAAAAAGTGGTGCCTTGTCAAAAAGTTGGCGTAGCGGTAATTGGTTTGGAGGTGCCGCACGCACATGTTCATTTGGTGCCAATAAATACGGTTGGGGATATAAATTTCTCGAAAGCGAAGATGCAAATTCCGGCCAAAGAACTGGAAGATATGGCGCTATTGATTTCGAAAGCTTTTGATTAGGTTAATTTACTTCTTAAAGCGAATTAAAGTCTTACACCAATAACAAGAATATCATCTACCTGAAATTCTTCACCCTTCCAAATTTCTATAAAGTTATTGAGGTAAAAACCTTGTTCCTTCATGGATTTGTCGTACAAGTCGACAATTGTATCTCGGAATTTTTTAGTGGTCAATTTTTTCCCATCAGCGCCTCCAAATTGATCGGCATAACCATCCGTAAAGAGATAGATCGATTCTCCTTTTTGCAGCTGAATTTTGTGTGACTCAAATAGTTGTTTTTCGCCGGTAAAGCCACCGATGGCAGATTTAGTGGCTTTGATGACTTCAACGGTTCGGTTGTTTCTTAAAATCCAAAGCGGGTTAAATGCACCTGCATAGGTTATTTCTCGGGTATTCGAATTAATGCAACACAGGCAAATATCCATCCCATCTCGACTTGAGTTTTGATTTTGCTTTAAAGCAGTGCGCACACCATTGTGCAATTGGGAAAGAATGATGGATGGATCGGTAATTTCTTTGGTTACCACAATTTCATTCAAAATCGTATTCCCAATCATGCTCATGAATGCGCCTGGGACACCATGGCCTGTGCAATCAGCAGCAGCAAGAATATGAAGGGTTTCTTTGTTTTTTTCGACCGAGCCAAACCAATAAAAATCTCCACTTACCACATCCCGCGGTTTAAAGAGGATGAAGGACTCAGGCAACACATCCTTTATTTTTGATTCTACGGGCAGAATTGCGTGTTGAATGCGTTGCGCATAGTTAATGCTGTCTTTGATGTCAGTAAAGGCCCCATTTAGCTTTGAATTGGTGTCTTTTAGTTCCACGGTACGCGCCTCCACTTTATCTTCGAGTATTTTCTTTTCTTGAGCAAGTCGTTTTGTGCGGTAACTGATGAATAAAAATAATCCGCTTACCACTGCCGCAACTACTAATAATAAAAACCACCAACGTTGCCAAATCGGCGATTCAATGGTGAAATGGTATTCAATATTTTTTGTACTCCAAACACCATCACTGTTAACAGCTTGCACTCTAAAAATATAGTCACGTCCGGCAGGGATATTGGCATAAATGGCTTCGGTAGAAGCGGTGGTAGGAGACCAGTTTTTTTCGAGGCCTTCTAGCATGAACCGGTATTTTACATTGTTGTCGGTGGTTAACGCTTGAAATCCGAAAGTGAGGTGATTGTTTTTGTATGATAAGCTAAGATCTATCGGAAGTAGTGTTTTTGGATCGACCTGCGCATTGTAATTTTTCCAATTTACCTTTTGATATGCCAATCTTATTTCTTGCAATACAAGTCGAGGAGGCATGGAAATAGAAAAGTCGAGGTCTACATTAAATTTTGAAAAACCTTGTGTAGTGCCGGCCCAGATAGTTCCTTTTGAATCAATGAACAATGAATTAGTTCCAAATTCATTTCCTTCTAGTCCATTTTGATCGTTATAGGTTTTGTTGTGTTCAAGTTCGAAACGATCCGTGAGCGTAAGTTTATTTAGGCCTTTGTTTGTTCCAAGCCATAAGTTGTTTTTGGCATCCACTTTAATACAAAAAATCATATTCGATAGAATGCCAAAATTCTCGTTTAGTGTGTAAAAAATTTTGCCATTAAAACATCCCAAACCACCTTCGGCAGTTGCAAAAAAGAGGTTTCCATAACGGTCTTGGGCGATGCTGTTAATTGTGTTGTCTGGAAGTCCGTTTTGGGATGTAAATTGGAGGAAATTTTTACCGTCAAATTTATAAGCTCCACCTTGTAAAGTAGCCAGCCATATGTTTCCGTTTTTGTCTTCAATAATTGAGTTGATACTTGTGTTTAACAATCCTTCTTGTTGCCCATAATGAATAATGGATTTATTATTGAACTCAAAAAGCCCATATCCAAATGTGGAAACAAAAGTTTTTTTGTTTTTTGTATGCACAATACTGGTGACAGGAAAAGTAAAATTTCCATTCGATTCGGTGATTTTTTTCTGAAGTTTTAATTTGGTGCCATAGGTACAGATGTAAATTCCATCTAAGGTACCTATCCAAAAATTTCCGACTGAATCCAATGCAATAGCAAGAATAGATGCAGATTTGAGCTCAGGCACGTCCTCTAATTGTTGAACTTTTTTACCGTTCCACAGGCAAATTCCTGCACCGGTGCCACAAAGGATATTACCATTCGGAAGTTGCGCAAAGCATTGAACTACCTTAGAAGGTAAACCATCGGATTCTCGGATACCAATAAATGCATCGTTGCGAAATTGATTAACACCCAAGTCGGTTCCTATCCATATATTGCCTTCATTGTCTTCGAATACGGAATTTATAAAATGAGAAAGAAGACCATTTTTTTCGGTATAAGCCAGGAAATTTTTTTGATCGTATTTAACCAATCCATGCTCTAACGTACCAATCCATATGTTTCCTCGACTGTCTTTGTATAGTGAGGATATGTAATCGGTTTTTTCGGTACCAGGTACTTCTATTTGGTGAATTCGATTTTTCTCAATACTAGTAATTCCTCCATTAGTAGTCCCAATCCATGTTTGTGTTTCATTAATTTCGAGAAAGCAAAAAATATTGTTTGAGCTTAGCCCATTTGCAGTGGTGTAATAGGTAGGAGTTGAAAGCCGTTCCTGTGTATTATCGAGATTTATTTTGCAAGCACCAAAATGGTAAGTCCCCACCCAAAGTTGATTATGACTATCAAGGTAAACGGATAAAAGTGTATCAGTTGCTAAGCCATCCTTTTTTTGAAATTGGATAATTTTATTATCCTTAATACAGATTAATCCCTTACCCCAAGTCGCAATCCATAGCCGGTTTTGTTTATCTTCAACAATGGAATAGATGAGTGTATTTAATTCCGGAGTATTAACCTTTTCGAAGTTGACACCATTAAATTTGCATAATCCTTTTGTTGTACCTATCCAAATAATTCCTTTGGAATCTTGGAGTATACAGCTAATGTCACTTGAAGGGAGACCATTAACCGAATTGTAGTTTTTGAAGTTCTTTCCATCAAAACGACTCAAACCACCTTGTGTGGCCAACCAAATATAGCCTTCATTGTCTTGTGTAATTTTTAAAACAATTGAATTTGCTAAACCGTTTTTGGTGGTAAAATTTTTGAAATTAAAATGCTGAGCATATACCAATGGCAATTGCCATAGCAAAATAAAATAAAATAAAATTGTACGAATAAAACTCATGTGAATTAAGGAATTTCAAATCTATGTAAATTCTTTCACATGAAACAGATGTTTCAACTAGTCGATTGTCTAGGAGAAGGCTTTCAAAATTCAAAGAAACTCCAAGAGCGCGATGGCAATTGAAACAAGCAGCATTCTATTAATCCGAGCATCTAAACGGTAAATAAATTATAAAAGTGCTTAGAATTTCATTAGTTTTTTAATACTGCTAAATTCACCCGCTTCAATGATTACTTGGTATATAGCTGGTTCGAGATCAGAAATATCGAAGGTTAGGCTTCTTTTATTTTCATTTGATATGGGGTAGTATCGTATCAATCGACCACTGCAATCAATTATTTTTATTGCCTGCACAGGGATAGATTTTGAGTTAATTAGTGTAATGCTTTTGCTGCTCGGATTGGGTGATAACTGAATTGAGGCAGCATCATAATCATTTGCCAGAATAGCACTACTTATGTTTTTGTTTTTTATATTGCTACGTGTATTCACAATACCTGCAGCAGTTCGCTGTGTAGGATTACAGTTTAACCCTCCCATATTAGTTATAACCCGGTAACGCGAATTCGGATACAATCCATAATCAGGGTCACTTACTTGATTTACATTGCCGGAAGTTATGGCAATTGTTGTCCAGATACCTAATGAAGCACTGTCGCGAAGCAACAAATATTGTAGCACCGGAGTTGTTTGGCCTTCCACTTCATAAAAGTTCCAATCAAAATTACCGTTCGCTTGATCGTTTAATTTAATACTATGGTGAAATGCACTTTTTAGACCCTCATTTCCACAAATATCAACGGTTGAAATTTTGTAAAATTTTGAAGTTACATTTGG
This sequence comes from Bacteroidota bacterium, assembly GCA_016721765.1. Classification (NCBI taxonomy): domain Bacteria; kingdom Pseudomonadati; phylum Bacteroidota; species Bacteroidota bacterium. The sequence continues at coordinate 1,661,020 of JADKHO010000001.1, forward strand.
ATTGGCGTAGAGTAAATTGGAATCGACAAACACGCTATATGCATTGTAACTTATCGATTTTATATAGCTATAAAGATTAGTAATATCTTCACGGTAGATTCTAAAACTATCGATAATAGAAGAGACTGGTTTTTCCCAAATTAGCTGGTTAAATTTCGACAAACTATCGACTGTAACTAGGCAAATGGGAACTTGAGGAGGAAGCGAGTCGACAAACAGTGCAGCACTAGTATCCTGACAAAGACCATTTTGATTGACAACAACAGCATAGTAGCCGCCATTTGATGCGGCAAATGATGCAGTAGTTGCATTGCTTATTGGAGCACCATTAAAAAGCCATTGGTAATTGTAACCTAATCCTGTAGTTGCATTTAAAACCAAGTTATTTGTAGCACATGCGTAAGGGGTTCCGGTATAGCTAAAAGATGCATTTGTACTGAGACAAGGATTTTCGATTTTTGTTAAAAAGCCGTCATTGGTTCCGCCAATACTGGTTTGATGAATGTTTCCTGCAACAAGAAAATTGCTGCTGGTTGTTTCTCCGCCAATATATATGTTACTCGATTTGTCAATAGTGCAAGCGTTGGCATATTCTTCGGATGAACCTCCTAGAAATGAACCAAATATTTTGGTACCGTTAGCACCATAACTTATTACAAAGCCATCTTGTGTGCCACCTCCATAAATTGACTGAAAAGCATTGAGAGCTATCCCAGTGTTTCCTGAAGTTGTACCACAAACAACAACGTTGTTGTAACGGTCGGTTGCAACACCTTGTAGTAAATCCTCTCCAGAGTTGCCAGCATAAGTAGCCCATATTCGGCCTCCATTTTCATCAAATTTAACCAAAAAGCCGTCTGATAAACCACCGCCATAGGTGTTTTGCGCACCACCCGAGGCAATAGAGGAACTGCTGCTTGTGCGACCGGCGAGGTATATATTGTTGGCATTATCGGTAGTACAAGCAAGGCCCACTTCACTGTCAAAGTTGCCATAATAAGTGGCCCATAAAACCTGCCCTGTACTGTTAAATTTCACCAGAATAGCATCGAATGACCCTCCCGAACTACCTTGAAAGCCGCCAATACCCATAAACATTGATCCAAAACAATATCCTGCCACATAGATATTTCCCAGCTTGTCTATTGAACAGCTGGTACCATATTCATCACCCCCATCGCCAAAATAGGTAGCCCAGGTGCGCGTGCCGGAAGTTGTAAATTTGGCTAAAAAGGTGGTATAACCACCAGCGTTTATTGAATTAATTCCAACACCGGAAGAGGCAATACCTGTATTACTTAAAGAGGTACCGGTGAAGTAAAAATTTCCAGTTGCATCAACGGCACAACCATATACTGCATCATCATCAGGACCACCGTAAAAAGTTGACCAATTTCTTGTACCGTTCGGGTTAAATTTTGCAACGAACCCATCGTAAGCACCTCCACCAAAATTTGCTTGGAATCCGTTTGAGGAAATTCCGGCAATGCTGTTAGTGATTCCACCGGCAAAAATATTTCCGGCTTTATCGCATGCGGTGGAAAGAATAAAATCATCATCTGCTGCACCAAAATAAGTGGCCCACAACCTATTTCCAGCAGCATCAAACTTACTAATAAAACCGTCGTTTAAGCCTCCTTTAATAGTTTGAAATCCTCCTACGGATGCAATTCCTGTGCTGCTTTCAGTTATGCCGGCAACAACAACATTCCCGGAAGTATCCACATTGCAAGAGTAAATTTTATCAATTGAAGATCCACCATAATAGCTACTCCACAAGAGCACAGGATCAATAATTAGTGTTTGAGATTTGTCGTAGTTTTCAATATTAAAAGCAAGACAATTATTTTTCAAAGTAAAATGTGATTGAACTTTTTTATCTGTTTCTGAAATAAAACAAACCGGTGCAGCTTCCAATACCTCTCCAAGTTTAGTACTGATGTTTGCCGATCCATTTAGCTCAAGCTTAACTTCTTTGGCAAATAGGTATTGCATTTTTATGCATGCGGGGTTGGCGCCGGGATGAACGATAAAATCATATTCCAACTGATTGTCTTTACTGTAAATTACCCAATCAATTCCAGGATAAATTTCTTCATATGTAATTTTTGTATAGGCATGAATTTCTGTTATTCCTTGCGGGCAATGAGCGAGATAGTAATTTTCATAATAATTAGTTTTCCCCTCTTTTTTAATTATTGCCTTTGAATTGGCACCAATCAATTTCATGTCCAATCGTGTAATTTCTCGCTTGGCATTTGATGCGGCAGTGATTGAAGCAGCAAGTTGATTGGGACCAATGGTGTTTTGAACTGATTCAATACTTTTTTCGAACTGATATTGAATTCCATCTGAACCAAAAAAAAGTTTTGTGTTCTTGTCCTTAGCAGTAAACTTAATTTCGGAATTTACTTTCCCTGAGAAATCGGCTACCTGTCCCTTGTTTTCAATAAATTGAAATGCTTGCTCTTCGTTTCGGGCAAATAATGAGTAAAATGGAAGAAGCAGTAAATAAAAAAATTTAGTCTTAAAAAAATTTTTCATCTGAAAGTTTTAAGTATTTATCTGACGATAAGTTTTTGTGTTTCAATTTTTAAACTATTATTCAAATTAACTGAATAAATACCGGAAGTAAATGCCTCTAAATCTATTTGAATCGTTTTCTTACCTGAAACATTTTCAAATACTTGATTTAACTGGCATCTTCCTAATTTGTCATAAATATTTAAGGTGGTATTCGAACCGTTTCCAATAAATTCTATTTGTACAAACTTTTCAGCCGGGTTGGGCAAAAGTTTCATCGCTACATCCTGTTTTGGTGAACGTATTCCAACTCCAATATTTGCGCGGTTCTTAATGTTTGAACGGGTATTTACTAAACCTGCCATTATGCGTTGTGATGGGTTGCAAGTATTGTTGTTTGGCCACACCAAATCTACTGCATACCTTGCATTTGGATAGCCGATAGCAGTATCGTTCCAAGTCGTAACCGACCAAGGAGTAGCTTTAACAGAATCCCACACACCTGTTCCATTGTTATCGCGCATAATACGATAATAGCGACCGGCATCTGAAATTCCCAAGTAAGGTTGCCAATCCCAACCTATGTATGTATTTGTTGGATCAAGCGCACCTTGCAATAGCATGGTTTGATGAATAGTGCCATTACTTATATCACTCGTGTTTCCGCAACTGTCAAGTGTTGCAATTTTATAGCGTTCCACTGTGCTTTCGGGACGCGCTGAGGAGTCGATATAGGAACTGTATAAAGCATTTGAAATAGTATCGATAGCAACGAAGCCCTGCCCAGATTTTTCTCGATATACTATATAGCCTTTCACATATGGTTGTGCCGGCTTTTGCCAAAATACTTTTACAACTGTTTTGCCACCGTAAGCGGTATCAATAGATGCATAACATAAATCAGTAGCAATCGGATTCGGATTAATGGATGTGGGAGCACTTGTATCGCTACACACACCATGATTGGTAATGATTAAAGCATAATCACCGCTATTACCGGCAGAATAATTTGTGTCAATTGCTCCGGCAATCACTGCGCCATTAAATAGCCATTGGTACGAGTAATTTGCATTGGATAAAGAGGAAAGTTCAATTTGGTTACCCAAGCAGGTATAAGGAATTCCATTGTAAGAAATTTGTGCATTGGGGTATGGATAAACATCCACATGAAGGGTATTACTCGTACTATCACAATTATTAGTATTCAGTTCTTTTACAAAATAATTGCCAGTGGTTACTACTGCAAAAGTTCTCAAAGTTGCACCTGAAATAAGCGTGTCGTTACGGAACCATTGATAACTCACGCCCGGAGAATTATTGGCACTAAGCACCACATTTTGACCTATGCATATTGCGGTGTTTCCAATCGCAGCGATATGTGCCGGCGGTTTAATTAATCCGGTTACAATAAATCCAGCACTAGTGGTGCTACATCCTGCACCATTGGTAACTTTAACACTATATGTTCCGCTTTCAGAAGCTTCTAATGTATCGCTTGTTCTGCCATTTAAAAGCAAATTGTTTTTATACCATAGATACGTTAATCCTGCGCCCGTATTGGCACTCAGAACTAATTTGTTTCCAAGGCAAAAGAGCTGACCGGGACTTGAGATAGTCGCGGCGGGTATTCCTTGAACAATAACATTTATGCTGTTACTCGTTGAATCGCATCCTGTAACACTGGTTGTGATAACGCGATAAGCACCTGCCGAATCAGCAGCAAAACTAATGGAGTTAGCACCAGCAATATTTACCCAAGCACTATTTTTAAATTGCTGCCACTGACGAAACACAATATTTGTATTAGATGGAGATTTTAATACAACCGAATTGCCATCACAAATGGTGGTGGAGGTTAAAGGATAAATATGTGCATTGGGCAATGAGCCTATTGCACCAACGGTTTGACTTGTGGATGCGATGGGAGGATTAGCGGGTAAATTTGTAACTACTTTAATTGTATTTCCCGAAAATGCAGCTCCGGTAGCAATTGGTATATACCCGTGAATTGTGCCACTTCCATTTGATTTTGTGCCAAGAATTACAGGGTTAGTAGTAGAAAAATTAGTATACAGTTCAGCCCTGAAAATAGTATTGGCCGGAAAGTTTCCAATTGTTGAGAAAGAAACCATCACACTATCTCCCGGACATAATGAGGAATTGGATATTGCATTTGTGATAATGGCTCTATCGTTGATGCGCGCAATTAATCCATCGACGCCGCCGGAGTAAGAGCTCGATGAATTGTATGCAATTCCAAAAGCGCTGTTTGTGCTTCCACCGGCAATAATATTGTTGCTTGAGAAGGCGAGTGAATTAAAAACTTCGTTCCCTTGCGATGTTCCAAGAGGTGACGACCAAAAGAATTGCCCACTTGTATTGAACTCAACAATAAGTGCATCAATATCGTTATTGTTATGATTGGCAGCTACGAATTTAATTCCGTCAATATCCATGAAAGGGCTGTTGCTATAGCCACCAAGTATAATTAGATTGTTGTTATTGATTGCAATGGATGTGGCAATATCACTTAAGAATCCGCCATAATAGGTAGCCCATATACGATTACCTAATGAGTCGAATTTAACCAGAAAAAAATCTTCTAATCCGTTAATACTGTTATCGTATGCTCCGGGAGTATTTAAACCGCCTGAAGTTGAATTTCCAAGCAGATATACATATCCGGAAGTATCAACAGCACAGTAAGAACCATTAGTGCCTGAACCTGTTTTTTCACTGGCATTTCCTCCATAATAACTCGCCCAATTAAGTGCTAAATTAGCATCAAATCGTGCAATAAAATCATCATCTGTACCGCCCAATGTTGCATCAAAGGCACCAGCTGTTGCAATGCCGGAGCTGCTTTCGGTATTTCCGGATAGAAAATAAGTATTGTTTTTTCCTAAACTTAAGGTATTTGAATTTTCATTTGCAGTTCCACCGAGATAAGTAAATCCCGTATTTGCAATATTTCCTCCGGTAATATCCAGTTTTGCAATAAAAGCGTCCGTTCCTCCTTGATGAAAATTAGTTGCATTAAAGCCTATGGAACTTGAACTTGCACCACTAATAATTAATTTTGTATAATCATTAGGAGCACCAATTTGCTTTACATCGCTAATATAATCATCACTATTTCCACCAAAATAAGAGCTAAATTGTAGAGTCCCATTCTCTAAAAAAACTGCCACAAAACCATCCGATGTCCCATTTAAATTCGCGTAAGAAACTAATCCAGCTTGTGCGATTCCGGAAAAACTAGTTGTTTGTCCAACCATTACAGCTTTAGAAGTAGCTCCATCCGAAACAAACAAGCCGGATAATGCTTCATCGGAGCCACTACCTCCAAAATAGGTTGAATAAGTGATCGTTCCACTGTTATCAAAATAGCTGTAAAATGCATCCATAACACCACCAAAAATGGTTTGAAACCCTCCATTTGTGGCTATTCCAAAGGTGCTTAAAGTGGAACCAAAAGCCATGTTGTCAGTAACTTTATTCACTGATTCGGCAAGATTTCCACCGGCATAACGACTCCAAACCAAGGTGGGGTCAATTACCAAGGATTGTGTTTTATCATAGTCGCCCAGTTCAAAGGAAAGTGTATTATGTTGTAAAACAAAATTTGAACGCACAGCATCATTGCTTGAAGCTGAAAAGGAATGCGGTTTGCCTTCAATTAATTTACCTAGGCGTGAAGTTATGGCTAATTCTCCATTAGCTGTTAATTCAATTTTATCGGCATAGGAATAATTGATTTTAATAACATTGGGATTTCCTCCAGGATGCACAATGAAATCATATTCCAAAACACCTTCTTTGGTATAGATTACCCAATCGATTTTAGGATAAATATTTTTAAAAGTAAGTTTTCCATACCCATGCACATTCAGTGCTGCATTGCCTGCTAAATAATAATTTTCGAAGTATTCACTTTTTTGCCCTTTAACTACTTCTGACGGAATGGATGCTCCTACAAGTTTCATGTCAATGCGATGCAAATCTATTGATTGAGCTGTTTTAGCATTCATAAATTGGTAGTAAATACCGTCGTTGGCAATAAACAATTTAGTGCCATTTGCGCAATAAGTGAATTTTATATCACTCCGTTTTTTTTCGGAAACATCCATAACTTGGCCTTTATTCTCCATAAAAAGTGTAGGTTTTTCGGTTGCTCCTTTGGATTGTTTGCTGTAAAACAGGCAACAAATAAGGGTGAGAAGAAGAAGATTACTTTTAGCTAGGTAGATTTTTTTCATCGAAATAATTTTTATACTAAACTACAAAAAAAGTGGTATTGGTAAGGTTTATTCATAATAATTTTTATTTTTACTTCAATTTAAATTAAAGGTTACCCCAAGTTTTAAACAATTAAACCAAACCTTATGAAAAAGAATCTACTCATTTTTTTGATTTTGCTGGGCTCGATGCCCATTACACACGCAGCAGTTATTACCATAACCTATGATGCCACTCAGGGAGTATCAGGCTTGGCAGGTGCATCACAAGTATATCTGCATTCAGGTGGAAATGATGTTACCGGTACTCTTGATGGATCTTGTTGGAAATATGTAGTTGGAAATTGGGGTCAGCAGGACGGAATTGGTAAGATGCAAAGTTTAGGAAACAACCGTTGGAGTATTAGTATCGATCCAAAAGCTTATTATAGTCAGGCAACTAATGGTCCTGTACTTGGTGCATCAATTAAGCGCATTGGTTTAGTTTTCCGAAATGAAACGGGAACCTTAGAAGGAAAGGATGTGAATAATTCCGATATTTTTATTGACTTGTCGGGTGCGAGTCCCACTGCACATAACAGTGATGGAAGCATTTTTGGTGGAGTTACCGTTACCAATGCAACTAACTTTTTTTCTGCAACTTCAACAGTTGCCCGTTATTTAGTAGTTGGACATGTGAACGACACCTTGAAAGTAATTGATTCATCCAATTTTGCAAATATAAGCGCAGTGAAAATGATAGCAGATTCAGCAATTATTGGTGCAACAGGTTTTACACGTCATCCGTCAAACGGAAAGTATTATGTTATCCTTCGATTTCAAACATTGGAAAATCGTGTGTTAGCAACAGTTGACCCTAATTCAGGCGCAGTAAGTGTTATCGGAAATTTAAATGATCGGTTTGCCAATATTGTTTTTCTTCCTTCTGGTAGAATGTTTGGTGTAACAGGTGAAGGTGCCTTTTCGCCTGAATCATTGTTTGAGATTGATATCACTTCCGGAGCAACAACATTTATTCGCGCACTTGGTAATGGCAGTGGCGGTGAATCTATAGGTTATTGTCCTTTGAATGGAAGAATATACCATCGTTCCGGAATAGGAACCCAAGTATTTGAATATATAGATACAGTTAATTTTGATGTATTCCCGGTTTCTCAAGCAAGTAATGGACTTGATGGGGAAACTTTTAGCATGCTATTTATTGGAGGTAAGAACTTTATTGCATCCAGTTATAAAAACAGTACAAACTATGCTTATTATGTGGATACTAACGGAGTTTTTACTTTAAAGCAAATAATTGGGCAGGCCTTCAAAGGGATGGAATTTTTAAGCTGCACTCGGAACATTATTGGTAACTTAAGTTTTTGTGCCGGCAGTTCTACTGTGTTAAGTGCTACTCCCGGTGCTTCTTCTTACCAATGGTATAAGGATGGTGTTTTATTGCCTGGACAAACAAATACAAGTATTACAGTTACAAGTCCCGGAAATTACAACTGCATGTTTAGTGATTTATGTGGAACAGATTCTTTGCCTGCTTCATTAACCGTTCAAGAAAAAGCATTGCCTTCAGTAGTAATCTCCGGGGCCAATTCATTTTGTTCAGGTTCCAGTATTGTATTAACTGGCAGTGGCGGAGGTACCAGTCAATGGTATAAAAACGGGGTTGCGATAGTTGGTCAAACAACTTCTACCATAACAGTTAGTTCTCCCGGTCTTTATAATATGACTAAAACAAATACTAATGGTTGCTCTGATTCTGCTGCAGTAGGTAAGCTTGTTGTTGTGAATCCTAAACCGGCTTTAACGGTAACTGCTGCTCGAAATTTAAAATGCAATAACGATAATTCGGGAAGTATTGATGTGGATATAACAAGCGGAACTGCACCATACAGTTATGCATGGTCAAACTCATCCACCGCAACTTCATTAAGTAATCTTGCAGCAGGTACTTATCAACTCATCTTAACGGATTCGAAAACCTGCAAAGACACAATTAGTGCAACCATCATTGAACCCTTAGCACTTTCACTTTCTATATCGAGCTTAGATGTAAAGTGTTTTGGAGAGTCAAATGGTAGCGCAATTGCAACTGCATCAGGAGGTTCAGGTAGTTATACTTATCTTTGGTCTAATGCAAGTTCGAGTGCAAGTAATTCCAATTTAGGTTCAGGAATCTATTCACTTATCGTTACGGATGATAGTTTATGTACCCTCTTCGATGAAACAGTTATTAATGAACCTTCAATATTAAACGGCAATTTGGTAACATCGGATGTTACGTGCAATGGTAGTAACGACGGTACTGCAACTGCAAACACTTTTGGTGGTACCCCACCTTATGCATACGCTTGGTCATCGGGTGGAGGTACTAACTCTTTTCATGCAAATTTAAGTCCAGGTAGCTATCTATTAACAGTTTCGGATGCAGCGCTTTGTACTTATTCCAGCCCATTTGCTATTGCGGAGCCTAATGCCATAAGTATTTCTTTTGTGCATACAGATGTAACTTGTAATGGTGGAGCCGATGGTTCTGCTGCGGCAATTACGACGGGCGGTACCGGTGCTTTATCCTATGTTTGGTCAAATGGAGCTGGTACTTCATTTTCAATTTTTAACCTTAGTGCTTCAACCTATTCGGTTACCGTTACCGATGCGAATTTGTGCACTAAAGTAGATTCTGTAACCGTATCAGAACCGCCCGCTCTAACTGCGCAAATAAATCAAACAAATGTAAGTTGTAATGGTTTGGCTGATGGTTTTATTACAGCAATTGCTTCCGGTGGTGTTGGGTCTTATATTTTTTCTTGGTCTAACGGTGATTTGACCCCAAGCACATTAAACCTGCAGGCAGGTACATACGATTTATATTTAAGCGATACGAACTCCTGCAGCTACACAACCGCTGTCACAATAATTCAGCCCCTTGCGTTACAGCTGGATACAGTTGTAACCAGTGCAAACAGCGGATTAAATAATGGAACAATAAATATAAGTGTAAGCGGTGGTGTTTCTCCTTATGCCTATAGCTGGAGCAATGGTGCTGTGAGTGAAGATGTTTCTAATCTTGCGCCAGGAGTTTATGGGGTTGTTGTCACAGATGCAAATGGATGTACGATAAGCAATACGAATATTGCACTTTTCGGAGTTGGAGTGAATTCAATTCAAGCAAATTTTAGTGTTGAAGTATTCCCGAATCCAAGTAAAGGCGCATTCAAAATAGTTTCACCTGAAAAAACGCATGTGCTTATTTTTAATTCAATGAATCAATTGGTTGCAGGTATTGAATTAGAAAAAAATAAAGTAACTGAATTTAACGAACAACTTCAACCAGGAGTATATTATTTAAGAGGCACTGCCGAGCATAGTAGCATCAATAAAAAAATAGTAATTACACGTTAAAATAAAGTATTTAAAACGTTAAAAGGGGAGTGTAGAAAATTAAATACACTCCCTTTTTATTTTTGCCAGTAACTAATTAAGGTATTCATCCGTCACAATAAAAACTAAATCTCAGCACATGCAACTGACAATTAAAAATCTTTCAAAAACATACCCTAATGGAACACAAGCATTAAAAAATGTTTCGCTCGAAATTCCAACCGGTTTATTTGGTTTACTTGGCCCAAATGGTGCTGGAAAATCATCGCTCATGCGCACCATTGCAACCTTGCAGGATGCAGATACAGGAACCATTTTTTTAGATGATTTGAATGTGTTAGAAAACAAAGATGAAATGCGAAAACACTTGGGTTATTTGCCGCAGGAGTTTGGTGTGTACCCCAATATTTCTGCCGAAAGTTTGCTGGATCATTTGGCTTTATTGAAAGGAATTACAAAAAAATCAGAACGTTCAGAATTGGTAAAAGCCTTGCTCTCGCAAACTAACTTATATGATGTGCGAAAGAAAAATGTGGGTGGATATTCCGGCGGGATGAAGCAGCGATTTGGTATTGCTCAGGCTCTTATAGGAAGCCCAAAAGTAATTATCGTGGATGAACCAACAGCAGGTCTTGACCCAGCGGAGCGAAACCGTTTTTTAAATTTATTGAGTGAGATAAGTGAGCAAGTTGTAATTATTTTTTCTACCCATATCGTGGATGATGTAAAGGAGCTATGCCACAATATGGCCATCATCAATAAGGGCGAAGTAATAAGCAAAGGAAATCCCGAAACCGCAATTAAGGAACTTAAAAATACTATCTGGAAAAAAATTATCCGTAAGGAAGAATTAGAAGAAAATGTAGCACAGTATAAAGTAATATCCAACAAACTTACCGCCGGAAAAGTGGAAATTCACATTCTTAACAATGCCGCTCCGGGCAATGGTTTCGAGCTATGCGAACCGCAATTGGAGGATGTGTATTTTTCGAAAATTAACGGGTAATTCATTTTAAAACCAGCTACTATGTTTTTTACAATCTTAAAATTTGAATTACGGTATCGCTTTAAGCGGCCGGCAACTTACATCTATTTTGCCATCTTGTTTTTTATGGCGTTTTTATTTCTTACAACCGATGTAGTGCAAATTGGTGGAGGAAATGGAAATGTATTTCGAAATTCACCTTTTACCATAAATCAAGCGGTATTAATTCTAGGTGTATTTTCCACTATGATTTGTTCTGCACTAATGGGGGTTCCTGTTTTCAGGGATTTTGATAATAAGTTTCATGAGATTTATTTTACAACGCCTATAAAAAAATCCGATTATTTATTTGGGCGTTTTGTAGGATCCTTTATCATTACAGTGTTTGTGTTTTCGGGAATGTTGTGGGGAATATTTATTGGTTCCATAATGCCTTTTCAAGAGCCCGATCAAATTGCAAAATTTCAGTTGATGAGTTATTTGCAACCCTTGCTCACTATCTCCATTCCCAATATTCTATTTACAGGCGCTATATTTTTTAGCATCGGTTCTTTAACCCGAAATTTATTTGCCATTTATGTACAGGGAATTTTGTTTTTGATTTTGTGGGTAATCTCGCAAACTTTTACAAAGGATATCGATAATCAAATGCTTGCTGCTTTAATTGACCCAATGGGTGTAGGAGCATCTCGTGACCTAACTAAATTTTGGACCCCGGCTGAGAAAAACACATTAATGGTTCCGCTAAGTGGAGCGCTTTTTTACAATCGAATTTTATGGTCAAGTATCGGTGCAATAATTTTTGCCATCGGATATAAATTGTTTTCGTTTAGTGCACAGCCGATTTCATTTTTTAAGCGAAAAAAAGCAAATGAAGAAACAAGTCTAAAGACAGGTAAAATCGTTGTTCCGCTCATTAAACCCGAATTTACTTTTGCAACTGCATGGGCTCAGCTTCGCAGCATTGCCCGTTTTGAAAGCAAGCTCATTTTAAAGTCGGCTCCTTTTCTAGTAATTATGATTTTTGGAGTATTTAATTTGATCGGTAATTTACTCAATCAATATGAGTTGCCGGGAACTTCACAATACCCGGTTACCAGTATAATGGTCGAAGCAGCGACGCAAAGCTTTGCTCTGTTTTATATCATCATTATCACTTTTTATGTGGGTGAATTGGTGTGGAGAGAGCGTGGAAATAAAATGGAACAAATTGCAGACAGCTTGCCAATAGGTAACTACACCTTGCTGTTTGGTAAATTTATTGCAATGCTGCTGGTGCTTGTTATTATTAGTTGTGTAGTAATGTTATCGAGCATGTTGGTGCAGGTGATAAAGGGCTATACACATTTCGAAATTCCCCTCTACTTGAAATACCTTTTTGTGGTGAATTTCCAAGGATATATATTATTGGTGATGCTTGCATTTTTTGTGCACACCTTGGTGAATAATAAATTTATGGGGCATGCGCTCGTGATTTTATATTACATCATCAATATTGCTTTGGAGGCGAATGGCTTTACCAATAACCTCTATTATTTTAACCGCACGCCAAGTTTTACTTTAAGCGATATGAATGGATTTGGTCATTTCTTAACTTCAGTAAAATGGTTTTCGATTTACTGGTTTTTCTTTGCCTGTATTTTGCTTGTATTCGCTAGCATATTGTGGATTCGTGGCAGTGAGAGTAGTTGGAAAGCGAGATTTAAAATTGCAGGCAACCGATTTAATGCTCAAAATAAATTGCTTATTAGCACCTGTTTGCTGTTGTTTTTCCTTTGCGGTGGATTTATTTATTACAATACAAGTAGGCTTAATCATTTTATTGGACCTAAGGAGATGCTTAAAATGCAGGCCAATGCCGAGCGCAAATACAAACGCTATAGCAATACACCACAGCCCAGGATTTATGCTATAAACAATAATGTGGATATTTTTCCTGTGGAACGAAAAGTAACTATTAATGGAAGCTATTGGATGCACAACATCAATAAAATAGCGGTGGATACAATCATCTATAATTTAACCGAACAAGGACATATTGAAAACAAAAAAATTTCATTTTCAGTTCCGGTTAAAAATATTTTGAGTGATGACAGCATGGGGTTTTATCTTTGCAAATTAGAAAAACCAATGCTACCGGGCGATAGCATGCTCATGCGTTTTGAATACAGCATCGCTTTTCATGGTTTTGCCAATGACAACTCCGGGACCGGAATCGTTGAAAATGGAAGTTTTATCAACAGTGCTGTTTTCCCAATGATTGGATATCAGCCGGAAGGCGAGATAAGCGATGTGGATGATCGTAAGAAAAATAATTTGCCTAAACGACCTCGTTCCTATTCGATTTACGATAGCACCAAATACAACAATAATTATATCAATAACGACGCTGATTTTGTCACCTTTGAAACAACAGTTAGTACTTCGGGCGACCAATTGGCAATTGCTCCCGGGTATCTTCAAAGACAGTGGAGAGAGCAGGGTAGGAATTATTTCCATTATAAAATGGATTCTAAAATTGTAAATTTTTATTCTTATTTATCCGCACGTTATGAAGTAAAACGCGATGTATGGAAAGATCCAAAACAGCAACAAGAGCCAGTGAATATTGAAATATATTACCACAAAGGACATGAATATAATTTGGATGTGATGGTTAAGGCAATCAAAAAATCACTGGATTATTTTACAGAGAATTTTGGACCTTATCAGCATAAACAAGCACGCATCATTGAATTTCCGAGGTATGCAACTTTTGCACAATCTTTTCCCAACACTATTCCATACAGCGAAGGAATTGGATTTATTTTGAAAATTGACGAAGAAAAAGCAATCGATATGGTGTATTATGTAACTTCACACGAAATGGCGCATCAGTGGTGGGGCCATCAGGTGGTAGGTTGTCCGGTGGATGGAATGACAACTTTCAGTGAATCGATGGCGCAATATTCTGCCCTTTTGGTGATGGAAAAAGAATATGGAAAGGCTGAGATGAAACGCTTTTTAAAATATGAGCTCAGTAACTATTTGCGCTCTCGCGGAAGAGAAAAGGAAAAAGAGCAACCACTTCTTTTTAATCAAAACCAACAGTATTTGCATTACCGCAAAGGAAGTGTGGTGATGTATGCGCTACAAGATTATATCGGCGAAAAAAATGTGAATACCGCCATGAAAAAATTCATTGAAAAATATAAATTTCAGGGTCCTCCTTACCCAACAGCGCTTGATTTTTATGGATTTATTGAACGCGAAACGCCGGATAGTTTAAAATCTTTTGTAAATGATTTGTTTAAGAAAATTACACTTTACAGCAATGAATGTACTGCTGCAACTGTTTCGAGCGGGCCTGCTAAGGATTACAAAGTGAAGATTACCGTTACGGCTCAAAAGTTTTATGCGGATAGTGTGGGCAATGAAACTAAGGTGAAGATGAACGATTGGGTGGATATTGGCGCTGTGGATGAAAACGATAAATTAATTTATTCGAAACGGGTAAGGATTACTAAATCACCTATGGACTTCGAGTTTACACTTGCACAAAAACCCGCCAAGGCAGGGATTGATCCTATGAACAAACTTATTGATAGAGATACGGATGATAATTTGAAAAAAGTGGACTAGGTATTTTGCTTATTTTCGTCGACCTAAAAATTTATGTATGAAAAAATTATTCCTTCTGTTGGTATGTCCCGTTTTTTATCTTCTTTTTTCTTGTAAAGCAAAAACAGATAAAAAGGAAATTACTGTGGAGAAAAAGGACTCTGTTATAAAATTAACCCTCACTACCAAGCAGCCTGCTGCTATGAATGATGAAGGAGTGAATACGGATTATTACGAAAATGGGAAAGAAAAAATGAAAGGTACCATAAAAGATGGAAAGCGCGAAGGATTGTGGCAAGCCTGGTATGAAAACGGAAATTTGTGGAGTGAGGCAGAGTACAGCAAAGGTATTAATGATGGTAAATCCGTAACGTATTTTGAAAGTGGAAAAGTGCGTTATGAAGGCTTATACAAAGAAGGAAAAAAAATAAGGGACTGGAAATACTATGATGAGGACGGTAAATTAGTGAAAACCGTAAAAAATTAATTTTATCAGTCTCTTTTGGAGGAAAAGAAATCCTGCATCAATTTAACACATTCATCGGCCATAACGCCTGATTTTACAATAGTTTTGGGATGTAATACCGAGGATTTTAACTTCGAATAGCCTCTTTTTTCATCACTGGCCCCATACACAATTTTTGTAATCTGAGTCCAGTATGCAGCACCGGCGCACATTACACAGGGTTCTACTGTTACATACAAGGTGCAGTCTTTTAAATATTTCCCATTGATGTAGTTGGCCGCTGAGGTAAAGGCCTGCATTTCGGCATGTGCTGTTACATCGTTTAAGCGCTCGGTAAGGTTATGCCCACGGGCAATGATTTGATTGTTACTCACAATGACGGCACCTATGGGTACTTCATTCAATTCAAAAGCTTTACGGGCTTCTTTAAGCGCTTCCTTCATAAAAGCTTCGTCTGAAAATACAGCTAATTCCATAATTTTTGTAAAGGTACTATCAATAATTTCAATAAATCAGCGAAACAAGTAATCAGCTAATTCATTACTTTCGCGATTTGAATAAAAAAATCAAAATAACACAATTCCAATAAATAAAATGCTACGAACACATACTTGCGGGGAATTAACTTCAGCCAATATTAATCAATCCGTTACCCTATGCGGATGGGTGCAAAAATCGCGTGACTTAGGAGGAATGACTTTTGTGGATTTGCGCGACAGATATGGAATCACCCAGTTGGTGTTTAACCTTGAAACCAATTCCGACTTGTGTATGGCTGCACGTAAGTTAGGCAGAGAGTTTGTGGTAAAAGCAATTGGGAAAGTTGCTGAACGCAGCAACAAAAATCTAAAGATGAATACCGGTGAAATTGAAATCATCGTGGAGCAGTTAACCATTCTTACAACTTCTCAAACTCCACCCTTTACCATCGAAGAAAATACAGACGGGGGAGATGAGTTGCGCATGAAATACCGTTACTTGGATTTGCGCAGGGAAGCAGTTCGAAAAAACTTGGAACTCCGCCACCGTATGGCAATTGAAACGCGTTTGTATTTAGACAAACAAAATTTTTTGGAAGTGGAAACACCGGTATTAATTAAATCGACACCTGAAGGAGCGCGTGATTTTGTAGTACCATCGCGCATGAACCCGGGTGAGTTTTATGCACTTCCGCAAAGCCCGCAAACCTTTAAACAGCTTTTAATGGTGGGTGGATTTGATCGCTATTATCAAATTGTGAAATGTTTTAGAGATGAGGATTTGCGCGCAGATCGTCAACCTGAATTTACGCAAATTGATTGTGAAATGAGCTTTGTGGAACAGGAAGATATTCTGAATACTTTTGAAGGAATGGTAAAGCATTTATTCAAATCTGTAAAAGGAATTGATATTCCGGATATGCCGCGCATGACCTATGCCGATGCGATGAAATACTATGGCAACGATAAGCCGGATATTCGTTTTGACATGCGCTTTTTGGAGTTGAATGAAATTGTAAAAGGTAAGAATTTTAAAGTGTTTGATGATGCTGAGACGATAGTTGGAATTTGTGCGAAAGGAGCTGCTGAGTATACTCGAAAGCAATTGGATGAATTAACCGAATTTGTAAAGCGCCCGCAAATTGGAGCAACAGGACTCATTTATGCGCGCTGCAATCCAGATGGAACAGTAAAATCATCGGTAGATAAATTTTATTCTGAAGCAGAATTAAAAAATTGGGTCACTGCATTTGATGCACAACCCGGTGATTTGATGTTGCTTTTGGCAGGTGAAAAAAATAAAACCCGCAAGGCCATGAGTGAACTTCGACTTGAAATGGGAAATCGCTTAGGTCTGCGTAAAACGGATGAATACCGTTGCTTGTGGGTGCTTGATTTTCCATTGCTGGAGTGGGCTGAAGATACAAAACGCTGGCATGCTATGCACCATCCCTTTACCTCACCTAAGCCCGAAGATATTGAAATGTTAGCAAATAATCCCGGGGAAGTACGCGCCAATGCTTACGATATGGTAATTAATGGAGTAGAAGTAGGAGGGGGCTCCATACGCATTCACAACAAAGAATTACAGGCCAAAATGTTTGAAGTGCTTGGTTTTACAAAGGAAGATGCGCAAGCACAATTTGGTTTCTTAATGAATGCATTTGAATTTGGTGCGCCTCCACATGGGGGAGTAGCTTTCGGTTTCGACCGTCTTTGCTCACTTTTCGGAGGTTCTGATTCCATTCGCGATTTTATTGCTTTCCCAAAAAATAATTCAGGGCGTGATGTGATGATTGATTCTCCTTCGGTGATTGCTCAGGAGCAGTTGAAGGAGTTAAGCATAAAGTTAGCATAGTATTCACTTCACTTGGATAGCGGCAAAACCACCCTGTGTGATTTTTTATAATAATTTTAGCAGTCCAAGACAATTAGAATTATAGAAATAAAATTTGGAAAACTAAAATTAATGTGCTTACTTTGTAATTACATTATAAACACAATGAATATAGCAGTAATACCAATTGGGAACTCAAAAGGAATTAGGCTTGGCAAAGCAATACTTGAAAAGTATAATATCAAAGATGCAGTTGAGTTAATCTTAGAAAAAGGGTACATAATAATAAAACCGACAAGTTCACCACGAAAGGGTTGGGATAAAGCATTCAAAAAAATGCACGAAAATGGAGAGGACAAACTTTTAATGGCCGACATTTTTGAAGACGAAAATCTTGAAGAATGGAATTAAGACAATATCAAATTGTTTTGATCAATTTAGACCCAACACAAGGGAGTGAAATGAAAAAAACTCGACCTTGTGTAATCATTTCTCCAAACGAAATGAATAAGTATTTGCAGACAATTGTTGTGGCACCAATGACAACCAGTTCACGACCCTATCCAACTCGAGTAGAAGTAAAACATAACAAGACAAAAGGTTGGGTTGTTTTAGACCAAATTAGAGGTGTTGACAGAATAAGAATTGTAAAAACCTATGACAGCTTAACGGAAAAGGAAATTTCAAAAATAAAAGCTGTAATTAAAGAAACTTATGTTGATTAATTGATACACGAAGTCTGTGTGTTTGGCTTTTGCTTTTAGAATTGGAGTTTTATTTTCTTTAAATCTACCAGAGCTATGTAAAAAAAGGTTCATGGCATGTAATACCTCTTGCCAAGTGTTTCATTCACTCCAACAGATTTAATGAAGTACAAAATGGCTAAAATTATATCTGTTCCGAAGGTTTAATAAATCCTTATTTTAAACTCTTTTTTTCGTATCTTCGCAGCTTATTTTTTTCAAAAAACCAACATGCTATTAAAAGACTCATTCGACAAGGACGGTAAAAAAATTAGTCCAACGCTACCCGAGAATGTTAAGAATTATTTGATTGATATCGACGGCACTATTTGCGACGATATCCCCAATGAAGAACCGGAGCGTATGCTTACTGCAGCGGTTTACCCGGATGCAAAAGAATTAATTAATAAATGGTACAACGAAGGCCACATCATTACTTTTTTTACTTCGCGTTTAGAAGCGCATCGTGCCTACACTGAACAATGGTTAAAAGACAATGGTTTTAAATACCATGGAATTATGTTTGGAAAACCAAGAGGTGGTAACTACCATTGGATTGACGATCGCAGTGTGAAAGCTACCCGTTTCTTTGGAAAGTTTACTGAGCTGGTAGAGAAAGAAAAAATGATTTGGGTATTTGAGGATTAATCAAATAGATATAAAAAAAGCCCGCTACGTATATACGTTGCGGGCTTTTTTTGTGGATAAAACTTTTATAAAGTTCCTCGTTTTTCTTGCTCTCTTTCGATGGATTCAAATAGCGCTTTAAAATTTCCGGCACCAAATCCTTTGGCTCCCATTCTCTGAATAATCTCAAAAAATACGGTAGGTCTATCTTCCAGAGGCTTGGTAAAAATTTGAAGTAAATATCCGTCTTCATCGGCATCTACGAGAATAGCCAGTTTTTCAATAACGGTCATATCTTCTTTCATCATGTCCATGTGCTTACCTAATCTTTTTGAATTTCCTCGTAATAGGCATGTGGCGGAGCGGATAAAAACTCAACTCCACGTGCTCTTAATTCCATCACAGTTTTGATGATGTCATCGGTTGCAATAGCCATGTGCTGCACGCCAGGGCCTTCGTAAAAATCGATGTATTCTTCAATTTGCGATTTCTTTTTTCCTTTGGCCGGCTCATTTATAGGAAACTTAATTCTGCCATTTCCATTGCTCATTACCTTACTCATCAACGCGGAATATTCGGTGGTGATTTGTTTGTCGTCGAACGATAAAAAATTCACAAAACCCATTACTTCTTCATACCATTTAACCCATTGGTTCATCTCGCCCCAGCCTACATTTCCAACCATGTGATCAATAAATTTTAGGCCAACCGAAGTAGGATTATAATCCGATTTCCAAGGTTGAAATCCGGGAAGAAAAGCTCCCTTGTAATTTTTACGTTCTACAAACATGTGAACGGTTTCGCCATAGGTGTAAATTCCGGAACGTACTACTTCACCGTGTTCATCCATTTCAACAGTTGGTTCCATAAAGGGTTTAGCTCCACGCTTTACGGTTTCCTCAAATGATTTAGTAGCATCTTCCACCCAAAGTGCAATTACTTTCACACCATCGCCATGCTTGGCAAGATGTGCATTAATGGGCGACTTGGAATTAAGCGGAGTAGTAAGCACAATGCGGATTTTATCTTGTGCCAACACATAAGAAGCATACTCTTTACTTCCTGTTTCCAAACCTTTATATGCGAAGGATTGAAAGCCAAAAGCGGTTTTGTAAAAATGCGCTGCTTGCTTTGCATTTCCTACATAAAACTCCACATAATCGGTTCCTAATAAGGGAAGAAAATCTTGTGCTCCTTCAAATATTTTTTCTAAACCGTATTCTACATTTTTTATTTCCATGTTTTTTGATTAGTTGATTAGCCTATTAGCCTATTAGCCAATTAGCCAATTTGTTGAAAAATTAGTTTGTTGATTTGTTAGCCGGTATTAATTCTTAATGATTTTATTTTTTTGATGATCCTATTATTTTATTTAACACTTTTCTGATAATCGTTAACTGCTCTTGTAATTCTACTGAATCAGGATATGATTTTGAATGTTCGCAAAGTAATAGCCAATATTCTGTTTCATCAGCTTCTTTCGCTGCTATTTTTAATTTATGAATAAAATCTGCTTTGCTCTCAGCATTTTGCGCCTCTTTAACATTTGCTCCGATACTTGTTCCTGATCTGAAAAGTTGATTACTTAAATTGTACTTTTTGAGATTTTCTAAGTATTCAGTAAAACTAATTATGTTAATTGAAAAATCAAAAGTTAGTTTAACAATTAGATTGTTCTTGTATTTTGGATTCTCTGACATTTTGAGGACAATTTTTTTTTCAAATAAAAATAAAACCCCCAAATCAACTACAATCAAAATCGCAAAATCATCCAATAATCATATCCAATAATCAACTTATCCCAACATCGGCCAATCAGCTAATCCACAAATCCACCCATCGGCTAATCGGCTAATCAGCTTATCAACCAATCATTCCAGCCAGGATTTGTAGTATTTCCCGTCATCAATTCCCATTGCTTCTTCCGTTACCATTAAAGGTCTGAAAGTATCTACCATTACTGCTAACTCCTGCGTTTCTTTTTGACCAATACTTCTTTCCATTGCGCCGGGTGCCGGACCGTGGGGAATTCCTTTTGGATGTAAGGTAATATGTCCTTGCTCAATGTTGTTGCGGCTCATAAAATCACCATCCACATAATATAATACCTCATCGCTATCAATATTGCTGTGGTTGTAAGGTGCGGGAACACTTAGCGGATGATAATCATACAAACGCGGACAAAACGAACATACCACAAAGGTAGAAGTTTCAAATGTTTGATGCACCGGTGGCGGCAGGTGAACACGTCCAGTTAAGGGTTCAAAATTATGTATGCTGAAACCGAAAGGAAAATTATAGCCATCCCAACCTACCACATCAAAGGGATGCGTAGCATACACCACTTCGTGCAACATATTTTCCTTTTTAATCTTAATTAAAAAGTCACCTTTTTGATTGTATGTCTCGAGTTGCAGCGGTAATTTAAAATCGCGCTCACAAAAGGGAGAATGTTCTAACAATTGACCGGAGCTGCTCTTGTAACGTTTGGGCGTATAAAAGGGCGCATGGGACTCCACATAAAATAAACGATTTTCACTTGTTTCAAATTCCATTTGATAAATCATGCCGCGCGGAATGATAAGGTAGTCGCCATATTCAAAAGGAATATTCCCCATAAAAGTACGCAGCGTTCCTTTTCCTTTGTGCACAAAAATCAGTTCATCCGCATCTGCATTTTTATAAAAATACGAAGTCATAGATTTTTGAGGTGCAGCCAAACCTATAATGCAATCAGCATTCACGAGCATGGCTTTGCGGCTGTCTAAAAAATCTTCCTTTGGTTTTACATCAAAGCCTTTTAAAAGTAAGGCTTTTATATTTTTATCGATGGCAATCTTAGGAGCAACATTCACCGATTTAAGAATTTCTTTTACCTGCGTGGGGCGATGCACCTGATACAGGAGGGAGGAGTGCCCATTAAACCCTTCGGTACCAAAAAGTTGTTCGTAATAATAGCCTCCATCGGCTTTCTTAAATTGAGTGTGCCGCTTTGCGGAATATTTCCGAGTTTGTGATAGATTGGCATGGGCTGTGGTTTGAAGCCACGAAGTTACAATTTTGTATAGCTTGATGCAACAATGAAATTTGGGGATTTATTATCCTAATTTAGATCCACTGAATTACACATTCGGTCAATCTGAATGTTCGTTCGGTCACCCTGAGCGTAGTCGAAGGGCGACCATACGCGATGTGAAAATGCATAGTACTTGGTCTTCGACTCCGCTCAGACTGACTTGCCTTTTTTTGGTTGCTAAAAGTGTTTTAAGGGGTTATAATTTAAATGACTAATTTTAGTGCAAATGCAGCCCATGAAAAATAAAACCATCCTTCCCCTATTTATTTTTTGTTTGCTAAGTGAATTTGATTGCTCAGAATTTTTGGGTACCGGATGCGAATTTTAGAGTAAGATTAAAACAGCTTTATCCCTTTTGTTTTCAATCCGGCGATTCTTTAAGTTCTCAATGTATTCAGATGATGTACGACACTTCATTGGATATTTCCAACCGAAATATCCAAGATATTAGTGGAATTGAGTTTGCTAAATCGCTTGGGACCTTAAATATAAGCGGAAACCCAATAACAAACTACTTTGGAATAACCGATAGTTTAAAAGATTGATTTGCGTGAATAATTCCTTGACAGATCTTTCATTCCTTCCGAGTTCATTGCAATATTTAGATTGTAGGAACAATCCATTAGTAACTATCAACAACCTTCCAGATTCATTAAAGTACCTTGATTGCAGAAATACCCAACTCACAACTATTACATTTCCAAGTTCACTAGTTGTGTAATTGCAGCAGCAATTCGTTATCCATCCTTCCACAATTACCCAATTCACTTACAAAACTATATTGTGAAGCTAATCATTTAACGAGCCTTTCAACATTGTCAAATTCATTAGCCATCATATATTGTGGTGGTAATCAATTGACCAGTTTACCTTCATTACCAAATTCATTAAAAGAATTATGGTGCCAAAGCAATCAAATTACGAATCTTCCAGCATTACCAGGTTTTTTGAATATTATGGATTGTAGTAACAATACATTAGCGAATCTTCCTGTATTGCCAAGTTCATTGTTAAAACTAATTTGTAAGAATGATTCGTTATTATATCTGCCTCCTCTACCAAGTTCATTAACGGAATTGAACTGTAGCAGAAATCAATTAACTTATTTACCAGTCCTCCCTAATTCTCTAAAAAATTGTATTGTACGAATAACAATTTATTAAATTTACCTGCGCTTCCAGACTCACTCATTTACCTAATTGCACCGGAAATAATCTTAACGGATTTCCACCCTTTCCAAATTTCTTAAGGACTATTATTGCGGATAATAATCAACTTATTTCACTACCAGCACTTCCAGATTCATTGCGAATTTGCTCATTTGCATATAACCAACTGACATGGTTACCCAATCTACCACAAAAATTGGATGGCCTAGAGTGTTCTTTTAATCAACTTACAGTTTTACCCTCGCTTCCTAATTCTTTAGGATCTTTATATTGCATGAATAATAATTTGTCAAGCCTTCCCGCATTATCCAGCGGCCTTTATATTCTCGCTTGCGATAATAATCAACTTTCAACAATTCCTGCTTTTCCTCTAAATTTAGAATACTTGAGTTGCAATTATAATTCAATCACATCACTACCTCCATTAAATCAATACGCAAATGAGATTTATTGTCACCATAATATGATTACAAGTTTGCCAACTCTTTCCTCCTCCATGTATTTATGGACTTTAGATTGTTCTGATAATCCTATATCTTGCCTTCCTTTGCTGCCAGATGCACACATGAACACTTTTATTTTTAAAAACACTTTAGTTACTTGTCTACCTAACATACCGGTGGACCTCACTTTCATTCCGTTTAATATTCCACCTTGCTCTTCATCCTTTACAACATGTAATTTTCCTTATATATGCAGGGCTTTGTTTTTAATGATAATAATGCAAATGGAATTAAGGATAGTGTAGAAAGGGGAATGAATCTTAAGATAAAATATTCTGAAAATTTCTCAGCACAATGTGATGGTAATGGTTTTTTACAGCTTTATGTGATACAGGAAATGTCACATTTCAGGTAAGCATCCCGAGTATTTTTCCACAACTACCCCATCTCAGCAAACATCACATATAACGATTAATCATGTGGATACAATATTTTTTGGCCTTCAATCCAATTGTATGTCAAAGGATTTAAAAATCGATATCACACCCCATAATCGTTTTCGTTCAGGTTTCAAAGTCGCAAGCACAATTCATTATGAAAATGTTGGAACACAAACGCTATCGAATGTTATTATAAAATATCTGAAACCTGCTTCATTATCAAATTTGACTTCCACTCCTGCTTCAACCGGAACAAATGGCGATACCTTATTTTGGAATATCGGAACTTTAAACCCTTTTTGAGGGAGGTTTTATTTCAGTTTTAGATTCTGTTTCAGCAACGGCCATAGTGGAACAATTGTAAATCCGGAAGCATGGATAATGCCACTTGTAGGAGATTCCACTCCACAAAATAATCATTGCATCTCTTACGAAATTGTGAGGGTTCCGGCGATCCCAACGACAAATCAGTAAGTCCCGGAATTTATTGCTCCCACCCAAAATGAATATTTAGAATATGTAATTCGCTTTCAAAATACAGGAACAGATACTGCTTTTTCGGTTTTAGTTACAGATACACTTTCTAATGACTTGGATGTGGCAAGCATTCAATTAGTTTCATCCTCCCATACAGCAATTTTTGGGTGGAACATGGCATTGCTAAATGGTATTTTGCCAACATTCTTTTGCCCGACAGCAATGTGAATGAGGCGGCTTCACATGGTTTTGTAAAATTCAAGATAAAGCCAAAATGCCCAATCTAATAATGTTTAGTCAAATATCTAATACAGCGAATATTTACTTCGATTACAATACTGCCGTGGTTACCAATACAGTAATCTTAACGGTAACTCCAGTTGGAGTTAATGCTATCCATGCAAATGAAAAAATGCAACTGTATCCTAATCCTGTGCATCAAACAGTACAACTGAAAAGTAGCAATGCAAAACCGCTGGGTAGAATTGAATTGTTCAATTCAGACGGGAAACTTATTGATTCAAAAACTATTTCTAGTGCTACTTTTGATTGGCAAGTGGAATCATTGCCGGATGGGGTATATCTTTTTAAGGAGAAAATTGGCAGGAAAAATTGTGAAACAGTAGTTTTATGTCTTTAGCAAACTTTCAATTGCTATAACTCATTGTTTTGGAATAAAACTCAATAGTGCTTTTAACTCGCTATCACTGATACTTGCTATTTCCGATTTATCATAAAGGGCAAGTAAATACACAATTTTGTCTTTGATAACAAGAGTTGTTATTAACCTTGCTCCACCAGATTTACCACGCCCTTTTGAAGCAATTGCAATTCTAATTTTATAGCAGTTGTTTCCCAATTTGGTACCTTGCTCCGGAGATTTTTCCAATGAGACAAGGAGTTCAGCGTATTCTTTTTTTAAGGATGGATACTTCTTAACTAAGCGTTTTAATTGCTTTTCAAAGGGAGGTAAAGCAAAAATATTATAAGTCATTCAGCAAATCTTTTGCAGGCCTTGCTTTTGAGTTTTCCTTGTCGAACCAATTTCAGATTTTCGACAGCTTCTTTTATCTCGTCCATTAATAACCCCTTTTCCTCACTGATAGTTGTGGTTTTTACATAAGGTAAGCCCTTAAGCACTTCTAATAAATGCATTGCTTTATTGTCTTTTATATCTAATAAAACTCTCATATTTATCTTTTTCAGTAATAGGTTATAAGTTGATTGTAAAAATAAGCAATTCCTCCTGAACTTATAGCCTATCCGAATTATGCAAATAAGTAACATTCCCATTACTCAGCATCTCTTTTAAATTAGGACGTAATCGACTTTTATACACTGAAAGAGAATCTTCTTTTTTACGGCCTTTGCGGATTTTTCGCTGTTCTTCTTCTGAGAGTTCAATGATTTTCATGCAGGCTTCAGAGCAACATCCTTTCATTTTTTTAGCACATTCGGGGCATTGTAAAAAAAGTAAATGGCAATCGTCGTTAGCGCAATTTACATGTGTATCGCAGAGTGCTTCACACTGGTGGCAGTGGGAAATAATTTCGGTGCCAATTTTTTCGCCCATGCGTTCGTCAAACACAAAATTTTTACCACGGAATTTGGTTTCCAGGTTTTCGGCTTTTACTTGTCGGGCATAATCTATAATACCTCCGTGCAATTGGTTCACATCCTCAAAACCATGGTGCTTAAAAAATGCACTGGCTTTTTCACAACGTATGCCACCGGTGCAATACAGTAATAATTTTTTGTCTTCCTTTCCTTTCAACATATCCAACACCAAGGGAAGTTCTTCTCTAAAAGTATCTACATCCGGACAAATGGCTTTTTCAAAATGGCCGATTTCACTTTCGTAGTGGTTGCGCATGTCTACCACAATGGTTTCGGGCAATTCGAGCGCTTCGTTAAATTCTTTAGCAGTGAGGTGTTTTCCTACATTGCTCACATCAAACGTATCGTCTTTTAAACCATCAGCAACAATTTTTCGCGTACTTTTACGGATAATTTGTAAAAGATTTTCCGTCGTCTTCTACCGCAATTTTAAAGGGAGCATTTTCAAAACGTTTATCGGCATACAGCTGTGTTTTAAATTGCTCGAAATTGCTTTCCGGCACGCTCAGTTGAGCGTTCACCCCCTCGTGTGCAAAATAAATTCTACCAAACACCTTTAATTCCGACCATTGTTTAAACATTTCATCCCGAAGCAATTCAGGGTTTTCAATCTTTACATAGCGATAAAAGGAAAGTGTAATGCGCTTAATAGTTTCCTTCATTAAGCGCTCTTTAAGTTCTTTTTTATTTACACGGTTGTGCAAAATCATTTGGAATGCGTCTTGGTTTAGCGCGCAAAGATAGGGCTTTCAACTTTTTGAAAAAATGATTTTGTCAGCGTGGAATGGCGCATTCTTAAGGTAAGGCACTCCATTTAAAAATGGCTCAATTGGGCTATTCTGTGCAACCAGGTTTGAAGGCAGTGTGCTAAAGAATAAATAATTCGGGATGCTCAATTTTTATATTTTTGACAAAAATTTAGTAACCCAAATGGCAGATACGGAAAGAATTTTAGTGATTGGCTCAAACGGGCAAATCGGAACGGAATTAGTGATGCGCTTGCGCGAAATATATGGCCACAGCAATGTAATAGCAGCCGATATAAAAGATGCCGACAAAGAAACCTTACGTCAATTTGGACCTTATGAAACCCTGAATGTACTGAATGCCAAGCGCATCTTCGAAGTGGTGCAGCAATATAAAATCACACAAATATATTTACTTGCCGCGCTCTTGAGCGCTACTGCCGAAAAAAACATAAAATTTGCCTGGGATCTTAACATGAACGGGCTTTTTAATGTTTTAGACTTAGCAAAGGAAAAGCACATTTCAAAAGTGTATTGGCCAAGTTCTATAGCTGTATTTGGACCAACAACCCCGAAGCTCAATACCCCGCAATATACTGTAATGGAACCGAATACAGTATATGGAATAAGCAAACAAACCGGAGAACGTTGGTGCGAATATTATTTTCAAAAATATGGAGTAGATGTGCGCAGTTTGCGTTATCCGGGATTAATTGGTTGGAAAAGCGCACCGGGCGGAGGTACGACAGATTATGCTGTGCATATTTTTCACGAAGCGAAAAAGGCAGGGAAGTACACCTGTTTTCTTTCGGAAGAAACCCGATTGCCCATGATGTATATGCCCGATGCCATTGATGCTACTGTAAATATTATGCTGGCAGATGCAGATAAGGTTAAGATTCGTTCAAGCTATAACATTAGTGGTGTGGATTTTACACCCAAGGAAATCGCAGCGGAGCTTAAGAATTACTATCCTCAATTCAGCATTGATTATGCACCGGATTTTCGTCAGGCAATTGCAGATAGCTGGCCGGGAAGCATTGACGATGCTTATGCTAGAAAGGATTGGAATTGGGCACCAAAATTTGATTTGCCAAAAATGGTGAAGGAAATGGTGGATAATATTTAAATGCAGCAAGTCCACATTTAGTGTTAAATTTAGCTTATCAAAATGAGCTATAACAGCCAATTTGTAAGGAAAATGTTTCTAAACTAAGAACAAATTGTTAAAAAGCCGAATGGCTTGTTTTAGGTATAAAATATTATACATTTGCACACATCAAGAAAGTGATTACCCTAAAAGACTATGTAAATTAATTCTGTTTACCTAGCATCTTAAAACCGCTTTTTCAGCAAGAAAGTCAAACAAAATAAAATATCTAAATTAAAAAAAAATGAAAAAATTTTTACTTACAATTTTTACAATTGGAGCTTTTGCAACGCTAGCGAATGCGCAATGCAGTGAGTTGTTCTTTTCTGAATATGTAGAAGGAACTTACAATAATAAAGCTCTTGAAATTTTTAATCCAACACCAAGTACTATTACTTTAACCGGTAATTATAGAATTGTGAGATGGAGCAATGGTTCAACCAATAGTGATGTTGTTCCTGCAACCGGAGATTATGTGCAACCACTTACGGGAACAATTGCTTCCGGTGAAACCTACACTGTGTTTTTAGATAGAAGAGTAGTTGGTGCTCCAGCTGTGGATACCATTCTTTTTGCAAATTTACTGACAATTGCAAATAATTTACAAACTATGGGTCAAGGTGGATTTTACAGTCCAGTTTATAACGCAGCGGTGCAAGGTTCCAAATGTGTAAGTTTTAATGGAGATGATGCATTATCTCTTCAGAAAAGCGGTGCAGGAGGAGTTTGGGAGGATGTAGATATTTTTGGATGTAGAGGTGAACGTCCTTTGGATGGTAATGGAATTGCAGGTTCTGGAGCATGGACTGATACCCCACCATATTATACAGGAGTTGGTACTTATCTAACTAAGGATCGCACGCTTACAAGAAGTTACGGAGTGCAATCAGGCGTTTCTGTTAATCCTGATACTGCTACTTTTTATGCTTTAGCTGAATGGGATACTTTACCAAAAAACACTTTCGATAGTTTGGGTCATCATAGTTGCCTTTGTACTTTAGGATTAAATGAAATGAAAAAAGGAAATACTTCTGTTAGTATTTATCCTAATCCTTCAACAAACTCAATAGTATATATTAGAGCAAAGGAGTCAATAAGTACAATAGAATTATTTAATGAATTAGGAAAAAAAGTGGCTGAATTTGCTGGAAATGATTTGAATAAAACATTTACACTTAATACTTCTTCATATCCTAAAGGACTTTATTTTGTTGCTGTGAGAATGAAAGACGGCACAAAATCAATGAAAAAAATAACTATACAATAATCATTTAATAAAAATTAGAAATGCTAATGGACTTACTAAGCCCCATTAGCATTTTTATTTGAACCTAATTATATGAATAAGCACTTTCTTTCCATTTTATTGACTTTTTTTTCCTTACAACTTTTTGCTCAAGGAACAATTAAAGGTGTTGTAAAAGATAACACTACCGGTGAAACAGTTATTGGAGCGAGTGTTATGGTTGGAGAAGGAAAAGGGGTAACAACGGATTTAGACGGAAAGTATACGCTAAGTGTTGAAGATGGAGAGTATACCGTTACAATCTCTTATGTGGGTTTTGAATCTCAAAAATTTAAAGTAAAAATTGCAGGAAATTCAGTTGTAGTAAATGCGTCTTTGGAAACAAGAGTGCTAAAAGAGGTTGTAATACAAGCAGATGTAGCCCGAACACGCGAAACGCCAGTAGCATTTTCGACAATTAATCCAATAAAACTTCAGGAAGAGTTAGGTTCAAGAGATTTGCCGATGATTTTGAATTCAACCCCAGGTGTGTATGCCACAGAACAAGGTGGGGGTAGTGGTGATTCTAGGATAACACTAAGGGGATTCAGTCAGGAAAACATGGCTGTTTTGGTTGATGGTGTGCCGGTAAATGATATGGAAAATGGGGCTGTCTTTTGGAGCAACTGGGATGGCTTAGGTGATATCACTAGAAGTGTTCAGGTTCAGCGCGGATTGGGGGCATCAAAATTAGCTGTAGCCTCAGTGGGTGGCACAATGAATACCATTACAAGAGGTATTGATGGTAAAATGCAAGGTAGCCTTCGTCAGGAATTTGGTAACAACAATTACCGAAAGACTGCTTTATCTTACAATTCAGGATTAATTAACAATAGATTTGGTTTTACGCTCGCATTATCTTCCAAGCAAGGAGATGGTTGGGTGGATGGAACTTGGACGGAAGCATATAGCTATTTTTTTAAAGGACAGGTGCGCCTAGGAAAGCACTTGGTTTCTGCAGGAATTAACGGAGCTCCACAAAAGCATGGTCAGCGCTCCTTTAAACTATCAATCGCAGAATATGATAAGGAAACGGCTGAAAAGCTCAACTGTAATGTTGACTCATTTTACAGTCCAACTAGCTTAGGTAAATTTCCTAGAGGGTTAAGATACAACCAACATTGGGGCGAATATGATGATGTGGATTTAAACCATGTAGTTAAAAATGAGCGTGTAAATTATTTTCACAAACCCTTAATGAGTATTAATGATTCTTGGAATGTTAATCGAAGATTGTATATTACTACTGTCGCTTATTTATCTATTGGAAAAGGTGGGGGAACTTCTAATGTGGGTGGAATTACCAATGATGCCCCTAATGGTGAAATTAATTTTCAATCCATTTATAATTCAAATTTGAATAAGGAATCAAAGGTAATACTAGGTAGCAATACAAATAATCACAATTGGTATGGGTTATTGTCAACTGCCAATTACCAGCTCAACGACAAGATTAATATTATGTTAGGTATAGACTTAAGAAACTATACAGGCTACCACTATCGTAAGGTTTATGACTTAATTGGCGGTAATTATTTTATTGATGGTGCAGATCAGAATCAATCAATTGCGAATAACCAAAAAGTAGTTGGTGATAAAATAGCTTTCAATTACGAAGGGCATGTTAAATGGAAAGGAATTTTTGGACAAGTAGAATATAAATTAGACAAATTATCAGTATTTATTACGCTATCTGGCTCACAATCGAAATTCAAAAGAGTAGATAAATTTTTAAGAAAAGATTTGGTGATAGATGGTCAGATATTTCCAACAATGGTTGGTTATGGAGAAACATTTTTTTACAACGGCGAATTATCCACCAAAGCAACAGAAGGAGCAATTATTCGCACTTCAAATGATACAACCTACATTACAAATAATATTCCCTTTATTGGGTTATCTGATAGCTATATTGTAGGCGCAAAATCATATACAATCGATTCACCTGAAGCAAGGTATTCTGAAACACCTGAAAAAACATTTTATAATTACACTGTTAAAGGGGGAGCGAATTATAATCTCAATGATCACCAAAATGCGTATTTAAATGTGGGGTATTTAAATATTGCGCCACGATTTAACAATGTATTTGAAACATCGGGCAATCGAATAGCTTACAACACCGATGATCAAAAGGTTTTAGGTATTGAGTTAGGATATGGAATAAAATACAATAGCTTTTCGGCTATCTTAAATATCTATCGCACACAATGGAAGAATAAACCGGCAGATGCTTCAGTTCAAATTCCAATTAGTGATGAGGAAACGATTAATTACCGATTGAATAAAATTAATGCACTACATAAAGGGATTGAACTTGAAACTAATTTTAAAATAATACCTCAAAAACTAGATTGGGAAAATGCATTCTCACTTGGTGATTGGCGTTATAAATCAGACGATTCCGTGACAATTTATGATGAAGTCACCGGAAGAGCACTAAGAACAATTTATTATTATTCAAAAAATGTTCATGTTGGAAATGCCGCGCAACTTCAATATTCTACAAGTTTGAAATATCAACTTTTTAAGGATTTGTATGTTAAAGCTCGATTTACATTCTTTGGAAAAAATTATGCAAGCTTTAGACCTGATTTGCTGGATGAAGCACATGCTAATATGGAATCCTGGAAAATGCCAAATTATGGCTTATTTGATGCATTTACTGGCTATGAAGTTAAAGGTCAAAAATCAATACGTTATTCGTTTTCTTTAGGTGTAACAAATGTTTTGAACACAAAATATATTAGTGATGCACAAAATGGATTAGGGTACGACGCCAATTCTGCATTAGTGTTTTTTGGCGTAGGCCGAAAATATGTGGCATCCATTAAATTGTCTTTCTAACTTTAAAATAAATAATAATTAATATATACAACATGAAAAAAATTATCTTAGGCTTGGCTTTACTACTTTGTTCAGCACCTGTTACTTTCGCACAAATTTCTGTTGCACGTACTGCACCAGTTGGTAGTACAGTTACAATTACAGGAAGAGTCCTTAATGAACAATAATTAATCCTAGCCAAGTTTCGGAAGCCTATGAAGGCGAGTTAGTCCAAATTGACAATGCATCATTTGCTGCAGGTGGAACCTCTTTTGCGGGTAATACAAATTATACCTATTCAAGCGGTGGTCAAACGGGAGCTATTCGAGTTGGTACAGGAAATCCATTAGTAGGAACACTTATTCCTGCTGGAATTGTTTCTATTAGAGGTATAATGTCGCAATTTTGTCCTCCAATAACTTCAAGTGGATGCTTGACAGGTTATCAGTTATTGCCGCGTGATCTTAATGATTTAATAGCAGCCAATGGGATTAGTGTAACAACTCAGTTAAGTGCCTCCAACCTCTCAACTAGTGGATTTCAAATTGATTGGTCAAGCAATGTTACTCCAACACAATCCTATATTAAATATGGATTAACCAGTGCTCTTGAATTAGGAACAATTTCTGGAACTTTTGCCGGTACAGCAAACACTGTTATTGCCACTGGACTTACTCCAGGAACGATCTATTATGCACAAGCTTTTTCTTTAAACGGTACTGATACTGCCTATTCAGGTATTCGATTATTTGGAACCGTATCAAATTCAACAGGAGATATTAAAGTATATTTTAATAGAAGTGTTGACACTTTGCAAGCAAATTCATCAACGAATCATGCAATTCAATTAGCAAATTTGACAGATGATACCTTAATCGCTTACATTGATAGAGCTAAATACACCATTGATTTCACCATTTATAACTTTAACAATAATGGAATTTCAAATATTTCTACTGCGTTAAATAACGCTTACAACAGAGGGGTAAGGATTCGTGGAATTTATGATGGAACTGCAGATAATTTTGGATTTAATAACCTTAATGCTGCCATTGGCCGTATTTCTAGTCCAACCTCTTCAGCTTATGGTATTATGCATAATAAATTTATGATTATTGATGGTAATTCAGCTGACCCGAATGATTGTATCTTATGGACTGGTTCATGCAATTGGACCGATGGTCAAATTAATACCGATAATCAAAATATTATCATCTTCCAAGATCAAACACTTTGTCGTTCTTACAAAATAGAGTTTAATGAAATGTTTGGAGATACAGGTTTACAACCGAATTTAAGTGCAGCTAAGTTTGGACCCTTTAAATCAGACAATACAGTGCATGAGTTTTTAATTGGAGGTAAACGTGTTGAGCAGTATTTTAGTCCAACGGATGGAACTAATTCTCAAATTATTAAAACATTAAATTCTGCAAGTAGTGATATTGAAGTGGAAATTATGATCATGACACGAAACGATTTGGCGTATGCAATTTCGAATGCAAATCAAGCCGGTGTTGGATGTTATTTTCTTACGAATGATACTGGCAGCGCTGGCCAACCAAATGTATCATGGCAAATTGTACGTGGTGCCATTGGTGTAAAAGCTAAAAAATACAATCAAGGTGGTATTATGCACAGTAAATATGCCATTGTGGATCAATCAAATTTAGCCTCAGATCCTTTGGTATTAACGGGATCACATAACTGGAGCAATGGCGCCGATCAAAAAAATGATGAGAATACTGTAATCGTGCATGATGCCAATATTGCGAATTTGTATTTTCAAGAATTTGTTAAGCGTTTTAATTTGAACGGCGGTTTAATCCTTGCAATAAATAATGCTACTAACACATCCATCCCTTTTAATGCTTATCCTAATCCAAGCAACGGCTCATTTCAATTATTATATGCTTTGGATAATAATTCAGATTGCAACATTCAACTTTTTGATTTGGCTGGAAAGGAAGTTTATTCAACTTTCACAAAAGGGAAATCTGGTATTAATAATTTTACAGTTGAAGGAGCAAATCTTGCAAAGGGAATTTATTTTATAAAACTTACTGCAGGAAATGTTGTTAGAAATCAAAAACTTGTTATTGAATAAATATTTGTATTTTCCTATACAGCGTAAAATGAAAAAATTGCACATCATTGTACTTTCGGCTCTCATTATTGGACTGTTTATGTTTCAATCATGTAAAAAGAAGGAGGACAGAATTGATCCCGTTCTTAGCCTCATAGGTGATTCTTTAATAACACTTGATTCAACTTATTATGTTGAATTTGGGGCTACTGCTTATGATGAAGAAGATGGTGAATTGGTGCCTTTAATAACCAATTCAATTTACTTAACTAAAGTTGGTTCCAACGAAGTAAAGTATACTGCTTATGATAATGCCGGTAATAGAGCATCGATAATAAGAAAAGTGAAGGTGAACAATTTTTCTAAAAGCTTGGCAGGTTTATATCAATTGCATCAAGTAAATCTCGACTCATTAGGTAATGGAATTGATTCCCTTGATTATACGCAAACAATGACTGCATCAACTATCTACAATTGGAATTTGATATTTGGCAATTTTTGGTTGAAAAATAATTACCTAAATAAAACTAAATATATAATGTCAGCATATATTAACAAATTAAATGGAACAGTTAGTGTTGTTAAAAGCCCGGCATCTGTTGAAAAATTTGGATTGGAAGTAGTTGTAATAGACAATTTCAATAGAATTCAAGTAAGGCATTATTTTAATGGTAAGGGTAGCATTGATGCTAACAATAAGTGTTTTATTAACGTTAAGGATTCGATAGTAAATCAGTACCAATATAAGCCAACAGCTACTGCAATTTTTAAGGATACAACCATAACGTATACGGAAAAGCATTACCGATTAACCTTAATGAAATAAAGGTATATTTTTAAGCGGATAGAAAACTAACAATCCGCTCCACCGCTCCCGCATTATCGCGAACAAATTCTTGAGAAATCAAGCATTGTTCGCGATATTTGTTTTCATTGCTTAGTAATTCTGCTAAATGGGAATTTAGTTCATCAAAAGTTGAAATACTGGTGGCACCACCTCGCTTTATGAGTTCAATGGCTTCTTCAAACTTTTGAAAATGTGGGCCAAAGAGAATGGGCTTCCCAAAAACTGCAGCTTCTAAAATATTGTGTATCCCATGCCCAAAGCCGCCACCGATATAACAAATGTTCGAATAGTTATAAAGCGATGAAAGCATGCCAATGTTATCGATTAGCAGCACTTCTAAATTTTCAGATGCTACATTTTTCAAGTTAGAATAACGCGCAAGTTTTAAGTGCTTAAAAAGGGATTCAGTAGCGCGAAGGCTGCTTTCGTCAATTTCGTGTGGTGCAATTATTAATCTTAAGGAGGTGTTTTTTGTGAGTTGGGCTTGTAGGCATGCTGCAATTAATTTTTCATCTTCGGGCCAAGTGCTTCCTGCTACTAACACGATTTTGTTTGCGCAAAATTGGGCTATTTCGGGATATGTTTTTGCTTGCTTTGAAATTTCTATCACACGGTCAAATCGGGTATCTCCGGCAAGGGTGCAGTGCTTAATTCCCGCATTTGCCATTAGGTTAACCGAGCTTTGGTTTTGAACAAAAAATGGGTTACTTTTTTAATTGATTGAGTGCCCAGCTTCCATACCATTTCAAAAAATAATGGTCACCACGAATGTTAACGGAAATGAAATAGCAAGGGATTTTTTTGATACAATTCCTCCAGATAATTGTACCAAAACTCATATTTTACAAATATGGCTATAGTTGGATTAACAAGCTCGATAAAGCGTTTAGCATTTTTCTCGAATCAATGGGAAGGTAAAAAACCCAATCGGCTCCGGCATAGTTTTTCGGATTTCGTAACCGGAAGGAGAAAAAAAGTGAGAAATATTTTAGTGTCAGGTTCATGTTTTTTAAACCTTTCTAGCACAGGACGGCCCTGCTCAAATTCACCAAGTGATGCACAATGCATCCAAATAATTTTTGTAAGAGGAGAGGTGTTTTTAAATGCAGCATCCAGCAATTCGAAAATGTTTTCTCTTCCATCCACCCAGCGCTTTGCTTTTGAATTCCCCAAAGCAGCAATCCGTATACTGAGGTTATAGCAAAATATAAAAAAGGAATAAATGATTCGCATAGTGATTTGAGTGTCGCTATAGGGCTATAAACGAATTTTAAATTGCTTAATCGTAATAAAAATCCATTGGACCCCGCTTGTATAAAGGTAGAATTATACCTAATCGAAAACCGGATAAATAATCATTCCTCTTTTTGGTATCCCGTTCCATCGTATCAAAATTATAGGAGCGGCGATTTTGAGTAAATGCTTGAGTGAACTCAAATCCTCCATAAAGATTAATTAAGCGATTATTACTTAAATACAAATACCCAACAAATTCACCAATCGACATTCCATTAGTAAGGCGGTCGTAGCCTTTGCGGTATTCTTTAGTGAGTTGAGGAGAGCGGTTACCAATATCTTCGATACGAATTTTATGTTGCAACATACCCACGCTTGCCACACAAAAAAAGCCTGAATTTTTATTTGGAGAAAGGTAGGGAAACAATTTTCCAAATTTTACGGATGCTGTGTATCCGAGTTCAAACATACGTGTTTCGGCATACTGTCCGTTTGCATCAATCACATAACCAGTGGTGGTTTTAATGCTATCGAGCATTCCTGTTTCTTTTAATTTCGATCCGAAAAGGTAAGAGTAATCTGCCCCTACCAGCCAATTGGATTTAGTTTTTAAGTAAAAGATGGCCCCAACATTTGAATTATTTCCGAATCGTTTTTTAAATCGCCTCCCGAAAGCTGGTAACTGTAGCTAACTCCCACCAATGGGGCCAGCAGGAGTGAATCTTTTACGTGCGCTTGCGCTTTAACCGAAGAGGATTGAGTCAAAAACAACAGGATCAACCCGGAACAAATCAAACTGATTTTCATTGTATAAAAATTGCTGCGAATATAGCTTTTATATGGGTAATTGCGATGAATTCAGTCCTTCCCAGTTAGATGAAATTTATTTACCTTCGCAGCTCTTTTAAAAGAACTATTGTTATGGAAAAGGTGATGAAAAAAATACAAATGGTTGACCTCAAAAGTCAATATTTAAAAATTAAAACAGAAGTTGATGCAGCCATCATGAATGTGTTGGAAAATACAGCATTTATTAACGGTCCTGAGGTGAAGGCGTTTCAAGCAGAGTTGGAAACGTATTTAAGTGTAAAACATGTAATCCCATGTGCCAATGGTACCGATGCCTTGCAAATTGCAATGATGGCACTAGGTTTAAAACCCGGCGACGAAGTAATTACCGCTGATTTTACCTATGTTGCAACAGCCGAAGTTATTGCATTGCTTGGTTTAACACCGGTTTTAGTAGATGTGGTGCCAGATACTTTCGATATTGATTTAAAAGCGGTGGAAAAAGCAATTACCCCAAAAACAAAAGCAATTGTTCCGGTTCACCTCTTTGGACAATGTGCCGATATGGAGGGTTTGATGACATTGGCTAAAAAACACAACTTGTATGTTATAGAAGATACCGCGCAGGCGATAGGAGCAGAGTTTACTTTTGCGAATGGCGATAAAAAGAAAGCTGGAACAATAGGAACTGTAGGCTGTACCTCCTTTTTTCCATCTAAGAATTTAGGTTGTTATGGGGATGGTGGTGCCATTTATACCAATGATGATGCTTTGGCAAAATCTATTCGCATGATTGCCAATCACGGGCAATCGGTATTGTATTACCACGATAGTATTGGCGTGAATTCCAGGTTGGATAGCATTCAAGCGGCGGTATTAAGAATTAAATTGCGTGAACTCGACAATTATGCGAAGGCGCGAAACGCTGCTGCCGCTTATTATGACAAGGCTTTTGCAAATCATCCCAAACTAAAAACGCCCGCAAGAGCAAAAATTCAAACCATGTGTTTCATCAATACACACTGCAATTAAGCGGTGTTGATAGAATGGCACTGAGGGATTATTTGGCAAGCAAAGATATACCTGCTATGATTTATTATCCGGTTCCCCTGCATTTGCAAAAGGCTTATACCGATACACGTTACAAAACCGGAGATTTTCCTGTTACCGAAAAACTTTGTGCGAGTGTTATCTCTCTGCCCATGCATACTGAATTGGATGTTGAAACTTTAAAGTATATCTGCGATACTGTTTTGGAATTTGTAAAATAAGGAAATTCATTTACCCAATAATTGAGTGCAGCTTCAGATGCGCAAAACCTCTAATCAATAAAAAACAGCCCAAACATGAATATAGCAGTAGTAGGAACAGGATATGTAGGTTTAGTGACAGGCACCTGCCTCGCCGAAACAGGAAACAATGTTACCTGTGTAGACATTAATGAAGTGAAAGTAAAAAAAATGCAAGCAGGCGAAATTCCCATTTATGAGCCACATTTGGATGCATTATTTGAACGGAATATTAAACAGGGGCGACTGCATTTTACAACCAATTTAAAAGAGGCTATTGATAAAGCCAAAATTATATTTCTTGCCTTGCCAACACCTCCGGGAGAAGATGGCAGTGCGGATTTAAGTTATATTCTAGGCGTTGCAAAAGACTTAGGTAAATTAATTCAAGAGTATAAAATTATTGTGGATAAAAGTACAGTGCCGGTGGGTACAGCGGATAAGGTGCGTGAAGCAGTTTTATCTACACTTAAAACTACAACGCATGTTGGTGCTGCTTGGGATGGATCTTTTGATATTGTTTCGAACCCCGAATTTTTGCGTGAAGGTTTTGCTGTGGATGATTTTATGAAACCGGATAGAGTGGTGATTGGCACCGGCTCTGAGAAAGCAAAACGCATGATGGAGGATTTGTATAAACCCTATGTGCGACAAGGAAACCCCATTATTTTTATGGACGAGAAATCAGCAGAGTTGACTAAATATGCCGCAAATGCATTTCTGGCAACCAAGATTACTTTCATGAATGAAATTGCTAACCTCTGCGAAAAATTGGGTGCAGATGTGGATGCAGTTCGAATTGGTATTGGCTCAGACGACAGAATTGGCAAGCGCTTTTTATTTCCCGGTATCGGATACGGAGGAAGTTGCTTTCCGAAAGATGTGCAAGCTTTGGAAAAATCGGCGCAAGACAGCAAATATGATTTTAAAATATTGAATGCCGTAATGGACGTGAATGAGCGTCAAAAAACGAGCATCATTCCCAAAATGATGCAGTATTTTAAGAACGATTTAAAGGGCAAGCGTATTGCGCTGTGGGGGCTTGGCTTTTAAGCCGGATACAGATGATATTCGTGAAGCACCTGCATTGTACCTGATTGAAGAGTTAATTAAAGCAGGAGCAAGTGTTGTTGCTTATGACCCTGAGGCAATGAACAATGTAAAAAACCTTATCGGAGATAAAATTTTGTATGCAGAAGACCCTTACAAAGCATTAGAAAATGCAGATGCTTTATTGATTGCTACCGAATGGAATATTTTTAGAACTCCGGATTTTGAACAATTGGATAAGCTGCTAAAATCAAAAGTTATTTTTGATGGTAGAAATTTATACAGTCTATCACAAATGCGCGAAATGGGATATTACTATTGTAGTGTAGGAAGAGCTTTGGTGAATTAGTTAAAGGGGTGAGGAAAGAATAACATTTTAGAGTAATTTAATGTTAAGCCCATCCGCGATGCATATTTGGAATTTAAAATAAGAATTATGAAAAGAGTATTAATTACAGGAGCAGCAGGTTTTTTAGGATCGCATTTGTGTGATCGATTTATAAAGGAAGGGTACAGTGTGGTGGGCATGGATAACTTGATAACCGGTGATTTGCGAAATATCGAGCACTTGTTTAAGCTTGCCAACTTTGAGTTCTATCATCACGATGTTTCAAAATTTGTGCATGTACCCGGTGATTTACACTATATCCTACATTTTGCATCACCGGCAAGTCCTATCGATTATTTAAAAATCCCAATTCAAACCTTAAAAGTTGGTTCACTTGGTACACACAATTTGTTGGGCTTAGCAAAAGCAAAAGGAGCGAGGATGTTAATTGCTTCCACCAGCGAAGTGTATGGAGACCCCATGGTTCATCCGCAAACGGAAGATTATTGGGGCAATGTTAACCCAATAGGTCCGCGCGGTGTATACGATGAGGCAAAACGCTTTCAAGAAGCCATTACAATGGCATATCACACCTATCATAAAGTGGAAACACGCATTGTACGTATTTTCAATACATATGGTCCACGTATGCGTTTAAACGATGGACGTGTGTTACCGGCTTTTATAGGTCAAGCCTTGCGTGGTGAAGATTTAACCATGTTTGGCGATGGCAGTCAAACCCGCTCGTTTTGTTATGTGGATGATTTGGTAGAAGGCATTTACCGATTGTTGTTAAGCGATTATGTTTATCCCGTAAACATTGGTAATCCTGCTGAAATCACCATTAAAGAATTTGGTGAAGAAATCATTAAGCTTACAGGGACTTCTCAAAAGCTGATATCCAAACCACTTCCGCAAGATGATCCAAAACAGCGTAAACCGGATATTAGCAAAGCCCGCGAAATTTTAGGATGGGAGCCAAAGGTAAGTCGGGCAGAAGGCCTGAAAATT
The DNA here is from genome assembly GCA_016721765.1 of Bacteroidota bacterium. Taxonomy (NCBI): domain Bacteria; kingdom Pseudomonadati; phylum Bacteroidota; species Bacteroidota bacterium. The sequence continues at coordinate 1,701,758 of JADKHO010000001.1, forward strand.
ACTTACGATTATTTTAAATCCCTATCAAAAGAAGAATTATTCAAAACAGAACACCGCAGTTTTAACTAAGCCATGGAAAAAGAGTATTCAGTGCACGAATCTGCTTATGTGGACGAAGGTTGCCGAATCGGAAGGGGAACAAAAATTTGGCATTTTTCGCATATCATGTCGAATTGTGTGTTGGGTGAAAATTGTAACATTGGACAAAATGTTGTGATCTCACCCGGAGTGGTGCTGGGCAAAAATGTGAAGGTTCAAAATAATGTTTCCATTTATACCGGCGTTACTTGTGAGGATGATGTTTTTCTAGGACCTTCTATGGTATTTACCAATGTGATTAATCCGCGCAGTGCAATCAACCGCAAGAGTGAATATGCTAAAACGCATGTTGGAAGAGGTGCTTCAATTGGGGCAAATGCAACGATTGTGTGTGGGCATAACATTGGCGCGTATGCTTTTATTGGTGCCGGTGCTGTAGTAACCAAGCATGTTCCTGCTTTTTCGTTATGGGTGGGTAACCCTGCAAAGCAATTGGGTTGGATAAGTGAATATGGGCATCGCTTAAAGTTTGATGCCGCCGGATTTGCTGTATGCCCGGAATCCAAGCAAAAATATGTATTTTCAAATAAAGCCGTTACGAAGGCTGAAGATTGAAATCAAATAAATAAAATTTCTTTAGCGAAAATTTAATAGTGGATAAAAAAATAAAATTTGCAATTGTTGGGCAAGGTCACATTGGGAAACGACATGCTGAAATGGTGCGTAGAAATCCCGAAGCTCAATTAATTGCAGTTTGTGACACCGCTCCAAAAGAAAGCCTTGGGCTCGCTAATTTGGAGGTTCCTTTTTATGCTTCAATTGAAGATTTGATAGCAGCCGGACACGAAATAGATGTGATTAGTGTATGCACTCCCAATGGCTTACATGCGAAACATTCATTGCTTGCCTTGGAAAATAAAATGCATGTAGTGTGTGAAAAGCCAATGGCATTGCACAAATCCGATTGTGAAGCCTTAATTTACAAGGCGCTTCAAATGCACAAAAATTTGTTTTGTGTGATGCAAAACAGGTATTCACCACCCTCTGTTTGGATTAAAGAAATAATTGAAAATAACATACTGGGTGAAGTGTTTATGGTGCAGCTAAATTGTTTTTGGAACCGCGATGATCGCTATTACAAAGCCGGCAATTGGAAAGGGAATAATGAACTTGATGGGGGAACTTTGTTTACACAGTTTTCGCATTTTATCGACATCATGTATTGGCTGTTTGGCGATATAAAAGACATTCAAGCAAAATTCAATGATTTTACACACAAGCATTCTACTGATTTTGAAGATTCGGGTTTGGTGAATTTTAATTTTGTGAATGGAGGCATGGGAAGCATTAGTTATTCGACCGCTATTTGGGATATTAACTTGGAAAGCAGTATGACCGTAATCGGAAAAAACGGAAGTGTGAAAATTGGCGGGCAATATATGAATGAAGTGGAGTATTGTCACATCAAAGACTATACAATGCCGGAACTTCCGCCTTCAAATCCGGCCAACGATTATGGAACTTATAAGGGTTCGGCTGCGAATCACCATTTTATTATTGAGAATGTGGTAGACACTTTAAAAGATAGAACCACCATCACTACCAATGCATTAGAAGGTTTAAAAGTGGTTGATATAATAGAAAGAATTTATGCTTTGCGTAATTAATTTTGATATTTTTGAAACCTCTGCTAAAAAACACAGTTAAAGTACCTCGATTAAAAAGAACAAACACAATTAAATCTCAATTCTAAACACTATTATGATACACGAAAAACTAGTAAAAAAAGAAGCTAAACTTGCATTAATTGGTTTAGGTTATGTTGGATTGCCAATTGCTCTGGCATTTGCGAAAAAATTTAAAGTAATCGGTTTTGACATCAATGAATCGCGAGTTCAAATGATGAAAAACAAAGTTGACCCAAGCGAAGAATTGCCGGCAGAAGCATTTGAAGGTTGTGATATTGAATTTACCTCCTCTTTGGATGTTTTAAAGCAAGCTAATTTTTTTATTGTTGCTGTGCCTACTCCTATTGATGACGCTAATTTGCCGGATTTGAAACCCTTAATTGGCGCATCCACAACAGTTGGAAAAGTGTTAAAGAAAGGTGATTATGTAGTGTATGAATCAACTGTGTATCCGGGTTGTACCGAAGAAGATTGTATTCCTGTGTTGGAACAACTTTCGGGATTGAAATTTAAAACCGATTTCAAAGTAGGTTACTCTCCGGAGCGAATTAATCCGGGCGATAAGGAACATACCATTACAAAAATTTTAAAAGTAGTATCTGGTTGTGATGAAGAATCATTGGATCAGGTTTCTAAAGTTTACGAAAGTATAATTGAGCCGGGTGTTCACCGTGCTTCTTCGATGAAAGTGGCTGAAGCTGCAAAGATTATTGAAAACTCTCAGCGCGATTTAAATATTGCTTTTATGAATGAGCTTTCAATCATTTTTAGCCGCATGGGAATCAATACCTATGAGGTATTGGAAGCAGCAGGAACCAAATGGAATTTCTTAAAATTTTCGCCGGGCTTGGTAGGTGGCCATTGTATTGGTGTGGACCCGTATTACTTAACGCATAAAGCAGAAGCATTGGGTTACCACGCACGCATTATTAACAGTGGTCGTTATGTAAACGATTCAATGGGTGCTTACATTGCTAAATCAACCGTTAAAAAAATTATTGCTGCGCGTAAAGATCTTACAAAATCAGTTGTATTGGTAATGGGCGCTACATTTAAAGAAAATGTAAGTGATATTCGTAACTCTAAAGTTGCTGATGTGATTAAGGAGTTTAAATCATTTGGTGTAACTGTTGAGGTGGTTGATCCTTATGCAGCTTCAAAAGATCTTCAGCACGAATATGGCTTTGGCTTAGAAGAGAAGATTGGCAAGGGCTATGACGCAGTTGTAGTTGCCGTAAATCATAAAGATTATGAAAAGCATGATGAAAATTATTTCAAATCCATTTTATCTGATGGAGGGGTGCTGGTTGACATCAAAGGGATGTATCGTAATAAAATTAAAAACATTCCTTACTGGAGCTTGTAATAGATAAATACTTATCTAAAAGCCGACTCAGAATTGATTTTCTGAGTCGGCTTTTTATTTTGCATTAACTATAATGTTCAACAACGATTTTTAATGTTGTTCAATGTATTTCCTGCTACCAAATTCTTGTTCAAAAAGTGGTAGGATCGCATGTAACGACTATGAGACTTGCTGTTTTCAAGAAATTATTAATTCGGTATTTAATACATAAAAAAAGAGTCTGTCTCATTGGAGACAGACTCTTTTTAAAACAAATGACTTTACCTTATTTCACTACAAATTTCACGCGGTAAACGTTTCCATTGATTTGCGCTTCGGCCATGTAAACTCCTGCTGCTAATTGCATTTCAGGTTTAATGGTTAAGATAGCTTCTTCTTTGGTGATAACGTCAGCACTGTAAACTTTGTCGCCAATCATGTTGAAAATTCTTACTTGAACTTTTTCGTTGGCAGCTGTAATTCCTTGTAATTCGAGGGCAAATTGTTGATTTACAGTTGCAGGATTTGGATATACACTTAAATTAAGTGCCCCTTCAACAGCTTCAACTCCTTCGCTGGCAAATGGTGAGTAACGTGGCACAGTTGCCCCTGTTGTAAAGGTACAAACTGGTCCGTATGCACTCCATTCTCCTGCATAGTATGCTACTTCGATAGTATAAGTTGCATTAGGCAACATGTTTTGATATCCACAGCACACTAAAGTACGTGATAAGCTGAACGAGTTGTTTGAGTTATAGTTGTATACTACTTTTGAGTAAGGCACTCCACCTACATTTGTAATGCGGTAGGAATACAAACTTGCTCCCGGTACTGCAGTACAGAAAATGGTGCTGCTAAATTGCCCAGGACTAAGCGTAGTTCCACAGATGCCAAGCACTGAGGTTGATGGAGCAGCCGGTGTGATTACAGTACAAGGAGTTCCATAATTTAACCAAACTCCACCTACATAAGCTTTAACACGCACTGAAAAAGTAGTACCATATTTAACGCCTGCAAGCCAAATCATTCTGAAATCGAGGTTTCCATTGCCACGATATACAGTAGCAGTAGTAAATCCTGGAGCACTAAATTCATATTGATAATTCGTAGCACCGGTAACTCCGCCAATGAAAAACTGATCGTTGAGCGATGATAAAGAAACGTTACAGTTGGTCAATGTAGTAGTTGGAGTTGCAGCGGTTAAATCGAGCTTACAAGTAGTACCATAAGGACCCCATTCTCCCGGACGATTTCCATAAGTAACACCAGTTTTTCCAACTAAAGCACGTGTTTGAACATCGTAACTGAATCCAAAACGTACGCGGTCAACTAGTGGCGATGATTGGTATGCCCAAACTAAACGGAAGTCGAGGTTACCACTTGAACGTTGCCAAGTGTGATCATAGTCATATGCACCACCCGGCACATCTTCCACAATGCGATACATATAATCATTAGCACCCGATAATGAATCTGTTAAGATACGATCATTAAGGTCGGAGATTACATAATCGCAAGGACCTGCAACAGTTGCAGGATTGTTACGTAATTTAATTGTAGGGAAAGCACCTAATGATACCGGGCATGAAGGACCATAAGGACTCCAAACACCATTTTTGAAGGAAGCAACTTGCACATTATAAGTGTATCCATAAATCACACCCGGAGCCCATTTTAAGCGGTAGTCAGGGTTTGAGTTATTACGATAGTGTTCGAAATTGTATCCGGCTTGACCGCCAGTTCCTACAATTTTAAAACGGTAATTGGTAGCACCTGCAATTGGAGTAACAAAAATTTGATCATACATACTTGGTATAGTAGTACAATATACAGGATTAATTTGTGGTACGGGTACCTCACTGATAGTAACATCATCAATATACAAACTTCCTTGATTAGGCTGACTAGTTGCACGGAAACCAAAATAAATTACACCGGTAAAAGGGGCAAGATAATCTGTTCCGGTTTTTTGAGTATACACCATACTGTTGGTAGAAAACAAATCGGCAGAAGAACCACTCATAGTAGAAGCATCCGGTAAAGTTGCAATGCGCATTTCATAAGTCTCGGTAAATGCACCTGTTGCAGTTCTGTCGTACCAGCTGGCGCGATAAACTTTACCAATTGTTACATTAATTGGAACAGTAAAGAAATAATCATCTAATGGATTGGTATTGTCAGGATTTTTATCAATGCGCATGTGGTTTGCACCTGTTCTTGGTGCAGCAGTTGAAGTATACCAAAGACTTGTTCCTAATTGATCACCATTCTCAACGGTAACACCACATGGTAAAGCTGGAGCAATAACTCCTTCGCCACCCAAAGTGTAAGTAACCGCTGGTAATACATTTGTAGCTACCACCGGTGTAACCGATTGTGATGGTCCTGAATTAAATGTACCAATAGTACATCCAACAGCATCGCCAAAATCATTAAAAGGTATTACCTGATAGTAATATGGAATATTTGGGTCCAAAGTTGGCAAGGTGTAACTTAAAGCGCTTCCAATTGCCGGCTCATATACAATGAAATCCGTCATTGGATTATCTTTGGCAACATATACTTTATAAGATGCACAAGGTCCGGCTGTATTCCAAGAAAGTGATGTAGCCGTGATACATGCAGTGTTATTGGGAGTAACTGTAACACAAGAAGGTGCTAAACCACCCGCTGCAGAGAAAGAGAAATCATCAATAGCTAAACCGTCGTCACTTCCCACCTCATCTGCATCGTCCCAACGAATAACTAGTGTTTGGCCGGGAGCCCAGGTACCAACACAAAAAGTAGCAGTTTTTGCAGAACGATTTGCAGCTTGATTTCCATCAAGTGATGCTCCTAAACCTCCATGAACTAAATTACTAAAATTAAGGTCAGATACTGCAGTAAAGGAGCCGGTCGAAATATCAGTTCCTCCTACTTGATAACTGAACGATAGGGTATTTTGGTTTGTACTTCCACCGTCTCTCCATTGTTCGCCTGTATAAGAAATTGTAATTTCAGATAATGGTCCACCAGAAGTATTTGTAATAATAGCACCTAAACGAGAAATAACCTGACCACCTGCTAATGAGCCGAGTGCTCTATCGTTAGAAGCGGTAGTTCCATAACTATAAGCAGAGGCGGTTGTTCCAATTCCATTATCGATTGCAAATTTAGCATCTAAACCGGCGCCATTGGCTTTAGCAAACTGCCATCCGTTGGTTGAGCCTGCACTTAAAGGAGGAGCAACTGTAAAAAACGGACCAACGCCTTTTCCGGTATAGTCAGCTGAACCAGCTAAAGGTAAACTATTAAAGTTTTGAGTATAGGTACCTCCACTGTATGGAATAGGAGCGGGAATGGTTGCATTCGCGATTCCTGGAGTTGCTCTGTAATTAACTGTTCCGGCAGTTCCATTGTATTCGTAAACTGCAAAATGATAGGTAGATCCGCTGGTAAGGTTGGTAACCGTAACAGTTGTACCAGAGCCATCATAAACTATCTTATTGCCACTTCCTTGATCAACAGCATTTCCAAAATCGCTGTCCACACCACTTGGTGCTGTACCATCAGTTGGTACAAATGAAACAGCAGCACCTTCACGAGCCACAACAATTCTATTGGCACCATTGCCCGCCAGAAAATTCACTATTGCAGTGCTGGTAGTAAGGTTGGCAATGCTAACAACAGACGAAATGGTAGGTTCAGCAGCGGAAGTAGTACCTGAAACAGCTTCATTTTTAGTAACTGCACCGGTACTAGTATGTGCAATATTAGCGCTATGCGGTCCAGGTGTACCTGGCGCGTATCGAACAAAAATAGTTGTAGGTGCTACAGTTACACCTACTGGGGTAATATCCAAAGTATTTGGATTGGCCACCCATGTTATTTCATCTAAAGAAACTTCAAAATTAACAGGAGGAGCAATTTGCAAATCAGCAGTTAAATCAGATCCTTCAACAGTATAAGTTTGTGATGGAGTACTTTGCGTTCCAACACCAGTCAAAAAGGATGTAAGTGAACCACTTAAGGTAATGGTAGGTGTAGCAGGAGCATCAATAGTAATATTGCCACTTGTTCCGGCTGTTAAAACATCACCGGCGGTTCGGGTTGCGGTAATAGTAATTGTTTCAATTACGTTATAAGTAACGCCGGTAATTGTTGCCTGATTAGATCCTGCAGCAATCTGACCTGTTAATGTGCCACCAAGTGCACCGGTTCCGCTTGCAAGCGATATTGTGAAATCGGTAGCCGTTAACACATTTTGAGGAGTGTTAGTTGCATCTTGTGCTTGCACCGTTACACTAAAATTGGCATTTTGAATTGGGTTGGCAGGGGTAGTGCTTACAACGGCCAATTTGGTAGGTAGGGTTGCTGTAACCAATAAATTATCAATAGAAATTTTATCTCGGTTTCCTCCACCAACAATTGCTCCCGCATGGTTGTAAAATCTTAATCTTGCTGTAGGTGAATTTGTGAAGTTAGTTGGTAATGGAACTGAAATGGTTCCTGAATTAATTGGACTTGTATTTTGAACATCTAAAATTAGAGCAGCCGGTATTTCTGTAAAAGTAACATTGTCGGTACTCCAATATACGCGTAAAGTTGTTGGTCGTGTTCCTGAGCTGTTGTCGATGGCAGCCCAATCAAAACTTAGGTTACCTGCATTTACCCCTGTAAAGTCCATTAAAAAATCAACGGCAACTGCTTCTTGAACGGCGCCGCTACCTGTTGATAAAAACACCAAGTTTCCGGTGCCAATTTGAACACCACCTGAAAAGCTGGTTGAAAAAGCAGTGGAAGATTTTGTTGTTCTGATTCCATCATTGGACGAGCCTCCTGGAGTTATTGGATAAGAAGACCATGGGCTAGCACCTGCCCCTGAAGCAAAGTTTGCTGACCAAGTAGCTACATTGGCAAAGTTTTCGGAATAGGATAAACTTGCCATTGAAACAGGAACAGCATTATTAAGTAGTGTTTTAGTATTGTTAATGCCTTGCGTTGTAGTATTATAATTAGAAGTAGCTCCATTTCCATTGTATTCATAAACTGCTACATGATATGTTGTAAAAGCCGAAAGATCTGTAACTGTTACAGTAGTTCCAGTTCCGTCGTAAATAATTTTTTCTCCAGAGCCCAGGTCGGCTGCAGTTGTATAACTTGCATCTATACCTCCCGGAAGCGTTCCTCCATCCGATGGAAAAACAATTACAGCACTATTTGGTTTTATTATTACAAATCTTCTAGCACCATTCCCACCGGTTAAATTAATTTGGATAGAAGATGAAGTAATGGTTCCAAAAGTTACTACACTAGAGGAGGTAGGTTCAGTAGCAATTGAGGATCCCGAAACAGATTGGTTTTTAAGGTCGCCTGTAGTAGTGTGAGTTATGTCTACTGGGCCAATGCTACCTGCACTTGCGGGATTGTAGCGAACATCAATAGTTGTTAAAGGAACAGTAGTACCAGCCAAATTAATATTGCTTGTAGAAAATGCATTTACGCCGGTTCGAATTTCAAAATCGGCTGGTGGGTCAATAACAATATCAGTGGCTAAGTTAATACCGCTTACTTGATAACTTTGCACCGCGCTAGGTGTTCCTACAACAGTAGAGAAAGGTGTTAGAGAGCCGGTTATAGTGATTAAGGGAGCTGCAGCAGCAGCTACCGTGAATGTTGAACTAGTTCCAGAAGTAAGTACATCGCCTGCAGTTCGAGTAGCGGTAAGACTTACCCCAGCTTCAGCGGTGTTGTATGTTACGGAGTTTAAGGTTATGCTACTGGTTCCTATAGCTATTGTACCTGAAAAAGTTCCGCCAATAGCACCTGTTCCGCTTGCAACAGAAAGTGTGAAATCGGTTGATGCAACAACATTTCGGGCTACACTTCCTGCATCTTGTGCTTGAACGGTAACACTAAAATTAGCATTCTCAGTTGGTGAGGCAGGTGAGATGGAAGTGATGGCAAGTTTGGTAGGATTTACAACCATGGCAGTAGCCGTAACAGTTACGTCATCAATCGAAATTTTATCTCTACTTCCAGCACCGGTAACAGTTCCAGCATGGTTGTAAAACCGAAGACGAGCTGTTGAAACATTATTAAAAGCACTTGGTAAGGCCACCGCAGTAATGGAACCTGAATTTACAGTTTGAACATCTAAGACTTGTGCAGCTGCAATTTCAGTGAAAGTCACGTTGTCGGTACTCCAAAAAATGCGCAAGGAGGTTGGTCGAGTGCCGGATGAATTATCAACTGCAGCCCAATTGTAACTTAATGTTCCTGCATTTACACCGGTAAAATCCAATAATAAATCAACTGCCACAGCCTCTGATGTGGCCCCACTGCCTGTTGATAAAAACACCAAATTGTTAGTGCCTTTTTGCACGCCACCTCCGGTTGTTGTTGTAAAAGCAACAGAAGACTTAGTAGTTCTTTTACCATCATTGGCTGAACCCCCCGGAGTAATTGGATAGGAGTTCCATCTGCCTGGTGTTACAACTGGCCCGGTAATACTTGTCCAAGAGGCAATGTCATTAAAATTCTCAGTATAAGTTAATCCAATTTGAGATGACATTGGAACCGGTGTTTGTGCTGATGAAATGTTGCTTACCAAAAATAGTAGCAAGGGTAGCATAGCAATCCATAGCTTTTTGCTTCGAGCGATTAATGATTCCGAATACTGAAATCGATTCGATTTTTTGAGTTGATTTTTCATCATGTTTTAAGTATTAATTTTTAGTATGTGGTTTGTGTGCAAAAGGAATGTTTTAATGTGATATTAGGTAGTAATGCGTTTTAAGAAATCATTAACAAAATTTCTATAAAGATAATTTTATAATTGAATAATGCAAATGCAACTAGTCGAATTAATCGGCAAGGATGTGGCTTTAAACGGCAAAAGTTATCCACTTTTTGCTAACAGCGCTTTTTGTTGAATGGAATTTAATTATTGATTGTGGGTTTTCAGCCAAGCAATTCGTTAAGATTGCCATAACTCAAGCAAACCATTCAAAAAGCTCAGGGACAGAGAGCGCTTGCTTTTCGGCTCCGATTTTGTCGCGTATTACAGCTCCTTCGGCAAGCTGAATTACACGGGAACCATAGCGTTGAGCATACTTAATTTCATGCGTTACTAAGATGGCGCTTAATTTATACGCATTCACTAATTCTTTCGCTTTTTCAATTACCAATTCGCTCGATTTAGGATCCAATGCAGCAGTGGGTTCATCCAATAAAATAACTTTGGTAGTATCCATCACCGCCATCAGTAAGGTGAGTGCTTGGCGCTGTCCTCCCGACAGCAAACCCATGGCTTGATCCAGTTTATGTTCGAGCCCCATTCCAAGAAAGGAAATTTTGCTTTTAACAGTTTCGCGAAAGGCTTCATTAATTCCACGTTTTAGCAATTTGGGTTGTGTGCGCAATGCGGCTAAACGAAAATTGTCGAGTATGCTCAAATCCGGAGCAGTGCCGCTTAAGGGATTTTGAAAAATGCGTGAAATGTATTTACTTCTTTCAAAATCTTTCCAGGTACTTACCTTTTCCGAATCAATATAAATCTCACCTGTATCTAAAAATAGGCTGCCTGCTACTGCATTTAACAAGCTCGATTTTCCGCTTCCATTGGCACCAATTAGTACTGCAAATTCGCCGTCCGCTATTTTTAAATTAATGTTATTTAATGCCGTAAATTCATTTGCTGTACCACGGTTAAACTTTTTAGTAGCATTCACAATTTGGATCATGCGCAGCCGTGTAAATTAAAGTTTAACCAATTTTGCTGTTTGGCCTTCGAGGGTGCGCAAATAATAGATTCCATGCGTTAAATCCGAAACATCCAACTGCTTCACCGCAATGGCTTCCTTCACAATTTGACCTTGTGCATTATAAATTTTAACATCTGCAATGCGTGTAAACTGAACCATTGTATTGGTAACGGGATTGGGATACAAAACAAAATTGTGCAACACAATTTTAGGTTCGAAAATTTTATCTAAAGCATTAGATCCGCTGGGAGTGGGTTGACTAAAAATAACCAAATTTTTTGCGCCATTAGGATAGCGCCCATAAGAATTATCTGCTTCAATATTTCCAAATGAAAGCGAATCGATAATAGTTACGCTATCGGGTGCTGTTAGTTCAATTCGTTCTCCCGAAGCCCTTAATTTAAATGGTGTATGGAGCTTTCCTTGTCCCTCTTGATGATCTGCCCAAATCAATAAAAATCCTTTGGGAGGAATAATTGTTTCGGGCGTTCCTTTTGGAAATTTATATTTTGTTAGATTTGAAATATCATCCGAAAGAAAATAGCCTTCTACATCTACTGCATTATCTGATGGATTATATAACTCAATCCAATCGTCATTTTCGTTATAAGGGTCTTTGATAATGTTTTTATTGGTGGCATTTATTTCGTTAATCAAAATAGAATTTACATAAGTAAAGGAAGGGTCTGGGCCAAACACTGCAGTGTAGGAGGCATTTCCCAAAGGACTTGCCGTGATTTTTGCGTTTGAGCTGGTATTACTGCCAGCCCAATATAAAAACTTGTAACCCGGTTTAGGAATAGCGGTTAAATTTACTGGAACCCCTTTAAAGTAAGTTCCTGACCAGGGATATACACTTGTTTTAACACCGGGTAATTTATAATTTACCTGAATGGTATTGATTTTTATTTCTCCTTGCGCTTTATCATTTACATCCAAAGTAATTTTAAGCGTATCCTGTAGTCCAAAATATTCCATCAATCGCCTGCGGTCATTTACAGGACGCTCGGATGCAAAGCCCAGAAGGTTATTAAAAATATTATCCCATTGTGTTAAGCCCGGAACTTCTGTATTACGCGCAACAAGTGTTGTAGCAAGCGATGGGTAACGCCAGCGATTCACATGTTCTAAGATGTCGGTAGCCAGCAAATTTTTTTCGGCAGTAATTTTTTTGGAAACTACCTTAGAGGAATAATTGCTATTAAGCAAATCCGCATAACGGCTTAATAAATCATTTTTAAATCCATTGTTCTTTAAAAGTGCCCGCAGGAGTATGGTATAGTTTACATATAGCGGCTCGTCATTGGTAGCTCTCTTAATGCTGTTGAATGTGGGTGTAACATTAGGGCATGAACCACCAAAGCCTCCATCTAAATCGTAAAAAACCCAGCGCCATCGTCCGTCTAATCCATAGGCAGCACCCGGTTCGTAGTCGGCAGTTTTTTTGCGCCAGAAGCGGGTGTTGTTATTGGGCCAATCTCCATTTCCAATATACATTTCACTTACCTGAAAAGTGATGTAGTTTTCGATGTCCATTTGTGTATTGACATAGTTGTAATTTTCGGTAATGGAAAGGTCGTTGTTGCTTACAAAATCAATGAGGTTAAGGTAATGCTGTTCATCTCCTTCCACTCCTTCGGTAAGTTCGCCTTTGAGTTGGAGCATGGTAAAATCTTCATTTTTTATGTTGAAGTTGTGCTGAAAATAGGCATTGTCGAAGCGCTCCTTAATGCACTGTAAGCCCCAATATTCGCCATTAATAAATACTACAACCATTTTGTAATTGGGAACTTCCATATTCAAACCATCACAAATTTTGTCGGCCATATTATCGCGTGGAAAGCAATCGGGGCGGTGACCACCATTGCGCAACAGAATTTTTTCGAAAACGCTGATTTCCTTTTCATCAAAAAATTTATAATTAAAATTAGCTACTTCGTTTTGTCCTGTTTTGTAAAAGCGAAAGGATTTTTGTGGAGCATGCCTTCCTCCATTGCCATTCAATTCGCCATTTGAATAGCGCGAAAATCCAAGTGAACCGTCTTCATTAAAAAATTCGAGGTAAAGTGGAATTGTCCATTCCGGTCCGGAATAGGAGTAATCACCATCAAACAAAGGATCATTAGGCCGCGGTTTTCCGTATACATATATTCCGGAATCTTCACTAAATAAATTTTCCTTATCGGTGCTAATTGATAATACGGGAAATTTATAGCGTTCATTTAAAAGCGAATCAATTATATAAGTCCTCGTTTTAGTTTCGCTGGGGATGGCATTTCCGGCGAAAGCCTTAGCCCGCACAACATTTACTTTTTGCACATTTCCATATGGAGGCAACCATCCGCGTGAATCTGCTTTTGAAGTATCGAAAGTATAATAGGGAAAATTTAATCCGGGATTGGTAGGAATTAAAGAAATTCCATTGGGATCGTTAGCACGTGTGCTTAATTTTAATGAAGAGGTGTAAACGGGCGAAGCAAGGGTGGGTTCTGAGCCATCCAAGGTGTAGTGAATGCTTACTCCCGAAAGGGGATGTGAAATTACCAACTCAACGGTATCGGGATAAAAGCCTGCAGATGCTGAAAAATCAGGTGTTTCTAAATTGAGTGCATAATATTTAGAGCTGTTATTTGTCTTTCCGGGCGTAGGTATGGCAAAATAGCCAACCCCTGTTGAAGCATCATTTTTGCGGCCATACGAAACGTTGGGTGTAAGATAGGGAGTGTAAAATTTATCTAATTTGTTTCCAGAAGGATCTGATAAAAATATTTTTGCTCCGGCTGCATTAAGCGCAAAATTGGTGTGCAAATAGTGTCCCATTTTGCGGTTTTTACCCGATGCAAATACCAGCAGAAAGGATTTGGCATCGAGCACTTGATTTGGAAAAGTCCATTTCATTAAATTTAAGGAATCGTTGCTCAAGGCCATTCCTTGAAGTTGCACAGCGGAGGTACCATTGTTGTAAATTTCTATCCAATCATTATAGTCATTGTCCTCATCGGTGACACTAAAGGTGTTTAAAGTCAGCGCCTCATTTATGAATAAGGATTGTGCATGGGTGGCAAGCTGAAGAAAAAAGAAAATAGCGATTAATTTAAACTTCATTGGAGTGGTGTTAAGTACTGCAAAAATAGCCTTATTTATTGGGGAATCCTCTAATTGCTTTGTTAAAATTTGAACAAACAAATTGTTAGAATTTGAACAAATAGCGAGGCGAAACCAAGTACATTATTGATTTTGCTTTTTAAGTCCCGGCAAGGCAACTACAGCCAATACAAAAAGCGCCGTAATTAATTTTAATAAGTTAGGATTTAGCCCTAGCGATAGACTTCCGGCAAGTATAAGCCGAAACAAAATAGTTCCGGCAATTACACCAATAATACGCCAGGCAATGGAGTTTTTGCCCAGCCAATTCATGAAGGTATCACCAATCATAACCGCACCTAAGCCCAGAATTACGATTCCTATGCCCATGTTAATATCCGCAAATCCCTGCAATTGCGCCACCAAAAATCCGCTAAGGGCAACCAAAGCATTAGAAATTGCCAAACCAATAATTTTCATTCGTTCGGAGTTCACACCTTGCGCGCGCACCATTGTTTCATTATTGCCAGTAGCGCGCATGGCAATTCCAAAATCGGTTTTCAGAAGCCAGATTAATAACACCGTAAAAAGGATTACAAAAATCAAAAGAATAACAAGCTGCGAAAGTTGCTCTTGTTCTGGAATGGCAACTAGCGTAAATAGCGTATCCACATCCATCAAGGGAATGTTGGATCTGCCCATAATCATAAGGTTAACTGAATACAAAGCGGTCATCACTAAAATTCCGGATAAGAGCGAATTTACTTTTAAACGCGTATGTATAAATCCTGTGCAGGCTCCGGCCAAAGCTCCTGCCACTAAAACTGCAGGTAAGGTTAGTGCAAGTGAAATGTGATTTGTAATAAAAAGTGCTGTAATAGCAGCACCTAATGTGTAGGAACCATCAGTAGTAATATCCGGAATCGCAAAAATGCGCATCGATATAAATATGCCATAGCCAAGTGTTACCAGGCAGAGTCCCAATAATAATGCGGCAACATAAAAGTTCATACCGAAAGGGAATGGCTAAATTTAATTTTGTGTGAATGAGCTATCTGCTTTAATGAAAAAGCTTTCAGCAACTTTTTTATTCAGCATTCGTTTGCGCAGTGTCACGAGTTCGGGAAGCGGCAGAGCGGCGGATTTGTTTTTTAAAAACATTGTTGCTTGCACCCCTGCTTGATGGCCCCATTGATACATATCCGCTCCAAACGCAGCAATTGCACCTCTTGCTACCAATCCCGCCTCACTGGTAAAAACCGGAATTTTTGCCTCTGCACAGGTCTTTGCAATTGTTTCGAAGGAAGCAAAAACGGTATTATCGGGCATGGCAAAAAATGCATCTATTCCTTTAGCTATAAGCGATTGCACTACTAATTGGGTTTCGGAAGAATTACTCACAGCTTGCGCTTCCAGTGCTATTCCGTTGCGTTTGCACTCTTGTAAAATATGCTCGTAGGCGGATACTGATTGGGGTTCGGCCTGGTTGTATATTAAACCGAGTTTATGTGTTTGCTGAAAAAGTAATTTAATTATCGCAACGGAAGTGTCGATGTAATTTAACGTTTCATACACGCCAAAAAGATTTTTTGGAGCCTTGCCTTGCTTGTCTAAAAGTCCTGCTAATTCGGGACTAGGGGCCACCATCATACAAATGGGAATATTTTTGGTTTTTTGCACTGCGGTGATGGTGCTAATGGTAGTATTGGTAGCAATTAAATCCACCTGTTCAGAAACAAAGTAATCGCAAGCTTGGGTGAGTGTTGGAATATCGCCTTGAGCGTTTCGGTAAATAATTTTAATGTTCTTTTTTTCCTCGCTAAAACCGTTTTCGTTTAAGGCATCAAAAAATCCTTGTTTAGCTTGTGCAAGTGTTTCATCCTGAAATGCGTCTAAAAAACCAATTGTAATTACCTTGTTTTTAGCGTGCTCCGAATTGCAACTCAGAAAAACAGTAAGGTAGCTTACAAGAAGAAAGAACCAAAGTTTGCTTTTTTTCATAAAATTCAAAATAAAAGTTTGCGTGTCTAAAAACATCAAACTAAAATTAGAATGATTTGTTTAAACGGCTTTGTATTCGACTTTAAAAGTCACTAGTTTTTGCAACAGTTCCCCGCTTCGTTTCATATTAATATCTCCTTTATCGTAGTTCCAAATGACCTCCACTTTTTTGTTTTTTGATATTTGTTCAATCGCAAAAAATATTTTCATCATTTGCTTGGTGGTAGAGGTGCTCATAAATTCGAAATGAAAACTAAAATGACTTATTTCTAAGGGAGCTTTGCTATATTCCATCAACCATTCAATAAGCGGCAGGTAAAATTTTGCGGTATCTTCAGGCATGGAACGTCCAGAGATTTCAAATACTCCATTTTGTGCATCAAATACAACTTTGGGCGTATCTTCTGTTTGAACCAGATTAATTTGTTTCATTGTTTTGGTAATTAATTGTCGTTTTTATTAGTAAAAAGGAAAGTTCCTCCGAATAGGGTGTAATGTCCATTTCAATTGGGTTTCCGGTTTTTAATCTCACATCAATAAAACCTAATCCGGCGCCGCGCGTATTTTCTTGTGTTTCTTTTAAAAGTACATCTAAAAAAAGACGGTTGAGTTCTTTTAAACCCATTGCATTCAACTCTTGAATGCGATTGGAAATTTTTTCGACGCAGGAATTTTTAATATAGTTTCCGGAAAGTAAAGAACAGTTTTCAGCTGAATCTGCAACCATAAAAATACCCGGTTTTTCATCCGAATTATTGTTTTTTGAAACCCCATGAAAGCAAATATTTTGAAGCAATTCAATCATCAAGGCCATGGAAGTTTTTTTAAAGGTAACATTTTCGTTTTCAAAAGTGCTTCCGGCAGTCATTTTTAATAAGCTTTTCAGGTTTTCGTGGCCAAACAAACCGTGGTAAAATAACTTTAAATTGTTTTCGCTTATGGCGGTGTGTATATCCTTAGCTATGGCTAGATTTGCGGCTGAGTCGAGCAATAAATCCAAGGGTTGTGGCGCATTTTTATCTGCAATATTGCTTTGAAAATAAAAATAGGAAAAGCCTTTACTCAAGGGAACAAAATCATACACGAGTTTATTTCCTGATTTTCGGGCAATCTCAATTAAACCGAGACCCGCACCACCTTTATCTGAAAAACTTCCTTCACTTAATATTTCTTGGCAATAGGCTTTTAATTGCACACCATCCAAGGAGTTTACCTTATCCAGTTTAAAACGCAATTCGGCAATGTGTAAATCATCAACAATGTTTCCGGAGGTTACCTGATATCCTCCTTTATATTTATCGATGCAAAAAAATCCATCTTTCAAACGCTCATTTGCATCGCCTTGGTGTTGGGTAATATTTTGCAGCGATTCCACCATAATAAAATACACTTTCTTTTTGGTTTGAACCGATTCGCTTTCTGCTTCTAAACCTGTTTCGGCAAGTGATAATATATGCTGCGTAAGGTCTTCAGTAAAATTTCCACTATAGGCATAACACAATTGATGCTGATTCAGTTTTCCGAAAAGTTCGTTAAAAAAAACAGTATTCCTAGCTTTTAGCATATTGGGGCGAAGATTCACAAATATATAAATAATTGTAATCTGCTGTTGCTTAGCGGAAGCCTTATCAAAATAGTGATTACCGTTTTATGGATACACGCATTGCTGTGAATTAACTTTTTAGGTGTGTAACCATAAAATCAAAATATACTATTGCTTTAGGGCAGCAAGAAGTGTAAATTAGCCCCCTATATAATTTTAATAAAATGAAAAAAATTGTCTTACTCTGTTGTTTCAGTTTGTGCATTTTAGCTGCTGAAGCGCAAATTTTTATTTTTCCAATCGTGAAAAATTCTGCCTGCGGAAATTCCGGCGGAAGCATTGAATTATTTGTTGGCGGAGGTACTTCACCCTATACCTATTCATGGACAAATGGTGCCACAACGGCAATTAATTCGAATTTGAGTGCAGGGGTGTATAAGGTTTTTATAAGCGATGCCATTGGCGATACGGCTTCTTTACCCATTGGCGTATTTAACGATCCTTTTATTGATCCTTCTTTTGGTTTTTTAGATTTTGATCCGAATACAAATTTTTATTATTCCTGCCGCAGTGTGTGCAATGGCGGGTATCGTGCGGTTGAAAGTTTATTGAATGGAACAGCTCCCTATACCTTCACCGCTGCAACGGGCACACAGCAAGTGTTGCCCAATGGAAACGGAATTGCTTTTTTAGGACATTGCACCGGCGATACCATTGTGGTTACTATTTCTGATGCCAATGGTTGTCAAGGATTATTTTCGCAACCGCTGTATGGTCCGCAGCGCCCCGAAATGCGTGTGCTTAGTGTGCAAGGTGCCTGCAACAATGGTGTGTATGGCTCAGCCGTATTTCGCATTCCAAACGAAACAGGCGGATTTAGCGGCAATTTGAGTTATGAAGTATTTTCACCTAGTACCGGATTCACGCAATTGCAGCCCACTGCATTAAGTGGCGTGTATGAAGCAGGTGGTTTACCTGCCGGACATTATTACCTCGACCGCTATTATTCTTCTGCTTATATTAATTGTGAAGACGACACACTCGAATTCGACATCCCCGATTTGGGCGACAATTGTGCTACTGTGAAAGGGATGGTGTTTGAAGATGGCAATACTGATTGTATTCCGGATGTTATGGAACGCGGTATCGCCAACCAGGTTTTAAAAGTAATGCCGGGTTCCAATTATGTGGTGAGTGATGCTAGCGGTGCGTATTCCTTAACCCTACCATTTGGAAGTTATACTATTGAATGGATGAATCCACCGGCAACTCAAACTTGTCCTGCGAGTGCGGTAAACCCATTTTCGTTGACATATATAAACGCAACCGAAACTGTAAATTTTGCGCATGCACCAACTACCGATAACGATGCGGCAGTGTATGTGCAAGCCGGCACCGGTGCTTTTACCCCTGGATCAAATTTTTCGGTAGAAGTTGAGTATAGCAATTTAGGTTCGGCTCCATCGGCAAATGCCAAACTCTATTATAACTTTAGTTCGTCTGTTTCATTTCAAAATGCGAGTATAACTCCCGACTCCATTGGTGCAGCTGTGCTGATGTGGAATTTGGGAGCCATTAATCCGACTACTGCTACCAATGCTATTGAAATTAATTTTACCCTCTCTCCGAGCGCAACTGTTGGAGCTTATTGGCAAAGTTTTGCAATTCTATCAAATGTCGGTTCGGATATTAATATGGCAAATAACACAGCTACTTTAAATCTTACGGTGGGTGCTCCCTTGTTCGACGATACTAAAAAATTCGCAGCCGATGCTTGGGGAAATGTAGGAAGTACTCTGCTAGTGGATATAGACAATACAATTTATTACACTATAAATTTTAAAAACACCACAGCAGATACTGCTTATTATTTAACTATTGTAGATACCTTGTCGCCCAATGTGGATATTTCTACCTTTCATTTCCTAGCATCTTCTGCCAGCTGTATCACCAGCATTGACAGCACTAGGGTGCTAAAATTTTATTTCCCATCCCTCGCGCTTCCAAGTAGTTCAGTGAATGAGTTGGGTAGTCGCGGATATGTGAAATACAGTTTGGATGTACCTACTTCTTTGGCCGGGCAGCAAGCGCATGTTTTAAACAGTGCTTCCTTGTATTTTGATAATTATTCGCCACTCGAAACAAATATGACGGATGTCTCAGTTGATATTTCTGTGGGTATAAAGGAACATGTCACTAATAGTGCAGTTAAGTTATTTCCTAATCCTGCTAAGAATAACTTACATGTGCGCTTAGCAACCGGAACTGATGCACTTGGTAGTGTACGTATTTATAGTGTGGATGGACGAGAAGTGATGCGGCAAGCCATAAATGAAAATGAAATTAATTTGGATATTCATGGCTTGACTTCTGGAACTTACCTCTTTAACTACCAAGCTAAAAGCGGCGTGCAACACAATTTATTGTTTGTAAAGGAATAAGGAAGCATGCTTTTTAAGGATATAATAGGACAACAAGAAGTAAAGGAGCGTTTGGTATCGACCGCTAACGATGGGCGTATTAGTCATGCGCAATTATTTTTAGGTCCCGAAGGTTGTGGCGGATTGGCCATGGCGCTTGCTTATGCACAATATATTTTGTGTGTAAATAAAGTTGAGGGGGATGCTTGTGGCGTTTGTCCGAGTTGTGTTAAAAACAATAAAATGGCGCATCCCGATGTGCATTATGTGTTTCCAGTAGCAACCACTAAAACCGTTACCTCCAAAGCACTCAGCCATGATTTTATTACCGAGTTTCGCTCCGAGGTAATTGCGAATCCTTTCCTGAATTTATTCGATTTTTTGCAGGTACTAGGAGTCGAGAATAAGCAGGGTAATATTAGTGTAGATGAAAGTGCGGAGATTTTAAAAAAGTTAAGTTTAAAGTCCTACGAAGCCGATTACAAGGTGATGATTATTTGGATGCCTGAAAAAATGAATGGTCCGGCTGCAAATAAGCTCTTGAAAATTTTGGAAGAACCGCCTGAAAAAACACTTTTTATTTTAGTTGCCGAAAGTCAGGATGCCTTGTTGCGCACCGTTTTGTCGCGCACCCAGTTGGTGAAGTTGAAAAAAATTAACGATGCCGATTTAACCCGGCACTTAATGGAGAAGCATGGCTTGAGCGAAAGCATGGCCAAGCAAACAGCGCACTTGGCAGATGGCAATTACAACGAGGCACTAAAATTAATTCACGCCGACGAAAGCGATAGTTTTTACATCGAAACCTTTCGCACCTGGATGTTATTGTGTTATGGCCGTAAATTAAACGATACCATTAAGTGGGTGGATACAATGGTTCCACTAGGGCGGGAAGTACAAAAAAAGTTCTTAAGCTATTCCTTGCGCATCATCCGCGAAAGTTTGCTCACTAATTTAGGAAGTACTTC
The DNA here is from genome assembly GCA_016721765.1 of Bacteroidota bacterium. Classification (NCBI taxonomy): domain Bacteria; kingdom Pseudomonadati; phylum Bacteroidota; species Bacteroidota bacterium. The sequence goes on from JADKHO010000001.1 coordinate 1,722,591, forward strand.
CTTGGTAAAATTAACAGCCGAAGAGCAAAAATTTGTTTCCAATTTTTCGAAGTTTACCCATCCGCAAAATACTGCTCAACTGTTTGAGGAATTAAATAAGGCTTACGCCGAAATAGAGCGCAACGCAGCGCCCAAAATTTTGTTTTTGGATTTGTCGTTTCGTTTGTATGGATTGGTAAGGGCGGTGGCTTGATTTTTTAGAGGGAGTGGTCGGACACTAGTGGTCCGACCACTCCCTCCAGCATTCTCACATCAAAAAATAAATTTGTACCTTTGAAAATTCGCTTCAGCGCGACATAAAATTATTGTTTCACACAACAGAAACCGAATAGCGTGGTTTCTTTAAAATATAGATTGTAGAATGGCTTGTGGAAGTTGTGGCACCGGTGCCAATGGATTACCGGGCGGGTGCAAAAATAACGGGGCATGTGGCGTTGGAGGATGTGGAAAACTTACTGTTTTCGATTGGTTGGCCAACATGGAATTACCCAAAGGTTCAATTCCCTTTGATATATTGGAAGTCCGCTTTAAGAATGGCCGCAAGGAGTTCTTCAAAAAGGAAGCGAACGAGGAATATTTTTCGGGCGATATCGTTGCTACTGAAGCGTCACCAGGGCACGACATTGGCGTGGTTTCCCTTACAGGTGAATTGGTGCGACTGCAAATGAAAAAGCGCAACGTGCGCATGGATTCACCCGAAATTCGTAAAATTTATCGAAAGGCAAAACCGACAGATATTGAAAAGTGGCATGCAGCTCAAAAGCTCGAAAACACAACCATGTACCGCGCCCGTACCATCGCCTTAGAGCTAAAACTCAAGATGAAAATCAGCGATGTGGAATATCAAGGCGATAAAACAAAAGCTATATTTTATTACACTGCCGAGGAACGCGTTGACTTTCGTGAACTGATAAAAGTTATGGCCGATGAATTTCGCGTGCGGGTAGAAATGAAACAAATTGGAGCACGTCAAGAGGCTGGTCGTTTAGGCGGAATTGGTTCTTGCGGTCGCGAATTGTGTTGCTCCACTTGGTTAACCGATTTTCGTTCGGTAAGCACCAGTGCAGCCCGTTACCAGCAGCTTTCCTTAAATCCTTTAAAATTAGCCGGGCAATGCGGCAAATTAAAATGCTGTCTCAACTATGAGTTAGACAGTTACATGGATGCCATCAAGGATTTTCCGGAAACAACCAGTAAACTCGAAACAAAAAGAGGAAAAGCTTTTCATCAAAAAACCGATATTTTTAGTCGCCGCATGTGGTATTCGTACACCGAAGATCCCGGCAATTTTATATTGATGACAGTTGATCGCGTAAAGCATATTCTGGAAATGAACAAGCGCGAGGAGAAGCCGGATGAATTGGTTGAATTTAAAGACATTCCGGTAGTAGAGAAAAAACCCGATTACGAGAATGTGGTGGGGCAGGATAGCTTAACCCGTTTTGATCAAAAGAAAAAATCAAACAATCGCAACAAGCGTAAAAAGCCAAAAGCGGCAGGTACTGCATCGCCAACAAATGCAGGAGCTGAGCCAAATGCAGCTGCAAATACATCTGCCAATAGGCTTGTACTAGCTGCCAATCCGCGTCCTGCGAAATCAAATCCGCGTCCACCACAAGCAAAGCAAGGCAATTCAGCTCCGGCAAAGCAAACAGGTGCCCCACAAGTGAAGCAAAATACCGGAGCAGCCGGAAATGAAGCAAAACCGCAAGGTCAAAACCGTAATCGGAATAAGCGTCGTCCACCGCGACCGGCATCTACTCAACCGCCAAAAGCAGAAAACTAAATCGTTTAATACTTAGCATTGATGTTTCACCTTATCCGCTCTCTTGTTAAAAATTATTTAGTGCTGCTGCTCTTGGTCATGTTACTGGCAAGTTGTGATTCCAAACGTATTTATGAACAAAATATTGAAATTCCCAATGGGGTGTGGAACACAAAAAACAAAGCACGTTTTGAAGTGCAGATTGCAGATACCCTAACGCCTCATAACTTCTACATCAATGTGCGAAATGCCGGAGGATATCCTTACAGCAATATTTATTTGTTTTTAGAAACCGAATTTCCCGATAAGGTATATGCCCGCGATACCATCGAATGCATTCTTGCCGATAATTCGGGACGTTGGTTAGGTAGTGGAAGTGGCGACATTTGGGACAATCAAATATTATTTAAAAAAGGAGTTCGGTTTCGCAAAGCGGGTAAATATGTATTTACCATGGAACAAGCTATGCGGGTGCAAAATTTGCCCATGATTATGGATGTGGGCATGCGCATCGAAAAGCAATAAAAGCAGCTAACACAGAGAAAGTCCTAGATACATTCTTGTTGGGACACAAAAAAATTTAAATAAGCAGCAGCAGCGAAGCATACAAAAAATGGCAAAAAAAACGGATACAGGAAAATACGTAAAGTACTTATGGATAGCGGCATTGATGCCATTGGTAGCGGTTGCAGTATTTTTTATTTACCTGAGCGTGTTTGCCGATTTACCATCGCTGGAGGAATTGGAAAATCCAAAAAGTAATTTGGCTTCTGAAATCATTTCTTCCGATCAAAAAGTGATGGGTAAATACTATATCGAAAACCGTACCAATGTGAGTTTTGAGAATTTATCGCCCAACTTGGTAAATTCATTATTGGCTTCCGAAGACATTCGTTTTTACAAGCATTCCGGGGTGGATTTAAAGGCATTGGCGCGTTCCATTTCAGGAGTTATTACCATGAAAGAAGGAACAGGAGGGGGAAGTACTCTCACACAGCAATTGGCCAAAATGCTTTTTCCGCGCGAGAAAAGAAGTTTGATTGCAACTATTTTCAGAAAGTTTAAGGAGTGGATTATTGCGGTGCGCTTAGAACGCAACTATACCAAAGATGAAATTATTGCGATGTACCTCAACAAATTTGATTTCATCAATAATGCGGTTGGAATAAAATCTGCCACGCGCATCTATTTCAACACCACACCCGACTCACTAAAATTGGAGCAAGCGGCTTTACTGGTAGGAATGGTGCAAAATCCAACCTTGTTTAATCCCCTTCGAAAGCCGAAGAATGCATTGGAACGACGCAATCAAGTGTTGTATAAAATGTATAAGAATGATTTCTTGACGCGCACACAATATGATTCTTTAAAAGTTCTAAAACTCAAAATCAATTACCATCCGGAGGATCAAAACCAAGGAATGGCTACCTATTTTCGCGAGTTTTTGCGTGATTACATGAAGGATTGGTGCAAAGCCAATAAGAAGCCGGATGGCAGCAGTTATAACTTATACAAAGACGGTCTAAAAATTTACACCACCATTAATTCGCGCATGCAGGAATATGCAGAGCAAAGTGTGAACGATTGGTTGGGTAAGGATTTGCAGGAGAAATTTTTTAAGCACTGGAAAGGGGTAAAGAATGCGCCCTTTTACCGCATGAATCAAAAAGATATTGATCATTTGATGCTTACTTCGATGCGTCGATCAGAACGCTATCGCGTGATGCAGAAAGAAGGCATCAGCGAAGATTCTATTTTGCTTGCGTTTAAAAAGCCGATTGAAATGACTGTTTTTTCATACAAGGGAGAGTTTGATACGGTGATGAGTCCAATGGATTCGATGCGTTATTACAAATACTTTTTGCAATCCGGTTTTATGAGTATGGACCCACATACGGGATACATAAAGGCTTGGGTGGGAGGAATCAATTATTCACACTTTAAATACGACCATGTGAAAATGGGTAAACGTCAGGTAGGTTCCACGTTTAAACCGTTTGTGTATGCTTTGGCCATGCAAGAAGGGTGGAGTCCTTGCTATCAAGTGCCCAATATCCCGGTAACCTTCGATCTGCCGGAAGGCGGAACCTGGAGCCCCAAAAACTCCGATGGAAAATATGGAGGAATGATGACGCTTACCAAAGGATTAGCGACTTCCACCAACAGTATAACAGCTTATGTGATGAAACAATTTGGTCCTCAAGCAGTCGTAGATTTAGCGCATAAAATGGGCATACAAAGTCACCTCGATGCAGTGCCCTCCCTTTGTTTGGGAACCTGTGATATTTCCTTGTATGAAATGGTGGGTGCCAATGCCACTTTCGCAAATCAAGGTGAGTGGATAGAGCCCATGTTTATTACCCGCATTGAAGATAAAAACGGGAATGTGTTGCAAGAATTTATTCCTAAACATGTAGAAGCATTGAGTCAGGAAACCGCTTACCTTACTTTAAATTTAATGAAAGGGGTGTGTGATTTTGGAACCGGTACACGTTTGCGTTTCCGCTATGGCTTGCGCAATCCTATTGCAGGAAAAACAGGCACCACGCAAAATAATTCCGATGGTTGGTTTATGGGTATTACACCCGATTTAGTTAGTGGCGTATGGGTGGGAGCCGAAGACCGCAGTGTGCATTTTCGCAGTACCGATTTAGGTCAGGGAGCATCCATGGCATTGCCTATTTTTGGCTTATACATGCAAAAGGTATATGCTGATAAAACACTTAAAATTTCGCAAGGCGATTTCGAAAAGCCGAAAGGAGTGGAATTAAAAGTGGAAACCGATTGTTCCAAATACAATGAAAAGGACGATGAGGAGGAAACGATTGAGTTTGGGGATGAGTTTAAATAGAATATTTAATTCGTCTTTGTATTTATGGTCTTTTTAAGTACTTAACTAAAACACCATAAATTTCTTGATATAGCAGTTGTTTTTTGTTTGCACTTCTAGCAAATACGCCCCTTTCGAAAGTCCGTTAAGATGTAAAATAGGGGTAGCAAAAAGCACCGAATGTTGCACCTGACCTAAACTATTTCGAACCGTTAATTTTTGAATGGTAGAATTATCTTCAAGTAAAATAGTGAGGTTTTCCTTAGTTGGATTGGGATAAAAAAGCAAGTTGTTTTGCTTGTGTTCAAGCGTCGAATTAAACATACAATTTTGAATGGAGTTTAGTGCAAGCGGTGAAAACATTTTTGCCACCGAGTCACAACGTAAAGCTATGTTGTCGATATTGTGACCTTGTCCGGCTTGAGCGGTATTGGCGCAATCTACTAAGGCATTACCGGTCCAATTGTTCACAAAATCAAATTTGTAAGAAGTAAAATTCAGCGCTTGGAAATAGCTTGAGATGGCACAGGAGCCATAGGCCCAAGGAACATTGCTATACCCCACACAATCGTTAAATCCTAAATTTACAAAGGGTATACACTGATTAATAGCCATGATAGGGCGTGCCGCTCCGCAGCCAACCACCAAATCATTGCCTTGATGAAACAGATATACTGCCGGAGTATCCACCCCATTCAACCAGTTTTTTGAAAGTGCTTCTGTGAAAAAGGCTCCGTAAAATGCTGCCACAGCCCTTACCCGCGAAGTATACCCATTTAAATTTTTATTCCCTTCAATGCTTCCTAAATCGGGTCGAGTGTAATTGGGCAATTGTCCTTGCGGTAAATGATTTAATAAACTTTGACAAAAACTCAGGTTGGCATTGGTAGCAGGGGCATTTGGCAATGGTCCGCAGTCATTAAAGCGTTCCGATGCTTGGTCCATAAATGCGGCACCCAGTGCAGTAATTGCTCCGGCACTTTCTCCGGCCAAAAATACCGCATCTGCACAGCTCGAATCGAGGATGCTTCGGGCCTTCATAAATCGAATGGCCGATTTAGTATCCTGCATGGCTCTAAATGCAGCGCGAAGTACTTCGGAGGTATCCGAAACATAGGCACACTGTGCAGCACCGCTAATAAGCGGACAATTTATTCCGGGAATGATAGCAGGATTGGTATGCATGCCCATTCGGTATTGAATGCTGGCCACAACATATCCGCGTTGTACAAACTCTTTGCAAATTTGAGCGGGATAATAATCGTTGGGAGAGCCACCGAGCCAGGAACCACCATGCACATATATTAAAATTGGCCTTTTGGTATTCGCATCTGCCTTTGGTTTATAGAGGTGTAAATAGCAGGTTTCAGGATATCCCAAGTAATTGGTATCTGTGGAGTACACCACATTACTATCCACACTAAAGCCATATTGTTTCAGCGTAAATTGTGCATAGCTATTGGTAAATAAGCAACTCAGCACTATTAAAATGATTTGTCTCACATCTTGTAATTTGATGGACATAAAGGTATTTATTATTTCAATGCATGCTTGTTTACTGCTATTTGTTTCAAATACATTAATTAAGTTTGTGCTGTAAAACGAATTAAAATGAAAACAGTCGACAACTATAATTTTTCTGGAAAGCGCGCTTTGGTGCGTGTGGATTTTAATGTTCCTTTGGATAAAGCAACACTTGCGGTAACGGATGATACACGCATAAGAGCTGCGATACCTACCATTAAAAAAATACTGAAAGATGGCGGAAGTGTTGTTTTAATGTCGCATTTGGGGCGGCCTAAAGAAGGTCCTGCAGATAAATATTCTTTGAAGCATACGCTCGAAACCCTTAGTAAACTGGCAGGAGCATCGGTAAAGTTTGCCGATGATTGCGTCGGTGAAAGTGCCCGCAAGCTGGCATCAGAATTAAAAAGTGGAGAAATTTTATTGCTAGAAAATTTGCGTTTTTACAAGGAAGAGGAAAAGGGAGATGAAGCATTTGCGCATAAGTTGGCAGATCTGGGAAATTTTTATGTAAACGATGCCTTTGGAACGGCACATCGCGCGCATGCCAGCACCGCAGTAATTGCCAAATTTTTTCCCGATGCCAAATGTTTTGGTTATGTAATGGCTAACGAAATTGCGAATGCGGATAAGGTGATGCTAAAAGCTGAACGTCCATTTACAGCAGTGATGGGTGGTGCCAAAGTATCGGATAAAATTTTAATCATCGAACAATTGATGAAAAAGGTCGACCACCTTATTATAGGCGGGGGAATGACCTATACGTTTATTAAAGCGATGGGGGGAAATATAGGCTCCTCTTTGTGCGAAGAAGATAAGATTGACTTAGCAAAAGAAATAATTGAACGCGCAAAAACAAGCGGTGTAAAATTGCATTTACCACCCGATTCGGTTACTGCAGATGCATTTAGTAACGATGCTAAAATTGCCACTGCTAAAAGTACAGAGATTGCTGAAGGTTGGATGGGTTTAGATATTGGGCCGGAAGCAGTGAAAGTTTACAGTGAAATTTTAAAACAATCCAAAACCATTTTGTGGAACGGACCGATGGGCGTTTTCGAGATGCCAAATTTTGAAAACGGTACAAAAAAAGTAGCAGAAGCCATTGCCGAAGCTACATCTCACGGAGCTTTTTCATTAATCGGTGGAGGCGATTCGGCTGCTGCGGTGGCCAAGTTTAATATGGTGGATAAGGTAAGTTATGTTTCTACAGGAGGTGGTGCGCTGCTCGAATATTTCGAAGGTAAATCCTTGCCGGGGATTGATGCTATTAATAGCTAATAGAAATATAGAACGCTGATTATTTAGGAGGCTTATGATTTTTTAAGACCGATTTTTTTTATCCAACCCACAGCCACCAGCGCCCCGAACGAATTGGCTATAAAATCATAAACATCAGCGCTTCGGTCTATAAAGAGTGTGGCTTGTAAAATTTCGAGTAATCCGCCATAGGTAACTGCGATGCAAAAAGCAATTAGAATGGCATGATGCCGAAAGAGCTCAACGGGCGAGGTTAGATAGGCGCGCGAAAGGAGAAACACCAAAATAAAAAACACTCCGGCATGTATCCATTTATCAAATTCGAGCAGTTCTAAAATGGAAACATGGGGTATGTCCTTACCGGGAAATCCACACAAGATTCCAATAAACAGCGCCCAAGCTAGAGGATATATGTAGCGCTTTACAAACGAGAAAAGGGAGGTCAATTGTGTATCAGCTTAACTTCAGAGAGCCGCGCAAAATGGAATAATAACATTTTACACGGCACAAAAATTAGTGCCCTATTAATTGTTTATATGCAGCAGCATCCAGCAATTCACTTGCTTCAGCGGCATTACTCAATTCAATTTTAATCATCCAACCGTCGCCATAAGGATCGGTATTTACTTTATCGGGAGCAGCTTCTAAGGCTTTGTTAAATTCCACCACTTTACCGGATACCGGCATAAATAAATCCGATACTGTTTTAACTGCTTCTACGGTTCCAAAAATTTCTTCTTTTGCAAGGGTTTCGCCTTCGGTTTCAATTTCTACGTATACGATATCGCCCAATTCACTTTGTGCAAATTCGGTAATACCAACTGTAGCAAGCGTACCTTCTAATTTAATCCATTCGTGGTCTTTTGTGTACTTTAAGTTTTCAGGAAAATTCATTGTCTTTTTTTTTGTGTAAATGTAATATGCTTGTCTGCAAATTTATTTAATTACTGCGAGAACGAAAGTATTTAAATTAATCTTTATTGGAATATTTTTTTTTAACACATAGGCACATAGCCCTGTGCCAATGGTAACTATTTTAATTTGCGATTTAAAAATTAGTCTCAATAAAAGGCACTTAGCAAACTCCTATGTGAATCCTATGTTCACTATATGCCTATGTGTTTAAATTTATGCCAATCAATTCGCAATCGTTAATCTTAAACTAATCCCAATTTGGCGGTTACTAGTAGGGAAGGAGGTGGAAACAACAGGGCGATTGATGGTTTGATCATAGAAAAATCGGATGTTCAGTTTTTCATTTATGATGTAATCTGCACTGTTCTTAATCGACCACACTTTTTGTCCACTGGTTAAAATACTTGCTCCGGTATCCACATAGCGCAAAGCAGTTTGATTGCGACGATACGAAACATCGCTGCGCAAAGCCAAATCGCTTTTAAATTTCATGTTAAATTGCTTGAGGTTAATGGCAACATTTTTAAATCGATAGCCGAGTCCAAAAATATACTCATTTCCATTCACTTCGGTTACTTGCTTGGTGCTAATGGTAAGTGTTACCAAACGGTCTTTTTTAATTTCGGCTTTGGTGAGTAAGCTGTTGTTCCAAGTCATATCCACACTAATTAAGGGACTAAATTGTTCGCTTAGTGTAATCGAATTAATTTCTTTACGCGAACGGAAGTCACCATCTATATTACGCACAGAGGTGTGCCCCAAGCCGTCCTCATCCAAAAACAAGGGATTCCAAGTATATGAACCAATATTTAAAGTGGAGCGGTAAGTATGGCCGAGTGAAAGTGTTTTGAAATATTTTTTCACCACTTCTAGTTTTGATAGACCATCGTAATTCACGCGCCAGTTTAAACGCGGAATTGCTTTAAATACTTTGTTGGTATTTTTTGCATTTGAATTGGTATAAGCTTGCACAAAAGCCGGAATCAACACATCTTGTGAGTATTGTCCGTAACCATCGGCATAGCCATCAGAATTAGTTCCATTGCTAAAAGTTCCCTGAGCTACGGATTGGGAATACTCCTTACGGCTCGCCAAAAATTCATCAAAAACCGGAGAACTGTAATTCGCTCTATTCTTTATAAAGGCCGTTCCAAAACTATTTACGGATATACTAAAGGTTCCGGTTTCAAGCGGACTTTGCTGGTAAAATCCACTTGATTGAGTGCTCACCAAACTGGAGTCATACTTCACGATAGCTGTATTGGAACGCGTAATGTTTCGGGTAGCATTTAACACAATTCTAAAGTCTTTGAAAGGCTCCACATTGGAAGTAAAATTAATTACTTCAGAATAGGTGCGTGTATAGTTGGAGTTGAGGTATTTCGATTTACTCAACCAACCTTTATCGGCTGCTTTAAGGGCATAATTCGGGTCTTGCAAACCAAATACAAATCCCACTCCCGGCGCTTCATAGGAGCCAAACTCCGATTGATCACTCAATCCGAATAAAGTAGTTTTGGGTAAATATCCGGGCAATAAGGTTCCGTTGGTTTGGGTGTATGTTCCCGATACTTTTTTCACCATCATCACCACTTTAGCAACTGCTTTTAAGAGGTCGAACGATTGGCCTTTTTCCTTTTTACTGGAATCAGCAGACGCTTGGTTTCCGGCATCTGGCGTTGCACCCTTTTCACCTTCTTTGGGCGCTTCTTTCGCCTTTTCATCGGGCTTTTCGCGCTTCACTTCTTTCTTTTTATCCTTTTTAGGCGGCGGGCTATTTATCTTTTTAAAATACGGCACCTTGTTGTAAAGCGTTACCATATTTGCATCTGCATTAATCTGAATTTGATTGGAATTGCTAATGGTATTACCAATGTTTAAGGTATCGTTCGCAAAAGGAGGTGCAATCATCCAATCGTAATTACCGGTATAAGATGCCGTAACGGTGGTCCAATTGAGCAATGGAAATTTATTAATGGGTACCTGCCAAGTTACTTTTGTAGTTTGATTGTAGTTGGTAGTAGTTCCTAATTTTTTTAAGTTATCCAAAATAGGTTTACGAATGGAATCACGTTGTGCCTGTTCCGTATCTTTGTTGTATTCTTTGTAGGCTTGTCCCGGAAGTTCATCTACCCGTGCAATATTATTTGCCAAATAATCAATACTGATTGATTTACTCAAATCATACTTTAAAGCGTACACTCTATTGAACCCAAACTTTTTGAAATAAGTAGCCGGTAATGCAGCATACGCCTGATTTACAGCCCTTAATTTTTGTTCGGTATAATCTCTTTTTAAATCGGTAGTAAATTGAAAACTGCTTGGAATTAAGTTGAAATTAAAGTCTTTTATCAATTTAAAATAATCTGATTTTAATGCATTGGATTTTGCAAAAGGTTTAATGCTTTTGGGCTGGGTGGTATACACATAGGTTAAACCACCATTGGTGCTTCTGCTAAAATTTTTCTCCGTTCGAATATCGCTTTTAAATTGATCGTTATAAGAATAGCGCAAGGAAATATTTTCGATGTCATAAGGCATTGGTTTCTTAGGTTTTCCGCCTTTTCCACCGCCTTTGCGTTCTTTTTTAATGTTGGCAAAATTCAAACTTCTGCGTTGGGTGTAATCTCGTGTAATTTCCTTAACTGAGTCACGTTTATCGCCCTTTGGATAAGTATCGAGCGATTCATTAAATTTAATATCCGGATCCAATGGATTGTATTGCGGATTGATAAATGCTTGAGAATAGCCCACATACATTGGAATGCTTAATCCTACTTTTTCAGGAATGAATTTATCGAGTTTTACTTCTGCGGAAGCATCGTATTGAAAAGTATTTTCGCGGCTGCGCTCATTTAGTTTTTGTTCAATATTTCCGAAACCTTCTGTCATCCTACTGGCTGCTACAGAAACGTTTGCAAAATCAGCAAGCTTAGCCGTAACGCGTGCATTGGCAGCCCAGCCGCCTTTTTCGTTAAAGTCGGTTAAGCGCAATTCGTTTACCCATATTTCAGCACACTTGGCCAGTCCGTCATCCCCATCATTTTGGGTTTGATGTTTGGGATTGCGGATACCAATCATAATCACTTTTACCGCACTTAAATTTGGATTTCCTTTAATGGAGATGGTTCGGTTCCCATCCGTACTAAAAAATATTTTGCTGAGAGATGGATCAAGTTGTCCCGAATTGATAAGCGAATTTCGAGATTTTTTTGCATCCTGAAGCGCTGAAAAATCAATGTTAACATCATTGGGCCCATTTAAATCACTGCTGGTTTGCCAGATGTTGTATTCATCGTTATCGCCCCAACCGGTGGGTGTCATAGGCACATCGTACTCATAATAGTTATCGTTAAAATCGGTTCCTAACCGAATAAAGAAATGCAAATCACCATAGTTTAATGCTTCAAATGAATTTCCGGCTTCTTCGTGCAAAAACAATTTCATTTTTTTGTATTGACGCACATCCAAATCCACATTTTTGTAGGCAGCTTTAGAGTTACCGTCTTCGAGGTTACACACATCCAGCACCAATGATTGCTCATTTAACTGACGGTTGTTGGTAGTGGTAACATCCGTTTCGCGTTGAATGGTAGGCGGTATTTTGTAATTAATTGGAATTCGATTACTGTTCTCTTCCACGTTAACGGAAGAAATATTGAAGAGTGCATTTCCATTATCTATCGGTTCGTATTCACCTGAGAGTTTTCCTAAATCGTATTTTCTCCAATCGCCACGTAGGAATTCTAATCGAGCAAAACGACACACTATGGGTTTATCAAAACCTTTCAAAAACATACGCACACTGCGAATATTGCGAATATCCGGCTCACCGATAACACGCTCTGGCGAACGCACCGGAACTTTAAATTGATACCATTTCACCGAACGGGAAAGTCCGTTTTTAGTGGTAACCGTAGAGGTGCGCATATCGGTAATGTAGTTTTGTCCCACATTCATGCTGCTTGGGGTAAGCTTAACGCGATATTGAAAATAATTTTCGAACTGAATTAAGTTGTTGTCACGGTTTATGTCTTCGATGTTGGGCAAGCTGGTAGAAGAAGTAGGTCCATTATCTAAAGTTGTGAGTGTAGAGTTGCCTTCCAATCCATTGTAAAATTTGTAACGCTCCAAAATAGGTGTGGAATTGGCATCTAAATTAGGACCTCTAAAATAACTGTAATCATCAGCTGAGGGGTCATTATTGGCATTTATAAAAGCACCGGAACTAGCTCCAAATAAAGTAGAAACCTTATTCAAATAATTGCTAAAGAATCCGCGTTCATCGATATCCCCTAAGCCATCCAATCCTACATCCTGAAACACACGAGCCGTAGGATTATTATCGAATGCATTCACAACCGAAGGATTGCTTGGTGAAGGAACTAAGGCTAATCTGGTACTGTCAATCAACAAAGGATTAATGATTCCATCAGCAGGCAAACCATTTTCAAAACTTTTTTGACCATCGTGCAAAATGTCTTCCGATATATCCCCTAAGTTAAAATATAAATCACCTGTGCTATTTGGAGTGGTATTGTCGTCGTTAAAAGGATCCATCATCCAAAATTGGATGAACTCGATGTTAGAACTTTCAAAATCATTGTTATCAATTTTACGCATCATCCCCGCCCAGCGCGATTCAGGCGATTTTAGACTGCCATCTGCATTTAAACCGGCCGAAACTGTAGTGTTTGACGCATCGTAATTATAGGGCCCGCGTTCCGTTGGATAATAGGCCAAATCGAGTAAAGGTAGGTTTACAATTTGGTTATTAATAGGTTGCTTATTCGGAAAAATCTCAGTTTCTAACACTTCGCGCACCCGATGGTCAGAGCGTTCTCCAGGATTGTTTTTAATGTGTGCGGGAGTAAACTGACTGTCGCGGAAAAACAAGGGATCAATTACATAAAAGCTCAGCTTGGCGCGATTAATACCATTGAGTGAAGAATCTACCGTTTCGCCTTCCGGAAAAGCACCTGTCTCGGTTTGCCCTTGAGGGGTGCTGGCGATGCTCCATGCCGAAACACTCTTAAAATCCAGCGCCGACTGACTTCCTTCAAAATCATCCACATAAGAGGTTCCGGTTTTACCAATGGCTTTGGAATGTCCGGGCACTATTTGAGCATATTCTCCGGCAATGGCAATGCTTGATTTTTCTTTGGTATTGATGAGCGGGATACGATCCACCATACGGGTTAAAAAAGGAACTTCGGTACGATAGGTTCCATCAAACCCAAAAATGGTATTGGAGATAGGTTCATCGCCCACGTTAATTTTTTGCGTAATAGGACGTTCCTTTAAATGCAATAAGGTTCCACCCAAAACAAAATCTTTATTCACTTTATATTCGAGGTGGGTACCAAAAAGGGATTTGGTTTGAATACTAAACAACTGATTGGTTTCGAAGGATGCTTTAATAGGCGTTTGCGAAACAAGTAAGGCATCGTTTATTACTTTTACTTTACCACTCACATAATCCACGGTATAATCCACATTTTCGGTCAAAGGCACACCGTTGGCAGTAACAGTAACCGAACCTTGAGGAATGTTAACCGAGTTCAACGAAATTTCGGAGCCGGAGGTAGATTTGTAAGAGCCTTTTAATTTAAATCGATTTTTGGTTGGGATTTGCTGTGCTTGGGTTTTCGTGCTATCGTACAATTCTTGAAACACATATTTATCGGCAATGCCTTGTTGGTCGAAAGTAAATTGCTTGCGCAGGTATTTCCCAAATGGTTCAATAACCGGAAAATAAATTCTTCCGTTTTTAGCACTAATGGTGATGTCGGGCACAAAGTCAAAAATACCGTCAGGATTCAGGAAACTTTGATTGTCAATTTTATCCAAACCTACTACCTGCAACAAAATTTTTCCGTTCACAGCGCCTTCCGGAATAAAATTTAAATCCACACCACGTTCTAAATTGGAGTGGGTGATATCGAGTTTGAAATCGGTTTGGGAAATGCCATAGCCTCCAATGCTGTAAACGTTTTTCATCATCAAATCCCAAATAGGCAGCTTCACACGAACGTTAGAAGCTTTCAACATTTTAAGAAAAAGTGTAGAAGGGCGGGATACTTCATTCGAAAATTCACCCACGGTATATGTCTTTGTTCCAATGGTGTATTGATACGAAACCCCAAGCACTTCGCCGTTTGTAAGCGGTTGATTCAAGGAAATGTATCCCAATCTTGGGTTGAAGGTATAATCGTTTGGCGATAATTTACGTGCATTGTTTATCTTCTCATAATCTTGAACCGGAGCATATTTTGTTACACCATTATTAAAGGGTGCCAAAGCATTTAAAGCAGTAGCAATTGAACGTAACTGACTTAATGCTGTAACTTTTTCATACAAGTTATTTGATCCTCTATTGTCGGGATAATCGCCCGAAGCGTTAGCGGGATTGGGACCTTGTATAAAGCTTTGTGCATACCAGGTTTTGTTATCACCAACCGCTCTATTGGATTCACCTAAATCTGCGAAAGCAACAATATCGCGGGCCTGGTCGTAATTTCCGGTGGTATTGGTAACCCAAACTTCAATTTGGGTGATGTTGATGTTAGAATTAATTAAGGGAAGCGAAGCCAACGCAATATCATACTGATCGCGGAAATATTGCGAAAGGAAAAAGTGTTTGTTCGCTTCGTAGTTATCGCCATTAATTTCGAAAGGTGTAGTTTGTGCCCCGCCTTTGCTGGTGATTTCTTTCTTTTGTCCTTTTTGTTGGGAGAAAATTGCAGTGGCGGTAAGTTTTCCAAATTGCAATTGGGTTTTAACTCCGAATAAACTCTGACTTCCGGTAATTAAAGTTCCGGTTAAGGGAAGGCTTACGTTACCCGCTTCAATTTTTTTAATGATTTCGTCTTCGTAACCGGTATATTCCAATTTTACCTGGTTCTCAAAATCGAAAGTAGCCTCAGTATTGTAATTGGTGGTGATTTTCATTTTATCCCCAATTTTACCTAACAAATTCAGTTGAATTTTTTGACTAAAGTCGAAGTAAGAATTCTTTTGATTATCGACCGAAATATTCGGATTTTTATTCTTGTTGGTATTCCATCCAAAAATTAATTCAGCGGAGCCTTGAGGTCGGATATCCACTGCATCACCACCAAAAATGCGGTTAAAAATTTCACCTTTTGCTTTAAAATGTAATTTAGGAGTAGGTTTATTCAAATCTTCCACCTTGTTCTTACTGTCGGCGGTACTTCTCGCTTTCCAATTTTTACGCAAGGTTTTCTCCATGTCGTAATCCATGTATTCCTCCAGCGTCATGGTGGATGGGTAACGGTAATCTTGCTTTCCAATGGTTTGATGAAACTCATACTCATTGGTGCGTGGATTAAATTTCACCGAATCAGAAACGTTGGAAGGATTATTTAAATGTAATCCGCCAACTCCATCTTTATCCGTTGGGTCAAAACTTTGATCGGTAAAGGGAAAGGGTAAGGGCTCTGTTGTATCAGATAATGAAATAGCAGTATCCGCAGCAGCAGTAAATTTAGATCTAGCGGGACTTACCAATGCTTTGGTACCCCAGGCAGCCATCATAATTCCACAAATTGCGAGCGCGGAAGATATACTTGGTAGTTTCTTAGTCAAGATTCAAAAAAAATTGAGGCGTGAATTTACAAAAACTTTAATGCCTGTTTAATAGTTTGTTCTACGGTCATTTGCTCAGGGTTTGCTTTTATCGCTTTGTCGATTGCTTTTTCAGCAGTATGACGCACAAATCCAAGCATTACCAGAGCGGCTAACGCCTCATCTTTGATATTATTGTGTGGGACAAAAGAAATGGATGACTGCATTTCCTCTTTCATCACTTTGTCTTTTAAGTCGAGCACTATGCGCTGGGCAGTTTTTTCGCCAATTCCTTTTACACTGCGCAACGCGGTTATATTTCCGTTAATAATTACCTGTTGCAATTCTGCTGGGCCAAACGAGCTTAAAAGCAATCGACCTGCTCCGGCGCCCACTCCCGATACGGAAATGAGTAGTCGAAACATCGTGCGTTCACTTTCTTCGGCAAAGCCATACATGGTTTGGGTTCCGTCCATCATGTTCACAGTGGTGTGTGCAAAGAGTTTGCAACGTTCTTGAGTCCCAATTTGTGAAAAGGTGGTTAACGAAATATTTAACATATAGCCTACACCGCCACAATCAATAATGGCGTAGGTAGGTGTTTTTTCAATCAATTTTCCATCAATGTGCGTAATCATAACTTGCTTGTTTTTTAGATTGAGCGTCCACCACCGAAATGGCAATCATATTAATAATTTCGCGCACACTGCTACCGATTTGCAAAATGTGCATGGATTTATTTAAACCTAATAATACCGGCCCTATGGCCTCCGAACCTCCCATTTCCTGCATGAGTTTATAGGCAATATTGCCGGAAGATAAATTCGGAAAAATCAATGTATTTGCAGAGGTTTTGCCTAATTCAGAAAATGGAAATTGCTCCCCAATTAATTCCGTATTTAAAGCAAAGTTGGCCTGCATCTCTCCATCTACCACCAAATCGGGATAATTTTCATGTAAAATAGAAACTGCTTTTCTCATTTTTTTAGATTCTTCGCCATCGCTTGAGCCAAAGTTGGAATAGGAGAGCATGGCAACACGAGGAACGATCCCGAATTTTTTCACGGCATTGGCTGTAAGTAATGTAATGTCGACTAATTCTTCAGCCGTAGGATTGATATTGATGGTAGTATCGGCAAAAAAGAAAGGACCTTTTTTATTTACGATGATGTACATTCCAGCCACGCGGTTGATGCCGGGAAGCGTTCCAATAATTTGTAATCCAGGTCGAATGGTATCGGGATATTTTCGGGTAAGCCCTGATATCAATGCATCAACTTCTCCGGTTTGCAGCATCATGGCGCCAAAATGATTTCGTTCGCGCATCACTTTGCGGGCTTCAAAAAGTGTAAATCCTTTTCGTTGGCGGTTTTCAAAAAATAAATCCCCAAAATATTTTCGGCGTGCATCTTCCTGTGGACTTCTTGGGTCAATAATCTCTTCATTTTCGAGATCCAAGTTATTTTCGAGTATGAGTGCTTTAATTTTTTCTCTATCGCCCAAGAATACGGGTGTGCAAACCCCTTCGTCTCTGGCTTGTTGGGCTGCTTTTAAAATTTTGTAATGATCAGCTTCTGCAAACAAAACACGCTGCGGGTCTTGCTTGGCGCGAAGGGTAATGTTTTTCATTAATTTATGGTCAAGGCCCATTCGGTGAATCAACGACTGACTATATGCTTCCCAATCGCTAATCGGATTTTTAGCCACACCACTTTGAATGGCTGCTTTTGCAACAGCAGGAGCAACGGTATAAATTAGGCGAGAATCAACCGGTTTAGGAATGATATATGTTTTACCAAATGTGATGTTGCGTGCGTTGTAAGCCAAGTTAACCGCTTCCGGCACCGGTTCTTTAGCAAGGGCTGCTAAAGCATAAATGGCTGCCAATTTCATTTCTTCGTTGATGCAGGTTGCACGCACATCCAAAGCTCCTCTAAAAATAAAAGGGAAACCAAGTACATTGTTCACCTGATTAGGATGATCGCTTCGTCCGGTAGCAATAATAATATCCTCACGTGCAGCAATTGCATCTTCGTAGGAGATTTCGGGATTGGGATTGGCCAGAGCAAACACAATAGGATCGGCGGCCATACTGCGAATCATATCTTGATTTACCACATTCCCTTTGCTCAAACCAACAAAAACATCTGCCCCTTTTATAGCTTCTGCAAGGGTTTTAAGCATTGTATCTCTAGCAAATTGCTTTTTATTCTCATCGAGGTCGTTACGGTCTAAACTCAATACACCCGTGCTATCGAGCATGGTTAGGTTTTCGCGTTTGGCACCTAAAGCCAGGTATATTTTAGAACATGAAATAGCAGAAGCACCGGCGCCATTCACTACAATTTGTACTTCACCAATTTTCTTCCCTGCAATTTCCAAAGCGTTGATGAGCGCTGCTCCAGAAATTATTGCTGTCCCATGCTGATCGTCATGCATGAGTGGTATAGTGAGTTCCGCTTTCAATCGTCTCTCAATTTCAAAACATTCAGGCGATTTAATGTCTTCCAAATTAATTCCACCGAAAGTGGGAGCAATGGCTTTTACGGTTTGAACAAATACATCAATGTCGGTAGCATCAATTTCAATATCAAATACATCAATGTCCGCAAATATTTTAAAGAGCAATCCCTTACCCTCCATTACGGGTTTAGATGCTTCGGCACCAATGTTTCCTAGCCCAAGCACAGCGGTTCCATTTGAAATTACAGCAACCAAGTTTCCTTTGGCGGTATATTTATAAACGTCTTCAGGGTTTTTTGCTATTTCTAAACAGGGTTCGGCAACTCCCGGCGAGTAGGCCAAAGAAAGGTCGCGCTGTGAATGATATGGTTTGGTGGGTATAACTTCTATTTTTCCCGGACGTCCTTGTGCGTGATAGTCAAGCGCATCCTGTTTTTTTATTGTAGCCATCTTTTTTTATTTCGACCTGCGAAGATAGCATTTTTAGGTATTGAATTCCTAGCTCCAAATTCGCATTTAGCAAAGGTTTTTTATTTGGTATGAGAATCAATCAAATCGATCGAATTCCAATTCAGTTTTTGAAAATTCCCATTCAGAATGTTTCGCCGAACCCAATTTGTTTTGTGTAGTTAAACTACCCAAAATGAGACAAATTATTAATCTAAAAATTTGAAACCATGAGAACAATCGTCCTTGAACTCCACACCAAAATTTTCCACTTTAGAAAGGGAATAATTTTACTACTCATTTTTTTATGCATATCGGCTGTTTTTGCAAAAAAAACAGTATGGAATTATGGTCTTGAAGCGAATGTAAATTTTGCGAATCAAATTGCATACAATCCAAGGAACATTGTAAACGAAAGCTACAACTGGGATTATTTAAAATGCTGGGGTGTGAA
This sequence comes from Bacteroidota bacterium, assembly GCA_016721765.1. Taxonomy (NCBI): domain Bacteria; kingdom Pseudomonadati; phylum Bacteroidota; species Bacteroidota bacterium. The sequence goes on from JADKHO010000001.1 coordinate 1,741,836, forward strand.
TTCATACCTTGAATTTCAAAAAGGCAAACGCGTATTTTTAGTTGGTAAATTGGGATATCAGCAAAAGGGATTTCTACAACCGGATGGAACCGTATTGAATTACAAAAGCGGAAATAAGATTGATAGCCCTGTAACAAGTTTTGCAGCGTCTAAAAATAAATTTCATTATATCACTACTGATGCTTTGGTGAAGTACAATTTGGGTAAAAAGCTAGTTGTTCCTTATGCAGCGGTTGGACTTCGAATTAATTATTTAATGACTAAACGAATGGGAAGTTCTGATCTTTTTCATACCAAAGGAAATCAATTTTATGACTATAAAAATTTTAATCGACTTGCACTCGGATTGATTGCCGGAGCCGGTTTAACAATAGATAATAAAATTTCGATTGCTGTCTTAACTGATTATGATTTAACCAAAAGTGTGAATACAACTAGTTTAATAGTTAAAAACTGGGTACATACTATAAGTTTAAGTTTTAACCTAAATGAACTTTTAAAATAAATTAATTCTTTGTCCAAAAGTGGCAAGCGTATAACCCAAACGCCCTCCGTCACGTTAATTTTCCTGTTCTAATTTCTTTAACAAAGAATTATGCAAAAACCGTCGCAAGTCGGTTTTTGTTTTTTTGCGAATTTAATTGATATTTTTACTACCCAAAATGAAAAGGATTTTAGTTTTTGTTTTTTTAAGTCTATTGCTGCTTCAATCCGGTGGAATGATTTGGTGGCTTAAGCTGCGCCAATTTCACGTGCAGTATGAAGTTGCTGAACAACTGCATAAAACAGAACTACCTGCTGAAGTACTTCATCTAAGTTATTCAGAGTATGCTGATGCTGTTTTAGAAAACGGAAAGGAAATCCGCTGGAAAGGAAAACTATATGATGTTATTTCAAAAACAACCGAAAACAGTCAATTAAGATTGCTGGTGTATAATGATACTAAAGAAGAACAAGTACTTTATTTGTTGGCAAAATTTATCAAAAACTGCAATCGTAAACAAAAGGAAGCACCATCAATGGCTTCGCAATTGTTAGCCTTAATTTACTTGCAACCCAGTTCTTTCGAGCATTCTACTGTTCACCCAACAACTGAAACAGTGAATAGCCTGTATTGTTTTGTAAGCAAAACTTTTCGAAAAGAAATAAGCGCTCCTCCTCCCAAAATGTTTTCATAAATTTTTACGAGTACATGGATAGACTGCAAATGTGGTCTACTTAGTTATTATTCTAAATCTCTTATATGAAAACAAAAAACAATTTCAAGCTACTAGTGCTATGCTTAATTTGTAGCAAGCTAGTAAAATCTCAAACTATAGAAAACAATGCAGATACTTCTTATTTGTTGAATGAAGTAACTATATCTGCAAACAAAGTAGAACAAAAAAGAAAAAATGTTGCGCAGCAAATAGAAGTGTTAGGCGCTAAGCAAATTGCCAGTTCACAATCCCAAACAACAGCCGATTTAATGGCGAATACCGGTTTGCTTTCTGTTCAAAAAAGTCAACAAGGTGGCGGAAGCCCTGTTATTAGAGGTTTTGAAGCCAATCGCATTGTGATGATGGTAGACGGGGTACGCATGAATAATATTATTTACAGAGGTGGTCATTTACAAAATATCATTACCCTAGATAATGCTATTTTAGACCGAGCTGAAATTCTTTTTGGTCCGGCTTCTACGATATATGGAAGCGATGCATTGGGAGGCGCCATTTGTTTTTACACGCGAAAACCCCAATTGGCCGCAGTGGATGAAAAAACAAAAATTGGAGTGAATGCCTTTTATCGCTATGGCGATGTAAACAACGAAAGTGCTGGACATGTTGATTTTAATATTGGAGGTAAAAAAATTGCTTCCCTCACCTCTTTTACTTTTTCGCAGTTTGGAGATTTGAGAGGTGGTACTAACCAAAACCCTTTTTATAAAGGAACCTACGGAGAACGGCCTTATTTTGTGGAACGTTTTAATGGAAAGGATTCATTGGTAAAAAATGCCGACCGATACATGCAAAAGCAAAGTGCATACACACAGTACGACTTTTTGGAAAAAATATTGTTTCAACAAAATGAACACCTATCGCATCAATTAAACGTGCAATATTCAAGTTCATCAGATATTCCGCGCTATGATCGACTCACAGATCCTGCAGGTACAGGGCTTCGATTTGCGGAATGGTATTATGGACCTCAGCAAAGACTCCTTACTGCTTATGATCTCACACATAAAAACGATGTTTCCTTTTTTCAATTGATGCATCTTAATTTGAATTATCAAAATATTGAAGAGAGCCGAGTAACGCGTCGATTCAATAATAAATATTTGGATAGTCGCATTGAAAATGTTTCGGTAATGGGTGCCAATTTTGATGCGCAAAGAACCTCAGGTAAACATGAAGTGCGCATTGGTGTTGACTTCCAGTACAATGATTTAAAATCGACGGCAAATAGAAAAGACATTGTTGCGGATACTACAAGTAAATTGGATACGCGTTATCCGGATGGTACAAATAATATGATGAACATGGGAGTTTATATTTCACACACGTGGCAGTTAACCGATAAATTGGTGCTGAATGATGCCATTCGAGCTGGTTTTGTGTCGCTTAAATCAACTTTTAAAGACACAACTTTTTTCCCCTTGCCGTTTAAAGATGCCAATCAAACAAATCCGGTTTACTCGGGTAGCATTGGTTTAATTAATACTCCAAGCGATGATTTAAGATTTTCGCTACTGCTCTCAACCGGCTATCGTGCTCCCAATGTGGATGATTTGGCAAAAGTATTTGAATCTACAGCGGGCAATGTAATTGTTCCAAACAATGATTTAAAACCGGAAAAAACTGTAAGTACTGAACTTGGAATAACTAAGTATTATGGTACATCTACCACTTGGCAAAACACTGTTTATTACACTCAATTTATGGATGCAATTGTAACGGATGATTTTACATACAATGGAAAGGATTCTGTAAATTACAATGGGAATTTAAGCAGAGTGTTAGCAAACCAAAATAAGCGCAAGGCATATATTTATGGCTTTAGCAGTATTTTGCGCAAACAATGTACCGAGCATTTTAGTACCGATGCTTCGTTAAATTACACTTACGGAAGAATAAAAACCGACAGCAGTGATGCGCCACTTGATCACATTCCACCGCTGATGGCACGTGTAGGGCTTAATTATGAAAACAATAAATTCACTTCCACCTTTTTTGTAAATTACAATGGATGGAAAAGAATTAAGGACTATTATTTGAATGGTGAGGACAATGAGCAATATGCAACTGCTGATGGCATGCCGGCTTGGTTTACGGCCAATTTTAGGGTTTCCTATAAAGTTTGGAAATACATCACCGTACAGGCAGGGGTGGATAATATTTTTGATACCCAATACCGCACTTTTTCGAGCGGAATTAACGCTCCCGGAAGAAATGTATTTGGAGCCTTGCGTTTTAATTATTAATGAAAACAAAACTAATTCCCATTTTTAGTAAGTGAAATGGGAATTAGTTTTACCTACTTACATCAATTCCTTCTTCATCCACAAGTCTGTTTGGGGCGTGGATTCTATTGGAAAGGGATGTTCACCAAAGATTTCAAAACCATAGTTTTTGTAAAATTTTTGTGCGCGGTAATTGTGTTCCCATACTCCCAAATAAATTACTTCAGCTTTTTTTTCGGCTGCTGTATCTAAGCATTTTTTCATCAAACGATTTCCCAATCCTTTCCCGATAAACTCCTTTAAAACATACAAGCGTTCCAGCTCTATGGCTTGGCGCTGCTGCATCTCAGGAATGAGCTGCCAGGCCAATTTAGCATAACCACAAATTTTATCTTCGAGCAAAATCAGATAGATAATACAATCGGTCGAACTAATTTCATGATGAATATGTGTCAGTGGAAATGTTTTTGTTAAATAAATTTCCATATCACTTTCAGTGCATGTACCGTTAAAGGTATCGAAAAAGGAGCGCATGCACACTTCGCGCAATTCGGATGCATGATGGGGTTCAGCAATAACAATCTTAAAATCAATCATGTTAAATTGATTTTATTTTACCTCAAAACTGAGTAATTTCTTCTCTCCAATATAGGCATCCAGTTTATCGCCAATCTTTACTGCACCTACACCGGATGGGGTTCCTGTAAAAATCAGGTCTCCGGTTTTTAATGTAATGTATTGTGATACATAGGCAATAATTTTATCAAAACTAAAAAGCATCTCTGCCGAATTCCCTTTTTGACGAAGCTCTCCGTTGATGTTTAAATGGAAATCAATGTCAGCGATGTTTTTAAAACTGGATTTTAATTCAAATTCACCCAAGGGCGCAGAGTTATCGAATGCTTTTGCTTTTTCCCAAGGCAAGCCTTTTTCTTTGCATTTTTGTTGTAAGTCACGCGCAGTAAAATCAATGCCTATACCAATTTTATCATAATAAGAAGGGGCAAATTTTTCAGCAATATTCTTTCCGTTTTTTTGTATTTGAATAACCAATTCAACTTCATGGTGTATATCATTACTAAAGTCGGGTAAGTAAAATGCTTGACCGTTTTTTAGCAATGCCGTATCCGGTTTCATAAAGAAAACCGGCTCAGTGGGAACATCATTTTTAAGTTCCTTGGCATGCTCACTGTAATTTCTGCCTATGCAAATAATTTTCATTTCTTTTTTTTGTCAAAAATAGAAAGAATTGAATGAATCCACTTTTGTAATTTAGCCGATATTTTACAATGAAAAATTTCAGGTATTTTCTTTCCTTACTTCCCGGCATGCTGGCCATTGTCGGCAATTTGCTTGGTGGCTATTATGTTTGGATGAATATTATTTATGTCATGTTTGGCTTGGTGGTATTGGATTGGCTTACGAAAGAAAATAAGGAGACTCCCCAAGGTAAAGAGGGTGATTTTGTTCCGGATTTTATTTTGGTCTTATCTTTTTTAGTACATAGTATATCGGTATTCACTTTATTATATGGTGTGTATTCAGGAATCATTAGCGGCGGTTTTATTGCAGTTGCTGTTTTATCTACCGCCATTAATTCAGGTATCTCAGGCATTATATCCGCACACGAAATGATTCATCGAAAGCAAGCAATTTGGAGGATTATAGGTATTTGGAATTTGGTGTGGGTAAATTATGGACATTTTTTTATTGAACATATTAAGGGGCATCACAAATGGGTGGGAACTATTAAGGATCCGGCAACAGCTTTGAGAGGTGAATCCATTTATGCATTTGTGTGGCGCACCATTCCCGGACAATTTAAAAGTGCCTATAAAATAGAATGTGAACGCTTGCAAAAGGAAGGGAAAAATAAAAGGGGCTGGGGTAATTTTGTAGTGCGCATAACAGTTTTACAACTGCTGCTGTGTGCAAGCATCGGACTTTTATTTGGGCTAAAGATCCTGATGGTGTATTTATTCCAAAGTTTAATTGCTGTACTGCTGCTCGAATATGTGAACTATATCGAACATTATGGATTGGTTAGAAATGAAAACGAAAAATACAAAGCCACACACGCCTGGCAATCCGATATTGTAATCAGTCGTTTTTCTTTATTTGAATTATCCCGCCACAGCGATCATCATCTAAAAGCATCAAAACCGTATCAAACACTAGCCACACACGCCTCAAGTCCGGTGCTGCCTTCGGGTTATTTTGGAGTTTTTTATATAGTATTAATCCCCTCCCTGTGGTATAAAAGAGTGCATCCTTTGCTGGATGAGATGCATTAAGGTTTTAATTTTCTCCCGCGATTATTGCAAATTTTTCTGCACCTTCTTCCAAGTTTTATTTTTTTTTGAATGCGGTGTAACTTTTAAAAGTGATGCGGCGTCCTATGATAAAACAAGCAAAAAGTTTAAACATGAAACAATCAAAATTTTTACAATACGGAAAAATCGCAGGTGCTCTTGGATTATTATTTCTAGCGCATACTATAACTAAGGCACAAGATCGCAACTTTGGTGAATTTACTTCAGTGCGCGTGGGTGGAGCTGCCAACGTACAAATTAGTCAAGGTGAATCCTGCAATGTTAGTATAGAAGGCAAGGATTCAGACACCTCAAAAATCAAACTCAGTTTAGAAAATGGAGTATTAGTTATTGCAACCAAAGGAAATTTGAAAGATGGCGATAAGTTAAAAGTTAAAGTACGGGTTAAGGATTTAAAAAGCCTTGAAATGAGCGGTGCAAGCGATGTTAGAATGGAAGAAGAAATGAATCTCGATAAGCTCGAAGTACAAGCATCCGGCGCAGGTAATGCCCATTTAAAAATGAAAGCAAATAGCATAGATGCTGAAGTAAGTGGAGCGGGTAATGTGAACTTAAGCGGTAGCGCCAATTCCATGACTTCTCGCATTTCGGGTGCCGGAGAATTAAAAGCATATAATTTGAATTGTGATTCGGTTAAGCTTGTTGTTTCGGGTTCCGGAAATGCTAAGATTAATGCAGTAAAGTCAATCGATGTGCAGGTTTCGGGGGCAGGAAATGTTATTTATAAAGGTGAACCCGCCAACCGGAATGTAGATATCAGTGGTGCAGGTTCGGTAAGACAAGCCAAAGGTGAAAACGAAGTGGAAATCAACGAAAGTTTAAGAATTAATCATAGTGATGGCGATACCACCCGTCTGAAATTGGGAGACACAAGAATTATGATTTTTGAAGACGATAATAAAAAGGACACCACAAAGAAAGCCGATAAGGTAAAAAGTATTTGGACCGGTTTTGAAGTGGGAGTGAATGGATATTTGACTCCAGGTGGCTCATCCGATTTCCCCAAAAAGTATAATTTCTTAGAATTAAATTACAAGAAATCAATCTGCATTAATGTAAATTTTTGGGAGCAAAATTTTAAGCTGTATAAAAATTATATCGCTTTAACTACCGGTGCCGGCTTAGAGTTTAATCGTTACTTTTTCGATAACAACAGCACCTTGCAACCCTTAAATGATACTGTATCCGGTTATGTAAGTGGTATCGATTTTCGTAAAAATTGCCTCAAAGCAAGTTATGTTACAGTACCTTTATTACTGGAGTTCAATACCAATGCAAAGGAAAAAAAATCGTTTCACATAGCGGCCGGCTTAGTTGGTGGATATAATTTAGCTACCAAAGTAAAACAGGTGTATGAGTTAAATAATAAAACATATAAAAATAAAGTGAAAGACGATTACAATATGAATCCATTTAAACTGGCAGCCACTGTTCGTGCGGGCTATGGACGATTTAATGTATTTGCAACCTATGGTTTAACGCCTTTCTTTCAGAAAAAAGCTGCTGCACCCGATTTAACAGCATTTACAGTGGGAGTTACCCTGGTGCACTTCGATTAGTTTGTTGGTTTAGTTTTAGTAAAAAAATGCCTCATTTAGCACTGCTGAATGGGGCATTTTGATTTTGGGAATAATTGTCAGACCCCAATTTCACCGGAAAAAGGTGCATTATTTCCAATTCAGCATAAAATATTTCAAAATGACTAAAATGGGTTTAACTTTGTTTTTTAACAGTTCCACTAGAAGTACAATTATAGTATGCAAAACAAACTGGATAATTTAAGTAACATGATTGCCGAAGCTCAATTGGGTGGAGGGCAAAAAAGAATTGATTCGCAGCATAAAAAGGGAAAATTAACCGCGCGCGAACGCTTACATTTTTTATTGGATGAGGGATCTTTCGAAGAAATTGGAATGTTTGTAACCCACCGCTCAAGTGAGTTTGGTTTGGAGCGTGAAAAATACCTGGGTGATGGAGTAATAACCGGTTTTGGTACTGTGAATGGCAGATTGATTTATGTTTTTTCACAAGACTTCACTGTGTTTGGGGGCTCACTTTCGGAAACACATGCTGAAAAAATTTGTAGAATTATGGATTTGGCCGTGCAAAATGGCGCACCCTTAATTGGCTTAAACGATAGTGGTGGAGCACGTATTCAAGAGGGTGTAGTTTCGCTGGGCGGATATGCCGATATTTTTTACCGCAATGTGAGAGCGTCTGGAGTAATTCCACAACTCTCGGCTATCATGGGTCCTTGTGCAGGGGGTGCAGTGTATTCTCCTGCCATTACCGATTTTATAATGATGGTTGAGAATACTTCCTACATGTTTGTGACAGGTCCCAATGTGGTAAAAACAGTAACACACGAAGAGGTTACCTCGGAGGAGTTGGGTGGGGCCTCTACACACTCCAGCAAATCGGGAGTAACACATTTTTCTTGTGCAAACGAAATTGAGTGTATTCAAAATATAAAAGCATTGCTCGGCTACATGCCTCAAAATTGCGAAGACGATGCGCCTTCATTGGAGTACGAAAAAGGAAATGAAAAGCGTCCCGAATTAAACACTATTATTCCTGCTAATCCTAACCAACCTTACGATATTAGAGAAGTAATAAGCGGAGTAATTGATGCAGCTAGTTTTTTAGAAGTGCATAAAAACTTTGCCGAAAATATTGTAGTAGGATTTGCGCGTCTCGCAGGTAAAAGCCTTGGTATTGTGGCCAACCAACCGGCATTTTTAGCAGGTGTGTTGGATATAAACAGCTCTACAAAAGCAGCACGATTTGTACGTTTTTGTGATGCATTTAATATTCCCTTATTAGTATTTGAAGATGTTCCCGGTTTTTTACCAGGTACCGATCAGGAATGGAATGGGATTATCACCAATGGTGCAAAATTGTTGTATGCATTTAGTGAAGCCACTGTTCCACGTATTACCGTAATAACCAGAAAGGCCTATGGTGGAGCCTATGATGTTATGAACAGCAAGCACATTGGTGCAGATATGAATTATGCCTGGCCAAGTGCCGAAATAGCGGTAATGGGAGCAAAAGGAGCTGCCGAAATTATTTTTAAAGCTGAAATTGCAGCAGCAGCAGATCCGGCTGAAAAGCTAAAAGAAAAAGAAGCGGAATACATCAATCATTTTGCAAACCCATATCGTGCCGCCGAAAGGGGATATGTGGATGAAGTAATAAAACCGGAGGACACCCGAGAAAAATTAATTAAAGCATTTAAAATGTTAGAAAACAAAGTGGATAAACTTCCTCGAAAAAAGCATGGAAATATTCCACTCTAATTTGGAATGAATTATAAATACATATTAGCTTTTGTTACACTCCTTATCGGAATAGAAGTTAGCTCTTTCTCACAAATTGAACTCTCCTTTCATACAGCAACGGGCAAGGTTCTTTTTGAATCTGAAAGTACTCTCGAGACAATACAGGCAAGTTCAGACGAGCTAAAGGGAATTCTAAACCCTAACAATTCAAATTTTGCTTTTGTTGTGCGAATTGTTTCATTTAAGGGATTCAATTCAACCTTACAAAAGGATCACTTTAATGAAAATTACCTCGAAAGTGAGCACTTTCCAAATGCTACTTTTCAAGGAAAATTGATTGATGATTTTGATTTTAGTAAGGATGGTACCGCAACCGTTCGTGCTAAAGGAATTTTAAAAATTCATGGTGAGGAACAAGAGCGGATCATTAAAGTTACACTCCAAAAAAAGGGCAATAGTATTAGTGTTCAAAGTACTTTTTCGATTTTGTTGAGCGATTACGAAATAAGAATTCCACGTATTGTACACGGGAAAATATCACCCGAAATTGTTATTCATGTTAACTTGGATTTAGTAAAAAAGTAAAATGAAAAATTTTGTAGTAAAATCTATTTTACTCTTTTATTTTCTGCTTGGAATAGGCCTTGTATCAGCCTCTTCTCAAACTCCCTTTTTTAAAAAGATATACCTTAATAAAGAGAATACAAATTTAAAAATCAATACCATTTATAAGGATACCAAAGGATTGCTTTGGTTTGGTACCACCGAAGGAGTTTACGCATTTGATGGCCTTGAATCTACGCCTTACCTAATCGATATTAAGCATTTCGACAACAATGTTTCGGCTATCTATATGGATGTATCCGGCACTATTTGGGTGGGATTCAAAAACGGAAGAATCGCAACTGTACGCGACCGTGAATTAAAATTAATTATAACAGATAGTCCTTTTCCTAAAAATCCTATTACCGGAATTGCAGAGGATTCTGCTCATAATGTTTGGTTCAGTACAGCCGGTGAAGGAGTGTTTTATTACAACAATAATCAGCTGCATCATATCGGAGCTAAGGATGGATTGAACAATGACTATGCTTATTGTGTAACCTACTGCAGCGATACAAAAATATATGTAGGAACGGATGATGGAATTGCAGTATGTACCCTTCAAAACGAAAAAGTTTCTATCGCTCGCCTCGATTCCCGCAACGGACTCACCGATAAAATTGTGCGCAATATAACCGACGACAACAGTGGGTTTTTATGGATTGGGATGCAGGACAGGGGTATTTGTAAATATAGCTTAAGCAATGGCACGTTTACAGTTCCCAAGCAATTTGAAAATTGGAGTTTGGGTCAAATTAATGCACTTTCTAAAGAGAAATCGGGTTGGTGGATTGCAACAGATGAGAGCGGGATTATTTTTTACGACGAGAAACCCAATTCGTTTTTAAAGATTTATAAAAAGTTCAACAACCTAGATTTTGTGCGCGTAAGCAATGTATGTGCCGACAATGAAAACAACGTGTGGATGATTGCTAACTCTACCATTTATCAAAGCATGGGAAATCATGTTATGATGTTGGATAAAATAAAGAATCTCAAAATAACTTATGTGCACAGCATTCTTTGTGATAAAAAGAACAAACTCTGGTTTACTCCGGATCAGGAATTGGTTGCTATTAATTTAAACGATACCGTTTTTTCACAGTACAAAAAAATTAGCATTACACCTCCTTCTCAACTTATTGATATTGTTTCTTTATTTGAAGACAGAGAGGGATATATTTGGGTGGGAACAATGGGGAAGGGGCTATTCAGGGTGAATCCCAATTCAGGAGCGGTGCAAAAAATTACAGGAAATGCACAACTTAATTCGGCAAGTGTTATTGCTATTGGAGGATATCAAAAAAACATTTGGTTGGCAACATTGAGCGGCTTAATTAAAATGGAATTGCCCCGAAATATAAATACTGATAATTTGGAAGTTGTATTTAAAAACTACAGCGGACAAAATGTAATCAACAATGATTATGTGTATTCCATTTTTGTAGACTCAAAAAAGCGGGTTTGGTTTGGTACCGATGGTAAGGGGATTTCTTGTTTAGAGGGTGAAAACTTCACCAATTACAATGCAAAATCAGGATTAAAGAGCGATGTAATTTATTCTATTACCGAGGATGAAAAGGGTAACATTTGGTTTAGTACTTTGAATGCAGGTATTTACAAGTTTGATGGAAAAACGTTTGTAAATTATTCGATTAAAAACGGCATCCGAAACCTTGGGATCAGCAGTATTATTTCGGATGGTCGTGGCAGTATTATTATAATGCACAAGCAGGGAATTGATGTGTTGGATACCAAAACAGGAAAGTTTTTTTATTATGGAAGTGAAGTTGGTTTATCGGACATTAATTCTGATTTAAATTCTATCACAAAAGATAAAGATGGAAACATTTGGTTGGGAACTGAACTGGGAATAATTCGTTTTTATAACGATGCCAATCACTACACCAATAAACCTAAAACTATTTTAAATAAACCCTTGTTGTTTACCGATGAGGAAACCAATACCAATTTGCCCTTATTTCAAGCGGATCAAAACAATATATCTTTCGATTTTTTTAGTGTGTGGTATACCAATCCGGATAGAATCCGCTATCAGTACATGCTTCAGGGATACACACACCAATGGATAAATACAAAAGACAGAAAGTTGATATTCCCTAACCTTATTCCGGGAAAGTATGTTTTTAAGGTGCGTTCCTCTATAAACAATAATTTTAAAAATGCCTCGGAAGCGAGTTTTAGTTTTACAATAAAGCGTCCATGGTACCAGCAGTGGTGGTTTAGAATTGTTTTTATTATTGCTTTGATTTTGGTATCGGCAGTGATTTTAAGAGTGCGATTTGAGCGGGTGCGTAACCTCGAGCGATTGGAAAAAGAAAAAATTGGGTTTCAATTTGAGACTTTGAAAAATCAGGTGAATCCACATTTTTTGTTTAATAGTTTTAATACCTTGATAGCCATTATCGAAGAGGATAAGGAAGTTGCAATTGAGTATGTTGAAAAGCTCTCGGATTTCTTTCGTAACATTGTTACGTATCGGGATAAGGATACAATTTCTTTGCGGAAGGAATTAGAGTTAGCCTCCACCTATTTCTTTTTACAGAAGAAAAGATACGGAAGAAACTTTACACTCAAAATCGATGTAAATGAAGAGAGCATGGATTCAAAGGTTCCACCCCTAGTTTTGCAACTCCTGCTTGAAAATGCCGTAAAACATAACGCAGTATCAGCTGAAACACCATTGAATGTCAGTATTTATTCAGACTCTACCTCATCACGCTTATATGTTAAAAATAAAATCAACAAACGTAGAACTCAAGAACCGGGCACGGGCACCGGTTTACTTAATATTGTGAACCGTTACAAATTATTGAGCAAGGAAGAAGTTACCATTGAAAATAATTTAGATGAATTTATAGTATCCATACCTTTAATTTAAATAACATGAATGTACTACTGATTGAAGACGAAGAACCGGCATCTACCCGTTTAAAAAAATTATTGAACGCCGTGCATCCCGAAATCCAAATTTTAGAAACCATAGTGAGTGTAAAATCGGCTATTGAATGGCTCTCGCAGCATCATCAACCCGATTTAATAATAATGGACATACAATTATCGGATGGGGTGAGTTTTGATATTTTTAATGAAGTGGAAATAAAATGTCCGGTAATATTTACCACAGCATACGACCAATATGCCTTGCAAGCATTTAAAGTGAATAGCGTGGATTACCTGCTCAAGCCGGTAAAAAGCGAAGAGTTGAAAAGTGCATTGGATAAATATCAAAAACTTTTCACTGAAAAAAAATCAACCGAAATTGATTATTCGGTGCTGCTTAGCGCTTTGAATAAAAACAAAGGTGAGTTTCAAAAACGCATTGTAATTCGCTACGGTGAAATTATTAAAACGGTTGAAATTGCTGATATTGCCTACTTCTACACGGAATCAAAAATTAACTTTTTGTACACCTTCAAAAACCAACGCTTCTCTGTTGACCATAATTTGGATGAGTTAGAACAAATATTAAATCCAAAGGAATATTTTCGAATTAACCGACAATTTATCGTCAACATAAAAGCGATAGATAAAATGGTTACCGTTTCTAAATCTCGCGTTAAGCTAACCCTTAACCCACCTTGCGAAATAGAAACGATTGTGAGTACAGAGCGCTCTTCTTATTTTAAAGATTGGCTTACAGGGCAATAAGTACTAAGCGTGCCCATTTTTTTTCGGAATGCGCATCAGCAATAATAGGCCAATAACAAAAAACACAATTAGCATAATGATTGGCTTTCGCATGCTGGTGCTCATTTCGTTAATGATACCAAAAGTGGCCATTCCTAATACAATGCATACTTTTTCGGTCACATCATAAAAGCTGAAATAGCTGGCATGGTCCTCTGTTTCGGGAAGCATTTTACTGTAAGTAGAGCGTGAGAGCGACTGAATGCCACCCATCACCAGCCCAACAAATCCAGCCACTATAAAAAAATCGGTAGGCGTATAGCAGAAAAAATAGGTTCCAACACAAGCGCCAATCCACACACACACCGCCACCATTAAAGTGTTGATATTTCCAATTTTTCGGGAAACGAACGAAAACAAATAGGCACCAAACAAGGCCACAAATTGGATGATGAGAATGGTGGTAATGAGTTGGCCGGTTTCCATTTTAATTTCGGCTGCACCAAATAATGTAGCAACTAGCATTACCGTTTGAACACCCATGTTGTATACAAAAAATGCGATGAGAAATCTTTTCAGCACAATGTTATGTTTCATATCTGCCCACACTTTTTTTAATTCTTGATAGCCTTTGAAAAAATAATTATCGTTTGCTTTTTTAGGATGCGTTCTGCCGGGTAAATAATAAAAAGGTATCTGAGCAAAGCCTACCCACCAAATGCCCACGGTAAGAAATGAAATACGTGTGGCCATACCTGCATCGGCAATGCCAAACCAATCGGGTTTTTGCACCAGCATTAAATTAAAAATAAGCAATATCGAACTTCCCACATAGCCCATCGCAAAGCCTCTTGCACTCACTTTATCCTGATCCTTGGGTTCAGCTATTTCGGGTAAAAAGGCATTGTAAAAAACCAAACTACCCCAAAAACCAATACAGGCAAAAACCACTAAAATAATTCCTAATCCAAGATGGTCGCGGGTAAAAAAATACATGAGGCTGCAGGAGATGGCACCGAGGTAACAAAAAAACTGCATAAATCTTTTTTTACTTCCGCCATAATCGGCAATTCCTGAGAGTAATGGAATTACAGCCGCTACCACCAAATTAGCAAAGGCTAAGGAATAATCATAGAGGGTGGTGTTCTTAAATTGCATTCCTAAAAAAGTAACAACATCGCTTATTTCTTTTCCATCTACATCTTTGGTTACGGTTACTGCTTTGTAATAAATTGGCAGAATAGTAGCCGTAATAACCAAGTTATACACCGAATTGGCCCAGTCATAAAATGTCCAGGCGGTGATTACTTTTTTATTTCCTTTTTCCATGAGAAGTGATTAGGGGTTTAATTTACTCGCCTTTAAAAATGGGTTTTCTTTTTTCTAAAAAGGCACTCACGCCTTCCTTGTAATCTGCGGTGGAGGCAGCAACTACTTGTTCTTTGCCTTCGGCAGTTAGTTGTTGAGTTAAGTTATTTGTCATGGATTGGTTGAGCAATCTTTTGGTAAGTCCCAATCCTACAGTGGGCATCGCAGCAAGTGTTGTGGCTAATGTCATTGCTTCTATTTGCAGATTTGCATCGTCACATACTTTATAAATCATGCCCATTTTCTCGGCTTCTGCAGCAGGCACTTTATCGCCTAGCATCATGAGTGCGCTGGCTTTTCCAAAACCAATTAAGCGTGGTAAGAAAAAGGTCCCTCCACTATCCGGGATGAGTGCTATTTTACTAAAAGCTTGTAAGAAGGAAGCACTGTTTGCTGCAATAACCACATCGCAGGAAAGTGCAATATTTGCTCCTGCACCGGCTGCCACGCCATTCACTGCGCAAACAATGGGTTTTTCGATGCTTCTGATTTTTTGGATGATAGGATTATAATGTTCTTCTACAATATTTTTAATGCCAGGTCCACTTGGGTCGATGGCTTCGCTCAAATCCTGACCGGCGCAAAATGCTTTGCCTTCGCCGGTGATTAAAATTCCTCTGATATTTTTATCTAAGGCCGCTGCATCGAGTGCAGCTTGCAAACTCAAAGCCATCCCGCGATTAAAGCTGTTGAATTTATCCGGACGGTTTAAGGTGATTTTTAATAGAATCTTATTTGGCGTTTTAGTTAGTGGTGAATGGCCCCGGGGATATCAGACATAAACAAAATCTTGATTTTGCTTTCAAAGATATACTTTTGAATAAATTGTTTAGAAATAAATATCTTGGAAAGAACTACCCCAATTTTCCTTGTGCACTTTGTGTGTTCCTTGTGCACTTTGAGGTAAAATAATGAGTTATTTATAAAATTAATTAACCAAAAATTTCTTGGTTGTACGCTTTGAAGTGCTTGTAAATTCTAGAAAATAAATTCCATTTGAGATTTTCTCCAAAGTAAAACTCATCCTAAAATAGCCGGCCGTTTTGTTTTCTGTTTCTTGAAATACCATTTGCCCAAGCGCATTGTGAACCTTTATAGTTATGGGTTCATCTATGCTGGAAAAATAAATAAGGTTAAAATTACCATCATTGGGATTCGGAAAAAGTGTAAACGAATTTTCATCCGGTATGGCATCGGGGTGGAGGAGTTTTTTGTAAGAAATGTATACTTTGTACTCGCTATTGTCGCCCATCGAATTATCATGTTGCGTTTCAATATAATAATTGAAACCGGCTGAATCATATTTATATAATAGATAACCACCGCCACCACCAGAATGAAGAAAATACTTATAGATTAGTTGATTTTGTGAATTGTAATTGAAATAGCTGGAATCCCCATGATACCAGATACTATCTTCTTCATCATATTGATAGCTTAAATTATAAACTAAATTTCTTTCTGAATCAAAAATAAAGACTCTCCTTGATTCGAAGGGCACCTCTATTTTAGTCCTGTAATGGAGCGAATCATGGAAATAATTAGTAGATGGATATACAAAAAAGGTTTGGTTTAAAGTGTCAAGTAATGATAAAACAGTATGCTCTAAATAGGCAGTTGAATCATAGAAGTATTCGGTTTTCTTGTTAGTTATACTAACATTGGCAACGTTTTTTTTAAATATTGTTTTTAAAGAATCATTAGGATAATATTCAAATGCAGTCGTTTCATATAAGCTATATGATAAATCCTGCTTTAGCTGCTCGTAAATTATTTCTGTTTTTTTACCCTCAGAATCATAAGCTATTCGTTGCCTTCCACCATACTTAATAATTCCATTGCTGGTGTAATTATATTCCTGAATTGATTGTAACCCATTTGGCGTATATTGATAAAAATAATTATCAAAGTTTGATGTAGTTGGTGTGTCAATTATTGAATTTGATGAATAGTGAAAGCTTCCACGAGAATGTTTAATTAATCTATCGAGGGTATCATAGTAATACAGTTCTTCGTAATTCTTTCTCAGTTTATTTAGATTAAAGTTGATGTTGGCTGATGAAAGTATTTTCTTAGTTGGCGAATATTTATTAGTTGTAATGTCATAGGTAGGATTGTCTGAATAAAATATATAGGATGAAATTAAGAGTCCATTCAAATCGAATGAATCAATGGTTGTATAATGGTTGTATGAAGTTGGGGCGTTTATCCAATCATAATAAACCTTTGTGACAACCGAATCAATCATATACCCACTCGAAACACCTTGGCTCCGGGCGGAACTTAAAATCAAAGAAAAAAGAAAAAAGCAGAAGTAAATTCTTTTCATGCTGTTAGCTACTTTCAAAGGTACTAATTTATTGATTTGTAGTTGGACTTTCATAAAAACCTTGTTTTGCGTTTTTATGGGATACTTTTTATTTAATGAAACAACACAAGAAAGGCACTGTGTTTACAATAAAAAAACGATTGTGCCCTTTGTGCAACCTTTGTGTCCTTTGTGGTTAAAAATTTAGCTAATCAAAGTTATAAGCAACAAAAAAGGCTGCCACACTAACGCAACAGCCTTTTTAATTTTATAAAATTAGAGCTTATCTTCTATCTCCAAAAATACGCAAGAGCGAAAGGAAAAGATTTATAAAATCAAGGTACAAATTTAAAGCGCCCATAATCACTAATTTTTTAGTGGATTCAGCACCGTATTCAGCACCTTCGCCAATGCGTTTTAGTTTTTGAACATCGTATGCAGTAAGCCCTGTAAATACTATTACACCAATAAAGCTAATGATATAACTCATGGTGCTGCTTTGCATAAAGAAGTTAATCAAACTTGCTACAACAATACCTATTAGAGCCATCATTAAAATGTTGCCCATTCGCGTTAAATCGGTTGATGTAGTATATCCCATAACTGCCATCACTCCAAACATTACTGCTGCCGAAGCAAAAGTGGTATAAATAGAAGTGGCTGTGTAAGCCAAGAGCACAAAGCTCAAACTAATTCCCATTATCGTGGCGAACGCTAAAAACAAAGTAAGCACTACCGAATAAGAGAATCGATTCATACCTGCGCCAATCAAAAGCACAAAAATTAAAGGAGCAAACATTACTACATATCCTAAAATTGTAAGTCCTTTTTCATTTGCAAGAGTGCTCATAAGCGACATGTCGCTTGCAAAATAATACGCTGCAACTGTGGTAATGGCTAATCCTGCAAACATCCATGAAAAACATTTGCCATAAATGATTTCACCATGCTTCCCGATTGAGAAGTGTTTTGTTGCGCAAAATTAAAATTGTTGTTTTCCATTTTTATTGATTTTGGTTTTTGTTTTTTATGTTAAACTGGATGTAATTAATTTCATAAACTCAGAACGGGTGCGGGCTTCCAGAAACTCACCGGTAAATGCTGAAGTGGTGGTAATGGAATTTTGCTTTTGAATTCCGCGCATTTGCATACAAAGGTGCGAACATTCTATTACAACTGCAACACCCTTTGGTTTCAAAGTATCCTGAATGCAATCCCTTATTTCGGTTGTTAATCGTTCTTGAACCTGTAGTCTGCGTGCAAAAGCATCCACTACACGCGGTAATTTACTTAAACCTACAATGTGTCCGCTAGGAATGTAGGCGATATGTGCTTTGCCAAAAAATGGTAAAAGATGGTGTTCGCACATGCTGTACACTTCAATGTCTTTTACCAACACCATTTGGTCATAAGGCTCTGCAAACATGGCTGAGCGCAATATTTCTTCCGGATTTTGCTCGTATCCTTGTGTGAGGTATTGCATTGCTTTTGCCACTCTTTCGGGTGTTTTAAGCAAGCCTTCACGATTGGGATTTTCACCAATTTCGGAAAGTACCAACTTATAGCTGCTAGCTAGGCTGCTGGTTGTTTTTTCATCGTATGTTTCAATCTTTTTGTATCCTGCCATGTTCGTTTTTGTTTCGTTTGTCTTATCCAACCAACGAAACACGAATTTGTTTTTGTTGTTTAGTCAAGGCTAAAAATCGCATGTGTCGTATCGCTTGCAAATCTTATTCCCCAAAATACTCTGCCGAATTGTTTTCGGTCTCAAACACGCGTATCGAGTGGAGTTTACAGCCTAAGCCGCTGATTTTGTATTCTAATTGTTTCCAAATTTCTACTGTCAAAATTTCGGTTGAGGCCATTTTTCCTGACATAAATGGCACATCAAGGTTCATGTTTTTATGGTCGAGTTGATCCACGATGCATGTTTTTATTAGTGTGCTTAGGGCTTTTAAATCCACCACAAAACCGGTGTCAGGATTCGGATTGCCTTTCACGGTGACATATAAATTGTAATTATGTCCATGCCAATTAGGATTGGCGCATTTTCCAAACACTTCCAAATTTTTTTCATCGCTCCAGTCGGCCTTCCACAATTTGTGGGCTGCATTAAAGTGCTCTTTTCGCGTTATATATACCATATCTTACTATTTGAGACTGCAAATATAAAGTTAATTGTTGGCAAGTAACTTAGCCCATTTATTGACTCATCTCTAATTATGAAACAATCATTAGTCAAACCCAAAAATAGTCAATCCATCAAATCCATCCTTCGACTCCGCTCAGGAGGACATTTCGTTAATTTTCTAACAAATCAGCTAATCGGCAAATCAACTAATCAACTAATCGGCTAATCTGCTAATCAGCAAATCGGCTAATCGGCTAATCAGCTAATCGGCTAATCAGCTAATCAAATTAATGTTTCTTGTAAAAACGACCTTCACGTCATAAAAGAAAATATCTTTGCAAAAAATTTGAACAATGTATATATTAGTAGTGAGTGCTACCCGAAAAGAGATTGAGCCGGTGGTAGCGAGAATGAATTTGGAGCAACAAATAATCCCTTCGCGCTTGACGCGTTATAATTTTTTAAATCATTCGGTAGATGTGTTGATTACCGGGGTTGGCATTTTACCCAGTTCCTTTTGGTTAGGAAAAATTTTGAGTAATGGGAATTACGATTTTGCCATAAATTGCGGGGTTGCCGGAAGTTTCAGCAATGCGCTCACTTTGGGCGAAGTAGTGAATATTACAGAGGATTACTTAATTGAAATGGGAGCGGAAAACGATGCTCAATTTATTTCTTTGGATGCCATGCAACTCATCGACGCAAAGGATTTTCCATACACCGCATTGGGAGTTAAAAGCACCTATGATTTCGAAAATCCGGCGCTGGCAAACATTAAAAAGGTAAATGGAATTACCGTGAATAAAGTGCATGGAAATACTGCAAGTATACATCGCGATATGGCGCTTTACCATTCACTGCATGGCAAGCCGGTTGTAACCGAAAGCATGGAAGGAGCTGCATTTCTATTTGCTTGTATTCAAGAAAAAGTGCCATGTGTGCAGTTGCGTGCCATATCCAATTATGTAGAAAAAAGAAACACCGATACGTGGAAGTTGGATATTGCAATAAAGAATAGCTGTGAGAAAGTGCTGGAAGTGATGAGTTCTTACGCAGATGAGAACTAAGGTATAGTGCACCTTCTGATACTGATTTTAATTAGCTAATCAGCTAATTAGCTAATCAGCTAATTAAAAATAAGTTTCATTTAGAAAACAGTTTTGAATACAACGCTGCAACTAGGTTTCTCACCCTGCCCAAACGATTGCTTCATTTTTGATGCCTTAATACATCACAAGATTGATACAGAAGGCTTAACATTTGAGGTGCTAATGGAGGATGTTGAAAGCTTGAACCGTAAGGCTTTTTCCGCTTTAAGCGAGAAGGAAAACTCCTTGCTGCACATTACCAAACTGAGCTATCATTCTTATGCCTATCTCACAAAGCCCTATGTTTTGTTGGATGCAGGTAGTGCTTTGGGTAATAATTGTGGTCCATTACTTGTTTCCAAAAAAAATTACGCTGCCACGGATGTTGACGCACTGAAAATTGCGATTCCCGGAAAATATACAACCGCCAACTTTTTGCTTTCATTGGCCTTTCCAAAAGCCTTGAATAAAACGGAACTGGTTTTTTCAGCCATTGAAGACGCTGTTTTAAATTCGGAATTTAATGCCGGTTTAATAATACATGAAAACCGTTTTACATACGAAGCAAAAGGCTTAAAGAAAATAATGGATTTGGGGGAATATTGGGAAACACAAACCCAACTTCCTATACCACTTGGAGGCATTGTGATTCAACGAAATTTACCTGAAGCACTGAAACAAAAAGTGAACCGTTTAGTTCGTAAAAGTGTAGAATTTGCTTTCGAAAACCCTGATTCGAGCGAGGAGTTTGTTGCACAGCATGCACAAGAAATGAGTTTAGAAGTAAGAAATAAACACATAAATTTGTATGTGAATGAGTATTCGATCGACTTGGGTAATAAGGGACGTATGGCAGTTAAATTGCTATTTGATATGGCAATGCAAGTGGGTGTAATTAAAAATTTGGACGAAGATATATTTTTGAATTAGGCGATTTTAATTTGTAATTTTAAGCTATGAAAAAGTTAACTCTTAATTTTCCGGACACATTTGATATGGATGAAAAGGAAATTGTAAATGCTTTAGCTGCTCAACTTTATGATATTGGTAAACTATCCTTAGGTCAGGCTGCTGATTTGGCAGGACTTTCGAAAAGAAAATTCATGGAATCGCTGGCTAATTTTGGTGTTTCGGTGTTTAATTATCCTGTCGAAGATTTAGCGCACGATATAGCTCATGCAAAAAATCATCATAGCTGATACAAGTTGTCTCATTCTGCTTGATAAAATAAAAGAGCTGAATATTCTTAAACTTCTTTTTGGAAAAGTTTACATCACTCGGAATATTGCAGTGGAGTTTAATCAGCCGATTCCTGAATGGATAAAAATTCAGAATCCAAAGAATAAAAGCTATCAAAAATTATTGCTTAAATACGTTGACGATGGCGAAGCAAGTGCAATAGCATTAGCAGTTGAAAAGGCAGATTCTCTCCTAATTCTTGATGATAGAAAGGCAAGAAAATTGGCAACTAGTTTAAAATTGAATTATACAGGAACAATTGGCGTACTCATTGAGGCAAAACAAAGTGGATGCATCAAGTCAATTAAGCCTATCCTAACCAAAATTAAACGCACAAATTTTCATTTAAGCGAAGAATTAGAAGCAGAAATAATTGAAAAATCAGGCGAATAAAATATTTTTTTAAAATGATAGTCATAACAGGTGCAGCAGGTTTTATAGGAAGTTGCTTGGTGAGCAAACTAAACAGCGAAGGAATTAACGACCTCATTGTTGTGGATGATTTTTCCATACTTGAAAAAGTACCTAATCTGCAAGGGAAACACTTCAAAGCTAAAGTTGAGCGAGCTCTATTTTTTGAATGGTTTCGTGAAAATAAATCACAAGTGAAATTTGTTTTTCACTTGGGCGCAAGAACCGATACCACAGAGTTTGATGTAAAGATATTTGATGAGCTAAATGTGAATTACAGCAAAGAAATGTGTAAGGCTTGCACCGATTTTGGAATTCCTTTGGTGTATGCTTCCTCTGCCGCAACATACGGTTTGGGTGAATTGGGATATGAGGATAGCCATGAAGTGGTGGAACATTTAAAACCTTTAAATCCTTACGGAGATTCGAAGAATGATTTTGATAAATGGGTGCTCCAACAAACACAAACTCCCCCATTTTGGGCAGGACTCAAGTTCTTTAATGTTTACGGTCCTAATGAATACCATAAGGCAAGAATGGCATCCGTTATTTTTCATGCCTTTAATCAAATTAGCGAGAAAGGTGGCATGAAATTGTTTCGTTCGCACAAGCCTGAATATACAGATGGTGGGCAATTGCGCGATTTCGTGTATGTGAAAGATGTAGTGAATGTGTGTGTGTATTTAATGCAGCATCAAAAAAATTCCGGCATTTATAATTTAGGAACAGGCATCGCACGAACTTTTTTAGACCTTGCAAAAAGTACTTTTTCGGCAATGGGCAAGGGGGTGAATATTGAATATATTGATACTCCGATAGACATTCGCGACAAGTACCAATATTTTACGGAAGCTAAAATGGAGAAATTAAAAGCCATAGGATACACTCAAGATTTCTATACTTTAGAAGAGGGTGTAACAGACTACGTTCAGAATTATTTAATCGGAAAGAAGTATTATTAATTCTAATTCCGAATAAAATTCAAAGGAAAAAGAGAAAATTATTCCTCAAATAACCAAATTACAAATGGTCGGAAAATAATCTGCGAAAATCAACAGCATCCGCGTTATCCGCGTTCCATTTCAAGATTATTGAGTGAGCAGACAATTCAATATAAACTACAACTCTTCCTGTATAAGTAATAGTTCTGATTTAATTTTTTTGAGTTTACTCAAAAGCAGTTCCTTATCGAGTTCAACAGCAATAGTACTTTCCTTTTTTAGAGTTGCCTTAGCGCCTTGAAGGGTAAATCCTTTTTGTTTGACAAGTGAATAAATAGTTCTGAAATTTTCAAGGTCTTCGGTGGTAAATAAGCGATTCCCTTTTTTGTTTTTCTTTGGTTGGATGATGTCAAATTCTTTTTCCCAAAAACGAATCAGCGAAGGATTTACATCAAACATTTTAGACACTTCACCCATGGTGTAGTATAATTTAGTTGTTTCTGTTTCCTTGTAAGCCATTGTTTCGGGCAGTTGATAAGAATTAAATTTATTGCGTAGTGATGTAGGAAAATGAAATCAGTCAAACGACTGATTGGATTTGCTCGATAAATCAAGCATTTGAGCATATTCTGCAGCACTTAAATCATTAAAGAAAAAGTTAATCGGATTTATTTTACCTTGATTTTTAATCACCTCATAATGCAGGTGTGGAGCTGTGCTCATTCCGCTGCTGCCCACCAATCCAATTACATCCCCTCGTTTCACTTTTTGACCAACGCGGGCAATAATCTTGCTCATGTGGCCATATAAGGTTTCGTATCCATACCCGTGATTAATTACCACATGATTGCCATAACCTTGTGCAAGATCATCGGCACGCTCAACCACACCATCACCTGTTGCGTAAATTTCGGTACCAATGTTGGCACTAAAATCAATTCCGGTATGAAAATGTTCGGTTTTATAAATTGGATGGGTGCGGAAACCATATCCTGAAGCCATCCGTCTGAGATCCTTATTTGCAATGGGTTGTATTGCAGGTATTGACGCCAATAGCACAGCTTTGTTTTTCGCCAAATTGGCGACATCGTCAAATGACTTGGATTGAATATACATCCGCTTAGCAAGAAAATCTAACTTTTTTGTGGTTTCAATAAGCAAGTCAGAATTGTTGAATCCTTCCAATTGCTTGTAACGGTCGACCCCGCCAAATCCTGCTTTTCGAATATTGTCGGGAATAGGTTCTGCTTCAAAAATTACACGGTAAATATTGTCATCTCGGTTTTGAATATCTTCCAATACCGCATTCATCTGACTCATGCGCTCACCAAGATTGTCGTATTGGTCGCGCAATTGTACAATCTCACGCTTAAGTTGTTTTTCTTTAGGAGAATCAAAATAAGTATAAGCAATCCAAATCGTAACTGTAGCAAATACTAAACCTGAGGCAACATAAGATAGAAACCGTTTGAGGCGATCCCATACCTTAAGCTGCACACGCTCGTACTTTAACGATTTGGTATTAAAATAAAACTTTACCTTACTCATGTTCCTCAATTTTTTTACGGAGGTATGCGAAATTAGCTAATTAAAGTAAATTTGCAACGCAAAAAAGAGGCTTTAGCACCAAAAATTGTAAAAAATACAAGTATGCAGAGGCTTTGCATAGAAATTAATAGAAGAGCATGAACGCAAATCAAATTAGAAAAACATTTTTAGATTTCTTTAAGTCAAAAGGTCACGAAATTGTGCCCAGCGCGCCCATGGTGGTGAAAATGATCCTACCTTAATGTTCAACAATAGCGGTATGGCACCTTTTAAGGATTTATTTTTAGGAAATGCACCCATTAAATTTCCACGTATTGCGGATACACAAAAATGTTTGCGTGTAAGTGGAAAGCACAATGACCTAGAAGAAGTTGGAGTGGATACATATCACCATACAATGTTCGAAATGCTTGGCAATTGGAGCTTTGGCGATTATTTTAAAAAGGAAGCCATTGCCTGGGCTTGGGAATTATTGCACGATGTATATAAGCTGGATGCGGACAGGATGTATGTGACGGTATTTGAAGGCAGCCCGGCAGAAAAATTAGCCTTTGATCAAGATGCATATGATTGCTGGAAAAAACTAATCCCCGAAGACCGAATCCTAAGAGGAAATAAAAAAGATAATTTTTGGGAGATGGGAGATACCGGGCCTTGTGGACCTTGTACCGAAATTCACGTGGATTTAAGAGATGATGCCGAAAGGAAGAAAGTAGATGGTAAAACATTAGTCAATAACGACCATCCACAAGTAGTTGAAATTTGGAACAATGTGTTCATGGAATTTGAGCGCAAAGCGGATGGCAGTCTTGTAAAATTGCCGAAACAACATGTGGATACCGGAATGGGATTTGAGCGTTTGTGCATGGCCTTGCAAGGAAAAAAATCGAATTACGACACAGATGTTTTTCAACCCTTAATTCAATTTTTAGAACGTGAATCAGGAAAGAAGTACAAGGTTGATGAGAAAACTGATATTGCCTTGCGTGTTATTGCCGATCATATCCGCACCATTGCTTTTGCGATTGCAGATGGTCAGTTGCCAAGCAACAACAAGGCGGGTTATGTAATTCGTAGAATTTTGCGCAGAGCGGTGCGTTATGGTTATACCTTCCTCAATTTTCAGCAACCCTTTATGTATAATTTGGTGGAGGTACTGGTTGCCCAGATGAGTGATACATTTCCCGAAATTAAAACTCAACAATCACTCATTGAAAAAGTGATAAAAGAAGAAGAAACTTCCTTCTTAAAGACTTTGGGGAATGGGATTACGCGTTTCGAGAATCAATGTAAGAACCTTACATCAAAAACGATAAAGGGAGATTTTGCATTTGAGTTATTTGATACCTATGGTTTTCCAATTGACCTTACGCAATTGTTGGCGCGTGAAAAGAATCTGATGGTAGATATGGAGGAATTTAATGCTTGCATGGCCGAGCAAAAAAATCGCTCCCGTGCTGCTGCTGCTGTGGACACTGAGGATTGGGTGTATTTAAATGCTTCGAATGCAAATCAAACCAAAGTGCAAGAGGATGTTTTTGTGGGATATGATTTGAGTGAAATTACAACTGAAATTACGCAATACCGCAAAGTAAAGGCTAAGGGCAAAGAGCAATATCAATTGGTATTGGATAAAACACCATTTTATGCAGAGAGCGGTGGACAGGTGGGGGATACAGGAATGTTGGAAGTGGAAGGTGAAAAAATTTCAATTACCGATACCAAAAAGGAAAATGGAATTATCATTCATTTTGCGGATAAATTACCCAAACAACCTGAAGGAGAAGTACAGGCGAAAATAAATGTTGAAAAAAGAAAACTCACTGAGAATAATCACTCCGGCACGCACTTGATGCATGCTGCATTGCGTGCTATTTTAGGTACACATGTAGAGCAAAAGGGTTCGTTGGTTAATGCGGATTATATGCGATTTGACTTTTCGCACTTTGCAAAAGTGAGCGAGGAAGAAATTGCTGCGATTGAAAAATTAGTAAATCAAAAAATCAGAGAAAATATTCGTTTGAATACGCAGTTGCTTCCTATTGATGAAGCGCGAAAGCTAGGCGCTATGGCTTTGTTTGGAGAAAAATATGGCGATGTAGTTAGAGTAGTAACATTTGATAAAAATTATTCGGTAGAACTTTGCGGAGGTACACACGTGGCAGCTACAGGGCAAATTGGAATGTTTAAAATAATTTCTGAAAGTGCAGTTGCAGCAGGAGTTAGAAGAATTGAAGCCATCACAGCGCTTAAGGCGGAAGAATTTTTTACAAGTCAAAATAAACTTTTGCACGAAGTAAAAGCATTGTTGAAAAATCCCAAAGACCTCCACAAAAGTGTGCAACAAGTGTTGGATGAGAATAGTGCCTTATCCAAGCAAGTGGAAAGTATGCTGAAAGATAAAGCCAATTTAATTAAAGCGGATTTAGTCCACAAAATTACGGCTGTAAATGGGATAAATTATTTAGCTCAAAAAATTGAACTCAATTCTGCGGAAGCGATAAAGGATTTAGTATTTGACTTACAAAAATCAAGTGAAAACTTGCTGGTGGTAATTGGTGCAGAAGTAAATGGAAAAGCAACGCTCACCATTAGCATTGCTGAAAATTTAGTGAAAGAAAAGGGTCTTAATGCGAGTGTAATGATACGTGAAATTGCGAAAGAAATTAATGGAGGTGGTGGTGGTCAACCGCATTTTGCAACAGCCGGTGGTACAAATAATTCAGGAATTAATGACGCGCTAGAAATGGTTAAGAAATTTTTGAATTAGAATAGGAATAAAATTATTGAAATAATAAAATTTTACTTATTTTCGAATAACAAATAAAAAAAACAATGAAAACATTAAAACATATTTTGGTTACAATTACAATTGGATCTGCACTCTTGTTAAGTTCTTGTGATAAAGCAAAAGATAAAGTTAAAGTGGATGTATCATTTGATCTTAATTTGCCCAGCGCTAAGATGTATATTGATACCATTTCGCAATTTGGAAATGTTAATTTGGCTACCACTACCTTTCAATCCAACCTGCAAAAAACCTTGGATGACAACAATGCAAACATGGATGACATTGAGTCTATTTCCTTGAGAAGTGCTGAACTCACTATGCTAAATCCGGGAGCACAAAACTTTAATATCATTACTAAATTGTATGGTTACATGTCGGCCACCGGACTTGCTGAAACGCGTGTGGCTTATTTAGATCCGGTTCCTTCAAACGTAACGCAAATTACCTTAAATTCAGACAATGCTGATTTGGTGGAATATTTGAAAAAGTCGGAAGTAAACTTTAGAGTAAGCGGTGTAACCACTGGACCAAATTTAGAACGTGACACCCTAAACGTAAAACTGATTTTTAGTATAAAGGCTAAGATTGATCCTTTGTAGTAATTTGGTTTGAATAGTATTTTAATAGAAAAGCGTGGTTTTTGACTGCGCTTTTTTTTTGGTGGACTTTTTACTCAATAGGTTGTTCTCCTTTACATAATATTTCCGTTTCAAGTTAGTTTCAAATCAGAAGAATTGCTACTTAATTGTGATTATGGATGGTATGATTCAAACTTTTAACCGATTTTTTTTTGTTGAAAATAATTAATCTATATTAGCTCTCAATACATAATCAACATCTCCAATATGAAAAAACATTACGTGAATTCGATTGCCATCTTTTTTTTAATTCTATCACAACAATCGTTCTCGCAAACAATTACTGCGGGAGGTATCAACCCTGTGATTGGAGATGTTTTTAATTATAAAACCACTGCCCATTTTAACGAAGGCTCGTCCGGTTCAGGCCAAGTATGGAACTATCCAAGCCTTACAGGAACTACTCAGCAATTAACTGCCGTGAGTGTAGCTTCTACGCCTTATGCTTCTTATTATCCAAGTGCAACCATTGCCGAAAAACAAGGGAGTGGGACCGCCTATTTGTATTATTCAAATTCAGCTTCTGCGCAGCAAACCAGAGGCTATGCTGTTTCTACTACACAAATCGTGTATTCAAATCCGGAAGAAATGTTGCATTTCCCATTCTCGTTAGGGAATTCCTATGTGGATAATTTTGTGGCCAATTTTACTAGCGGAGGTTATTCTTATACAAGACGGGGCACCACAACTGTTACAGCAGACGCTTCAGGAACTTTAACCACTCCGGCAGGTACATTTACAAACGTATTGCGTGTGCGCATATTTCAAGATTATCAGGACTCTACAAACTTAGGCGGAAGCCCCTATATTATAGATTATACAAATGATGAATTTCTTTGGTATAAAGACGGATTCCATTACCCTCTTGCTTCAACATTTACATTTGTCAATAACGGCACCCCATCCACTAGTGGCAGCTATCTAATAACTTCAACAATTGGAATTGATGAAACCAATGCATTCGAAAGCAATCTTAACATTTTTCCGAATCCTGCAACATCATTATTAACTGTTGAACAAATGGTAGAAACGCAAGAACCACTTCGTATTAGTTTGATGAATGTGCTGGGTGAAAAATTAGCCGAAATTGTGTCACCAACGCAGCCCGGAAGTAGAAATGAAATTACCATTAACGTGGAAAAATATTCTAAAGGTATTTACCTGGTACTCGTAAGTTGCGGAGATTTATCTACTACAAGAAGGATTGTTATAGAATAGCGGAACTTACGTTCATCTTTTGTTTAGTATTCCTTTAACCTGTTCCAATTTTCGTTAGCGGGAAAGAATAAATAATTAGATTAATTTGTAACTAAGCTAATTGGATTTTTTATTTTTAAAAATCCAATTTATAATTCATCAATTTCAAGCATTGAGAAAAGTTCTGTAAAGTTCCTAGCGCTGGAATACAAATAATCAAATTCATTTTCAACTATTCCTGCTTTTACAGGATTTTTATGAATGTAATTTAAGCGGCTATCAATCATTTCATTTGTACTTAGCGCAACTGCATGATTTTCGTGCGTCCAAAACTGAACTAATCTCACTCATGAATTAAATTTTGCATGGTATCTAAAAACCAATTTTAGCCATTGCCTTCTGCTTTCTTTAGGATTTTCGATTTGTTTTAAAATTGTTTTGGAGGTGTGTTTCTTAAAATCACGTACTATATCAGAAAGATTATTTTCGGTGCTTAAAATACAATGTACATGATTGCTCATAATGACATAAGCATGAAGTTTCAATCCCTTCTTTTTTCGACAAAAAACAAGACTTTCAATAAGGAGGTCAGTATATATTTTTCTTGCAAAATATCAGCCCATCCGACTACTTGGAATGTTAGAAAATACAAACCTTGTGGATTTCTTATTTGATAGCTTTTTCCCATTTAAATTTTGTATGAAGTCATATTTAAAAATCTTTAAGACAAATTTTTAATCATCGCGTATAAAATTCTTGAAAGTTCATCCGCCATTTGTAAAAAGTTTTCAAAATCTTCAATAGTTACAATTTCTTCATCGTGCAAAACATCAAGTGCGCTGACGCATTCAAACAATGATGCTCTCGAGATTACAAAATAATTTCTTCTATCCGCTTTAGAAAATTTCCCGGATCCTTCTGCAATATTTAGTACAATGCTGAAGGAGGCTCTTCCTAATTGGTCTTTCACATAATTATCTACTTTGTTTTTCAAAATCAACTTTTTACAAGCACGATGAAACAATTTGGCTTTTTTATAGACTTCAAGTTTTTGGAAATCGAACATATAGATCAGTTGTGTATAAATAAATTCTGAAAGAGAATAAATTCAGAAAGAGAAACAGAATGAGAATGAGGAAAAAAACAAATTAGAAAAACCTTCGCTAACATTCTGTTTCTCGCTCTACAGAATCCCTCGCTCACTTGCTGTTTCTAGCTCTGCAAAAACCTTCGCTCACATGCTGTTTCTCGCTCTGCAAATCCCCTCGCTCTGCTTCTGTTTCTCACTCTGCAAAAACCTTCGCTCTCATTCTGTTTCTCACTCTGCAAAAACCTTCGCTCACATGCTGTTTCTCGCTCTGCAAATCCCCTCGCTCTGCTTCTGTTTCTCACTCTGCAAAAACCTTCGCTCTCATTCTGTTTCTCACTCTGCAAAAACCTTCGCTCACATGCTGTTTCTCGCTCTGCAAATCCCCTCGCTCTGCTTCTGTTTCTCACTCTGCAAAAACCTTCGCTCTCATTCTGTTTCTCGCTCTGCAAAAACCTTCGCTCTCATTCAGTTTGTCACTCTGATTCATCACCCAGCCCATCCCTCCCTATCCAAACTTCTATATTGTATTGCTTCCGCAAGATGTTCTGTTTCGATGGATTCACTGCCGGCTAAATCAGCAATGGTTCTTGCTACTTTTAATATTCTGTCATAAGCTCGTGCCGATAATCCCAATCGCTCCATCGCCCTTTTGAGCAGTGTGCTGCCGGCTTCATTAATGGTACAAATACGTTGCAACATTTTGGGCGACATTTGCGCATTGCAATGCACTTCTTCAATTTCTTCAAATCTTTTTAATTGTATGTCACGCGCATTAACAACTCGATTTCGAACCAGTTCACTTTTTTCGGAAATGCGTTTAGCGGTTAGTTCCGAAAAAGCAACAGGGGTAACTTCTACGTGAATATCAATACGGTCAAGTAAAGGACCTGAAACTTTGTTTAAATATTTTTGCACCACCCCCGGGCCGCATACGCATTCCTTTTCGGGATGATTGTAATAGCCGCAAGGGCAGGGGTTCATAGAGGCTACCAACATAAAACTGGCAGGATATTGCACTGAAAATCTTGCGCGCGAAACAGTAATCGTTCTATCTTCTAAGGGTTGTCGCATGACTTCTAAAACGGTGCGTTTAAATTCTGGTAACTCATCTAAAAAGAGTACGCCATTATGAGCTAACGAAATTTCACCGGGTTGTGGGATTCCGCCTCCGCCAACAAGTGCCACATCGCTTATGGTGTGATGCGGAGAGCGAAAGGGTCGTATGGAAACCAAAGAAGTGTTCTTTCCTAATTTTCCTGCAACAGAGTGAATTTTTGTTGTCTCTAAGGCTTCGTGAATAGTAAGAGGGGGAAGAATTGTGGGCAAGCGTTTTGCCAACATGGTTTTTCCCGCACCGGGCGGACCAATGAGTATAACATTGTGGCCGCCCGCTGCAGCTATTTCCATAGCACGTTTTATATTTTCCTGTCCCTTCACATCGCTAAAATCATATTCTGTATTATTCAACTGTGCATAAAACTCATCTCTAGTATTAACAAGTGTTGGGGTCAAATTTGCATTACCTTCAAAAAAATCTATCACTTCTTTAATACTCTCCACTCCATAAACTTCTAAATCGCTTACGATTGCGGCTTCCCGTGCATTTTGTTTGGGTAAAATAAATCCCTTAAATCCCTCTTTACGTGCCTGAATGGCGATGGGCAATGCACCTTTTATGGGAAGTACGCTTCCATCTAGCGAAAGCTCGCCCATTATGATATATTTATCAAATGCAATACAATCAATTTGTCGCGAGGCTGCTAGTATTCCCATGGCGATGGTTAAGTCATAACTCGATCCTTCCTTGCGAATATCAGCAGGTGCCATATTCACAATAATCCGAAATCCCGGCCAACGGTAACCTGTATTTTTTAAAGCGGCATCAATGCGCTGATGACTTTCTTTCACGGCATTGTCCGGTAATCCAACCAAATAAAACTTAAAGCCTTTGCTGGTATTTACTTCTACAGTTATAGTGGTGGCATTAACCCCATAAACGGCACTTCCAAATGTTTTGATTAGCATTTTTGTTAAAGCCTTAATTATTGATGCTCAAACGTATTGTCAAAAAATTAATTTGTAAATACTTAAAAGAGACGAAATCTGAATCGTCCAAAAGGAGTATAAATATGATTTATGAAAATTGTTCGAACAGAACAAAGGGACTTTCACTTTTAGATGAATCAATAAAATAGACGCCTTAAATTATTTGAAAAGTGAAAAATTAAAATTAAATTTACAGGAAAATCGCTCATCACGAATTTTATAGCATGTTATCCATCATCTTTTCATCTTAAATTTTAAATCTAAATCCACTTAATCATGAAAAAAAATGTACCAATTTGTTCAGAAGGGGCAAGCACTTTGCTTACACAAAAAACAGTTCAATTCGTTTTTCTGCATCCAAAATTGCAGTCGCTTAAGAAGTTTTTTGCGCTTGTTTTAATTTTTGTTTTATCAGGATTACACACTTCAAAAGCACAACCTTCTCGTATGGAAGGTGCATGGAAGACGGGATTTTATGTAAACAATTTAGGTACTATGTCAGTTCGAAGGGGAAATACTTTGATGTATCGTGATCAAACGAATTCCGGGGTGGGTACTAACATTCAAAAAGCATTATTATTTAACAATGCAACGTTTAATTATAACCCCAAATGGACGGCAAGTAATGGGACCTTGTTTACTAAAAACGTAAAAATTACAAATGGAGCTATCCTTAATGGAGGGAGTGATATTCAGTTTGCTGTAACCCAATTAAACTACTACACATTTGTGATTGGTAACAATATTGCCGCATCCAATAACATTGCTATTTTAGAAACAACTTTTAATCCAACTACTTTTGCTGCTTTGCCAACACAATCGCCGGTTGCCGCTTCTGTTAATGCAGGGAATAATGTGGTTGTAACAGTTACACTTTCTGCTAATCCTCAATCGGGTGAAAGGGTCTTTGTGCGTTATTCGAGCGATAATTTTGCAGCCAATTTTAATGTGGTGGAAGCTACCGGATTTTCCGGGGGAATAGGAACAGCAACAATTCCCGGAGCTTTCAATACAGCCGGAGTTACAGTTTCTTATTATGTTTTTACCACAACGATTGCAGCACCTGCTGCTGCTGATGCAGATTATTTAGCCCTACGCATACAAACGCAATCGGGCGAAACAGGTAGTATATGGAGTTACACAGTAGCTGCGGTTGCTCCAACAGCACAACCTACCAATATTCAGTTTGCAAGTGTTACAGCAGGTAGTATGATTGTAAATTGGACAGCTGCGTCACCGGCTCCTACCGGGTATATTGTGCTGCGAACAAGTGGCGCAACTCCCCCCAATACTGATCCATCAAACGGTACTTTTTATTCCATTGGCAACACCATTGGAAATGCAACAGTTGCTTATCAGGGAACAGCGCTCACCACCTCCGCACTTTCTAATTTGATTGATAACACTCAATATAATTTAAAAATATATAGCTATAATGGAAGTGGGGCTGGTACGCTTTATTTTATGACTTCACCCTTATCGGGAAGTCAATCTACAACTGCAGTTGCGGCACCTACAGCAAATGCTGCTACATTAGGTGCAACAAGTATTGTCGCCAATTGGTCACAAGCTCCCGGTGCAGTGGCCTATCGTTTGGATGTGAGTACCGATAATTTATTTGGCAGTTTTTTACCCGGGTATCAAGATCTTTTAGTTAGTGGGGGAGCCACGGTGAGTCAATCTGTTACCGGTTTGTCGGTGGGCACAACATACTATTATCGTGTTCGTGCAATTGGAACAAACACAAGTTCCGGAAATTCGAATGTAATAACCGCAGTAACACTTACACCTATCGTATCAACAGCTACAGGTGGCGATTGGGCGGTTGGTGGATCTTGGGTAGGTGGCATTGCTCCAACAGCAGCCAGCGATGTGCAAATTGTTAGTGGTGCAACCATTACTATTTCGAGCAGCATTACCCGAAATGCGGGTACCACAACTTTGGTGGATTTGGGTGGAACATTGGCAGCTACTTCTGCTTTTGTGACCAATGGAAATGTGAATATTAACGGAACATTTAGAATTGGAGGAACCTTAAATGGTGGTGGTTCACCGGTTGCTACAGGTACTGGAACCTGGACTTATTCTCAAACTACAGGAACACTATTATTTAATTCCAATGCAACCTATAATTTGGATGCAGGTGCAAATATATTTTGGCCAAGTGCTGCAGGTTCTCGCCCTTTTAATGTTACCCTTCAAGCGGTGAATAACGGTAACTCTATTCAAATGAATGCCGGTATTTCGCGCACGGTGGATGGAACTTTTAGAGTGGCTGGAAGTGCTGTAAATACTGCACAATTGTTTGTGAATGGCGGTGGAACTTACACTGTGAATGGAACTTTACAACTTGATTTGGGAGGATTGTATGGAAATCAAGTTGTAACCTTTGGCGCCGCATCAACATTGAAATTAAACACAGGAACTTCATTTACAATTTCAAGTTCGATTTGGAATAGTGGCGGAACGGTTGGTGTGGTTGGATTAGCGCGACCGGCTAATGTTCAAGTGAGCGGAAATACTACACTCACTCTTCCAAATAATACCTTTAATTGCGCAGGTAATTTAACTATCGATAATGGCTCTACCTTAAATGGCCCTTCAGCAAGTTCCTTGACTGTAAATGGGAATGTGAACATCAACGGAACACTTACCTTGGGAGCTTCGTCAGGAGGCGATATAATCGTAAATGGCAACTGGACGCGTGCCAATGCAGGCGCAACTTTTACGCCCAACGGTCGTGCAGTTTGGTTCTCCGGAGGAGCAGCACAAACAATTACCATTAGTGGTGGAGGTACCGAAGTATTTAATTACCTATTGGTGAACAATAGTTCCGGAAATTTAAGTTTGGGCACCTCAACAGATGTTGCGGTTAATGGAATTACAGGTGATCCGCTTCAGTTATTAAACGCAGGTGCCTTAAACCTTAACGGACGCACCTTGTATTTATCGGGCGGAAATGGCGGAAATATAAAAACTTCGGGTGGAGCGCGAAGTATAACCGGTAGCGGAACGCTTTCCATTCAAGGCAATAAATTTGTAACCTCAGCATCAGGTGGATCCTTGTCAACCGGTGCAAATGTGCTGGTAGACCTTACAGCCGGATTAGATTGCGGAAGTGGTTTGACAACAATTAATGGTACTCTTCAAATTTCAGCCGGAGGATTTGTTACAGTAAATGCTCCGATTTATGGCAGCGGTTCATTGCTCAAATACAATTCTGCAACAACACCTTATGTAAGAGGTATTGAATGGGCAAGCGCAAGTGGCGCCGGCTATCCTTACAATGTTCAAATTGCAAATGCTACAACGGTTGATCCGGGAGGAACGCTTAGAACAGCTGTTGTCTTAAATGTTGCAAACAATTTAACTATTGATGCTAATTCTGCATTATATATGGATTATAGTGCACACAATATGACAGTTCCTCTAATCATTAACAATGAACTTGTTCTAAATGGTAGTCTTGCCGCTTCTGGTGCTGTTGGTGGGGATATCGTTATAAAAGGTAACTGGACACGCACCGGAACGTTTACACCAAACAGTCGAGCAGTGTTTTTTCAAGGTTCAAATGCGCAAGTCATGACCGGACCAACCGGATTTGATTACGTGCTTATTGATAAAACAGGTGGAAGTTTTACCCTTGCCAATAATATGACAGTAAATCAAAGTCTTACTTTTACCGGTACGAATACGGTGAACCTTACAACCGGCGCTAACCGTGTAAACATTAGCAGCACTGGTTCAGTGGTGCGCACAGGTAGTGCATATATCAATGGAAATGAACAAAGAAATATTGCAACCGGTACAAATGTTTCACGCACTTTTGATATTGGTGATGCTAGCAACTATACACCGGTAACTTTAGATTTTGCATCTGTTTCTATTGCGGGCGATGTAATTGGATTTGTTTCAACACCTGATCAAGGGCAATTAGGATCTTCACTTTTGAATCCAGCTAAATCGGTAAACCGCTATTGGACACTTACCAATACAGGTACAAGTTTTACTACGTATGATGCGACCTTTACTTATGTAGGTGGCGATTTAGATGGCGGTTCAAGTGCTGCCAATTTAAAAGTGGCAAAGTATGATGGAACATGGTCGTATCCTGCTTTGGGAACAATTACCGGCACAAGCGCTCAAGGTACAGGCATCACTTCTTTTAGTGAATTTGCGCTTGCTGAATGCTTGACTCCAACGGTTGTTATAACCAATCCGGCTGCTGTATGCGTACCCGGAACAATTGATTTAACTGCTGCTGCGGTAACACTTGGTTCAGATGCAGGACTTACCTTTACGTATTGGGAAGATGCAGGAGCAAGCACAAACCCAATTAGCAATCTTGCCGCCGCTGCTATTTCGGTTGCCAATACTTATTATATTAAAGGAACCAATGCTGCAGGATGCTTTGATGTAAAACCTGTAGTTGTTACATTTAATGCAAAACCAACCGGAGCAATCAGTGGTGACAATACCATTTGTGTTGGAAACAGTACGAATTTAAGTATAGCAGTTACCGGCACAGGACCATGGAGTGGAACTTTATCAGATATTGGAGCAACGCCATTTAGTGGAAGTTCAAGTCCAATTACTGTTTCTGTTAGCCCTGGCTCTAGTTTTAATTATACTATCGCAACTTTATCCGATGCGCTTTGTACAGCCGGTGTAGCGGATAAAACAGGGAATGCAAACATTACAGTGAATTCCTTTCCAACCCCCACCATTACAGCAAACGGGCCTACCACTTTTTGTGAAGGAGGTCTGTTAACGTTAACCGCTTCCGCGGGTGTAAGTTACTTGTGGTTACCCAATGGCGAAACTACTCAAACCATAGCTGTTGTTTCTTCAGATAGTTATTCGGTTGAGGTTACGGGAGCTAACACATGTAGTTCAACATCTGTCCCAACTGTAGTTTCGGTAACGCCTGCAACACTCACACCGTTTAATGTTACTGCTGCTGCGTCTTATTTGTATGGATTTGAAAATGCAACTCCTCCAGCTTTATTTTGTGGAATGGTAATCGGAGATGAAAATAATCCGGTTGATTTGGAGCAATGGCATACTTCAACACTAGCGCCTAACTCTGGTACTAAGCACATGGTAATAGATGCCAATGCGGATGGAACAACAGCAAAAGACGATTGGTTTTATACTGCACCGGTAAATTTGCAAGCCGGTAAAATGTATCGAATTCTGTTTAACTACCGAGGAAGTAATGCAGCTAAAACGGAGCAACTTGAAGTTTATTCAGGCTTGTCGCCCGATGCTGCAACAATGCTTTTTGGAGCTGCAATGTACAGCAATAATAACATCCAAAATGTAGCCTATATACTTGATTCTGCATCGAATTTTATTCCTGCATTTTCTGCCACCTATTATTTTGGATTTCATGCGAATAGTGCTGCTAATCAGGCAAGCCTTTATATTGATGATATAAAAGTGAAAGAGGTAACGGTAACTGCCATTAATCCTGCTTACTGCACTACTATTCCAAGTATGTACGATCAAATTTTTGTGCAACCTATTCCCGGTGCTTCAAACTACCGCTTTAAAATTGTGGGAACCGGTGCTCAATCAACTTATAATTTCGAACACTACCGTAACAATTCAAATCCCGATTATCGCTTAAAATGGGCTCCGGGTGTGATTTATGGATATACGTATAACGTGCAAGTGGCCTATTACAAAAATGGTATTTGGAGTCCTTACGGACCAACATGCCCTGTTTCTTTAGGTGCATTCCCAGCTATCAAATTGCGTAACAATCCTGCAACTGTAGCTGGTCCTTGCGACTATGTAATTTCTGACTTAAACGATCGTATCTTGACCGATTCATTATCAGGAGCGAACGATTACATGTACAAAATCGTAGAAGATGTACCGGGTGGCGCGTATGATTATGACCATACTTGGCAACGTCAAAGTGGTAACCTTGACTTCCGTTTAGTTTGGGCTTACCAATCATCTCCGCTAATTGACCGTGTTCGATTTGGTTATAGCTACGATGTTCAAACACGTGCTTTAGTTGGTAAAACCGGAGTTGCTTTTGGTAGCCGTCCGGGAGAATGGGGTCCATATGGAGCAACTTGTAAGTTAGATTTATCTGCAACTTCTCCAACAACCTCCTTAACCAACTGTAGTATTACTTTAAGCTCACTGAACGATCAAATTTTTACCACTCCAGTTACGGGCGCTACAAATTATGAGTATGAATTTACTGCACCTGGATATACTGCTGTTGTGTATCGTGGAAGTGGTAATAATGATTACCGATTAATTTGGATTCCAACTACTCCATCTGTACCGGGAGGTGCACGTTATGCAACAACTTACACTGTTCGTGTGAAAGCTTATGTAGGTGGAGTTTGGTTAAGTTACGGTGCACCTTGTACAGTAACCACACCGGCTGCTCCAACAACTTCTATCTCAACTGTTGGATTCTGTGGTTCAACTCTTTCTCCGGGTCAATTTAGCAGTATCATCAATTGTACTGCGGTACCGGGAGCCAGCTTGTATTCTTATAGAATTACCAATGTGGGTGGCGTGGCATACTCAAAAGTAATATACAACTACAATGCTAACACCAGCTTTAGTTTATCTCGTACTTTGGTTTGTTGCGGCCAACAAAACTTGTTACCAAATGCAACATACACCATTGAAGTGGCATACTACGCGGGTGTATGGAGTGCTTATGGTCCTGCATGTACTTTCACCACAGGAGCAACAGTACCTCGTTACTCACCATTTGCTAGCGAAGGTGTAGAAGCAGCTGAAGGAGCACTTAATTTAAGTGTGTATCCAAATCCTGCAACTATAAATGAGCAGTATTCATTAGAGTTACAAGGTATCACAGCCGCTAATGAAAAAGTTCAAGTAGCTATTTACAACATGATTGGCGACAGAGTTTACAGAGCTGACATAATCACCAAAGAGGAAGCAACCTTAACTATTAAACCAGAAATGCAATTAGCTGCAGGGGTTTACATGGCCGAGGCTCAACTCAATGGAACTATTTATAGAGTAAAATTTGTGGTGAAATAAATTAAGTTCACCAGAATTAAAAACCCCGTCAAAGTAAATGGCGGGGTTTTTATTTTTAGTTATTTTTTTTGAAATACTTCAGTTCCATATCCTCGCCGTTAAATACACCATAAGAGCGATAATTCATCCATTCACCGAGATTGATATACCTGCTATTTTTATTCAATTGAATATCCAATGGCAAATGACGGTGGCCAAAAATAAAGTAATCGAAAGATTGTTTTTGTAAAATTTCTTGACAATAAATAACAAGCCATTCTTTATCGTTTCCTAAAAATTGCTCATCGCTGGAGCCTGTATGCATGCGGCTTTTACCGCTCCAAAAATTCGCCAATCGAATTCCAAAATTGGGATGCAGCCTTGCAAATAGCCATTGACAAACCGGATTGGCAAAAACTTTTTTTATGAATTTGTAGCCACGGTCTCCGGGTCCCAATCCATCACCATGCCCAATTAAAAACTTTTTTCCATTGAATTCACGTTCTAAATTGCCGCGGTAAATAGTCAGTCCTATTTCTTTTGGCAAGTAATCAAACACCCACATATCATGGTTTCCGGTAAAATAGTGAATAGGAATTCCTGAATCGGAAATTTCGGCTAATTTGCCGAGGAGTCTCACAAAACCTTTTGGCACAGCAGTTTTATATTCAAACCAAAAATCGAACACATCGCCTACTAAGAAAAGCTCTTGTGCATCTTTTTTTATTTCATCCAACCACTCTACCAAAAGTTTTTCGCGCTGCAAACTTGTGGCAGCATCGGGTGCGCCTAAATGAAAATCGGATGCGAAATAAATTTTCTTTCCTTGTGCTAATTTCAATTGAAATAATTTTTTAGTTGTTCTATTGGATTCAAAGCATTCAAATGAAGTACAAATCTAATTTTTTCAAAATAGTTCAATTGATTTAAATCACTTGATTGTTGAATCGGTGCATATATCTCAAAAATATTTCGGTAAATTACTAGTGCTACACCCCAATCATAATCAAGCTTATCGGAACTTGCCGCTTTTCCGATATCGCTGTAAAAGGCGAATGGAATTTTACCCGGTGCCGGTATAAAAATATTCGCGGCTAGCATCCAATCCATTGAATTTGGAGTTAAGGTCAGATTTTTAAAACCGGCATCTTTCATATAAAATTGCTGATTAAAAATACCCTCCACATCATTTCTTCCCAAATAAATATTGTCGTACGCATAATCGTTATTTCCATTCATGGTAAATCCAAATTGTGCGCTTGCATTCGCTTCATAAATAAATTTTCCACCAAATACTCTAATTTCAGCCGCTTTGCGCCGATGCTCATAACTAAAATGATACAGTGCTTCAAGCGTGGATTTCGCATAATTATTGCCTTGCTCGATTCCTATTCCTATTTCAAATGGATTTATTGTTCGCTTGTTTTTGAGTGAATAAAATAAGCTGTTAATGAAATAGTTGTTTGCATAGGAATCTTTTTTGTACTGTTTTTCAGCATAATTGTATGGTGCGGTATCTTCCCAGATGTTAGCGTTTCTGATTTTTATTTTTTGAAACAAAGGGCTACGCACATTTTTTTTTCTAAAATTGAAATCTATTCCGGCAGCGGCATGCACAAATCCCAATTGCACCGGACGATTGCGATAACTATATTTTTTAAACACTACATGTGGTTCAATGGCTTGCAAAATACCATTGGGGTTCCAATGGTAAGTTAATTGAATCGAACCATTTAAATCATTGCTGCCAACAGCATACATTGGCATAACTAAATATTCAAAACGTTTCTGAATCAGGGCATGATTGTAGAGTGCCATGCCTGCCATAAAATTATTATACTGATTATATCCCACTACCGGAAAATAATTAATTGTTGTTTTTTCAGTGTTTTCGATACTC
This sequence comes from Bacteroidota bacterium, assembly GCA_016721765.1. Classification (NCBI taxonomy): domain Bacteria; kingdom Pseudomonadati; phylum Bacteroidota; species Bacteroidota bacterium. The sequence goes on from JADKHO010000001.1 coordinate 1,782,865, forward strand.
CCAATGAATTGCAATTGCAAAGGCTCTATCTTTTTAAAAATGCCACGGGTACGAATTACATTGTTTGAACGCCTTATTTCAGGCATGTTCCAAGCCTTGTCTATTTCTAAAAAGGAATAATCTCCTATTGGAAAAGCAACTTGTTTTGTGCCTTCAAAACCATCCAGCCAGACTGTTTTTACAACTTCTTTAATTTTAATTGCACTTAGCGCAAAGGGGCCTGAAATCGCCGCTTTGTTTTTTATTTTCACCACAAAATTGGAATCTGTTTTATGGATGACCGAAATTTTATAATCCAATTTTTTTTTGCTTGAAAGTAAATCAGCAAAAAACCAATCTAAATTTTTACTGCTCCCTTTTTCAAATATTTCGCGCAAGTCGTTTGGTTGTGGATGCTTAAATTTCCATGTTTCATAATAATTGTGCATCAAGGAATCAAAAAGGGTTTCACCTAAATAGTTGGCGAGGTAATTAAAAATAAAACCGCTTTTAGAATACACGCTGCTTCCATAGTTTGCATCGGTAAAGCTTGTGGCAGGGAGCGTAATTGTTTGATCCACATTTTTTCGGGCAGCGCTTAAATAAGCTAACACATATTGTGTTTTAGAAGAATACTGCGCAAGGTGCGCAAAACGAACATAACTTTCACTTATATATGCATCTACAAAACTAGCTTTTGGATAGAGCTGTTCCATGAGCCGTAAATTATAATAGGTATTTAGCCCTTCATCCATCCAGGGATTATTGCGTTCATTGTTTCCAAGTATTCCATAAAACCAATTGTGCCCCACTTCATGCACCACAGTATATTCAAAATCTTTTAAAGTAATTGCTTCGCCCAACACTGCAATCATCGGATATTCCATTCCTCCTCCAGCAGCTATTGTGCCATCAACCAGCGTAATTTGTGAGTAAGGATAGTCACCCAACCAGTTGGAATAATTTACAAGCGTTTCTTTCACATAATCTGAACAGTGCTTCCAATAGGCGCTTTGTGAATTTGTAAAAAGCATCCAGGTGCTAATTTTTCGTTTGGATTCAGGCAACTCAATTTCTGCATTCAACACATGATACCTTTTATCGGCAAACCAAGCAAAATCATGCACCTTTTCGGCTTTGAAATGCAGGGTTTTTAGCGCAGTGTCTGAATTGGGGAAACTTAAATCATCGGATTCAACAAATTCTTCTTTCGCCTTTTCATTCATCCAGCTAATTTCACTTGAATCTTGCAATACACCGCTTGCGCCTACAACATAATTTTTAGGGAGGGTTATTGAAACATCAAAATTTCCAAACTCACTGTAAAATTCACCTTGATCAAGATAAGGAAAGGCATGCCATCCTTGGGCATCAAAAACTGCCGGTTTGGGGAACCATTGCGATATCATATATTGCTGCCCTATATGTCCCAAGCGCGAAATGGAAGCACTTGGTAACTTAATATGAAAGGTGGTGCTGATGGTAATTTTTTCGCCCGAAGCAAGTGCTTTTTTTAATACAATTCTTCCCTCATCTTGGTGCACGGAATCATAAATAAATTCAACTGATTCGTTATCTACTTTAAAATTTAGTCCATTAATGTATCCACGTGATTCGGGTTTCGAGTAATAAAAAGTAGTTTCACCATTCTCCAGCAATTGCTTAGCCAGCGCAGTTTGATCATCTTTATAGGCATTTGGCCAAAGGTGAATATAAATTTCCTGAAGTGTTTGGTTTGAATTGTTACGGTACTCAATCTCCTCATCGGCGCTCAGTTCATGGGTTACATCATTTAAAGTAACATGAATGCGATACGTAACATCTTGTTGAAAATAAGTTTTCGCTGCAAGTGAAAAACAGCACAATTGAAAGCAAAGAAGGAAAGCAAAAGTTAAACTGAATACTACTCCTTTTGTAAAGCTTGTTTGTTTACTGGGTGCGGACTCACTCCGGCTTTCGTGAATCATTCCAAATGGTGATTATGGAAGCAGTTTGCGAATGGCGTTTTCTAATTCTTCACCACGCAAGCCCTTTGCAACAATTTTTCCTTCTTTATCTAATAATACACTAAATGGTATTCCACTTATGTTATAAAGTTTAACAACCGAAGAACTCCACATGCCTAAATCACTGATGTGTGTCCAGGTTAAATGATCATCGGCAATTGCTTTTTGCCAAGCAGCTTTATCTTTATCCAAGGAAACGCCAAGCACATCAAAACCCTTTGCATGAAAAGCTTTATACGCTTTTACAACATTTGGGTTTTCTGCTCTACAAGGCCTGCACCACGAAGCCCAAAAATCAACCAAAACCACTTTTCCTTTGTAAGAAGAAAGCGCAACCGTTTGCCCTTCGGGTGTTTCCAATTTAATATCGGGTGCAACACTTCCAATACCCAATTTATTCATCTCCGATACACGTGTATGAAAAAGTTTGGCATAAGTAGAGTTGGGATATTTTGCCATCAATCCTTGATCCAATTTTACAAAATATTCCACATCTGTCTCGGCACTCAGGCGGTCAATAACAGCAAGCGATGCAAGGGATGAACTATTTTCGTTGATAAACTTTTTAAGGAATACCGACTCATTCATTTTTACCTGATTATATTGCATATCCAAAGCTCGACCCACACTGTCTATTTTAGGGCTTCCTTGATACGTGGCGTAGACTTTTTTAAGGGAATCACCAATATAAAAATTGCGTTGCAATACATAGTTTACGGTTGCAATTTTTTCGCTGTTCGCAGAGCCTTTTACTTGATAACTGCCGGCAAATTTTTTCGCATCTGCTGTAAAATCAATATGGTCGTTACTATCCAAAAGCAGTAATGCAAAATTGCTGTTATCGAGGCGTAAACGATAAAAACCCAATTCAGGAATTTTTATTTTAAACGAAAAGGAGCCGTCAGCAGCAACAATTGCACTATCTCTTGGGTTAATGCTAATTGGAGTAAGTTCATCGATAAATATTTTTTCGCCGCTACTGTTACTCATTTTACCCACAATGTTTTCACCTTGTGGCGTGTTGGAGCAAGAAATAAAAATTATAGAAAGGAGAAAAAGAGGAAAGCAAATTTTTTTCATTTTAGGTATGTATATGAGTTAGGTATTTTAATTTGTAAATGCTTGTATGTATCATTAATTCGTTTCGTCCAGCATTTTGCTTACCAAGCTGCTGGCTAGTTTCGGGTCTGCCTTTCCTTTCGAAAGCTTCATTACTTCGCCCATAAATAGTGCCGCCAAATTTACTTTTCCGGCTTTGTATTCTTTTACCTTTTCGGGATATTTTGCTATGGCTAATTTCACAAATTCAGTCAAGGAATTCTCATCGCTCACCGAAACCAAATTGTTTTCTTCTGCAATCGAAAGTGGCGATTTATTTGGGTTTTCGATTAGTTTAGGAAACACTTGCTGCAAGGCCAAAGTATGACTCACTTTTCCTGAATCTATCAATTCAATGAGGTCACAAATGCGCTTAGCTGAAATCGGAAACTGATTTAAATGAAATGCGTTTTCGTTGATGTACGAACGAATGGGGCCCATCAACCAATTCGCTGCCGCCTTGTAGTTTTTAGTAGAAGCCGTTAGCTCCTCAAAATACAATGCTGTTTCTTTCGTATCGGTGATCACAGTTGCATCGTATTCCGAAAGTCCAAATTCGGCAACATATTTTTTATGTAAATCATTTGGCAGAGGTGGCAATATTTTGCGCACTTCTTCAATATAGGCTTTCGAAACAATAACCGGTTGTAAATCCGGCTCAGGAAAGTAACGGTAATCGTTAGCCATTTCTTTACTTCGAAGTATAAAAGTTGTTCCGCTTTCGGCTTCAAAACTGCGGGTGTCCTGACTGATTTCATTGCCGACTTCCACTTCTGCAATTTGGCGTTGAATTTCAAATTCGATAGCACGTTGCACATTGCGAATGGAGTTCATGTTTTTTACTTCCACGCGTTTGCCAAATTTTGAATCGCCTTTTAATCGTACCGAAATATTGGCATCGCAACGCATACTTCCTTCTTCCATATTTCCGTCGCAAATTTCGAGGTAACGCACGAGTTTACGCACTTCGGTGAGGTAGGCATAAGCTTCTTCGCCCGAACGCAACTCCGGTTCACTCACCATTTCCAAAAGCGCAACGCCCGCTCTATTCAAATCAATAAGCGAATCAAAGGCATCTTGGTCGTGCATGCTTTTTCCGGCATCTTCCTCCATGTGAATGCGTGTGAGGTTAATTTGTTTTGTACCACCATCTTTCATCTTTATGGTAATATAACCCTTGGTACAAATAGGAGTTTTATCTTGGGTTATTTGATAGCCCTTGGGTAAATCCGCATAAAAATAATTTTTGCGCGCATACTGATTTTCTTCCTGTATGTCGCATTTGCAAGCCAATCCCAGCTTCACCGCAAATTCAATTACTTTTTTGTTCGATTTAGGCAAAGTTCCGGGATGCCCTAGAGTAATCACACTCACATTGGTATTGGGCAAAGTACCATACTCGGTAGAGTCGCTGGCATAAGCCTTACTTTTCGTGAGCAATTGAATGTGAACTTCTAATCCAATAACAGCTTCGTATTTTTCCACAGGAAATAAATGTGCTTAAAAATTTTGAAGCGTAAAGGTAAGAAAAAATGAGTTTAGCTCAACTAACAGCCTCAACCGCGGTTTTAAAGGGCATATTCACAATATAAAGCATTCTGTTTATCCAACCATTTTGGGCGTTTCCCTCCTGCGTCGGGTCAGGCTTTCCGCTGCAATCTTTGCCGCACCGAAAAAGTGCGCCAAAGGATTTTCGCTGCAATTAAGCCTTGCGCATCACGAACCCCGAAAAATTAACTATTTGTGAGTAATCCTTAACGCGGGACAGGAAAATGAAGCGCATTCTCAGTCATTCAGCAGAATTAGTTGCAAGGCGACATTTTTTTTTTATTGAAGCAGGTCTATAAGCAGAAAATGGAAAGTCAAGCTATCCTTTTCATTAACATTTAGTTTTATCCATGAGAGAAGACAATATTCTTTTTGCAGGAAGGAATTTAATACTTGTTAGCAATGGCCAATGAAAAATATGATACTTGCCCGATGGAAGGATTTGATAGTAGAAAAGTAAAACGTATTTTAAAATTACCTTTTGGTGCTGAAATTAATATGGTTATTTCTTGCGGAATAAGAGCTGAGAAAGGCGTTTGGGGAGACAGAATGAGAATACCATTTAACGATGTTTATAAAAATATTTAAAAGCTTGAAAGACGCGCAAAATCAAATTAAAAACAAAGTCGAAGGGTTGCTTTCGCAAACGCTTAATCAATTAATAAAGGTGCATCCAATAAATTTAAATGGATTAAAAAAATTAGAAAGAAGGTAAGAATTATTCCCTCACTTTTATTTTGCAGCGAGCTTTCCAAGTAGTTTCAAAGCACCTTCCACTTGCTCATTCCAAACCAATCCATAATTCAATTTTAAGCAATTATTGTATTGATTTTGAAGGGTAAACATTCTGCCCGGAGCAATACTTATTTTGTTTGCCATTGCTGTATTATAAAGTTCAAGAGTATCAGTTTTTTTGTTTAGTTCAACCCACAAATGCAAACCGCCTTGCGGTATAGTTACTTTTGCATCATCAGGAAAATATTTACTAATGCAACGCAAAAACTGCAGTGAGTTTCTATGTAGGGTATGTCTAAGTTTTCGTAAATGATTTTCATATCTGTCATTTTCCAAAAATTTTCCAACTGCTTCATGAGTAATGGAAGTTGTATACAGCGAATGGTAATATTTTGTTCGGGCAACTTTTTCTTTGAACTTTCCCGGAGCCATCCAGCCCACACGATAACCGGGTGCTAATGTTTTTGAGAATGAACAGCATAATAAAACAATACCACTTTCATCATAAGTTTTGCAACAAATAGGACGCTGTTTTCCAAAATACAAATCGCCAAATATATCATCCTCAATTAGCGGAACGTTGTGTTTCTCCATAAGTTCCACAACCGCTTTTTTATTTTCATCGGGCATACAGCTTCCTAATGGATTGCTGAAGTTACTTACCAATAAACACAATTTTACTTTTTTTCTTTCCAATGCTTTTTTCAAAGCATCTACTTCAATTCCAGTAAATGGATTGGTGGGTAACTCTAAAACATTCAAACCAAGATTTTTTGCTAAATGCAAAATACCAAAATATACAGGGCTTTCGACAGCAATTGTGTCGCCTCTTTGCGCTAAAGTGAGCATGCAAAAAGAAATAGCATCAATACTTCCTGATGTAGTTATAATATCTTCTGCATTCAATTGTCCGCCCCACATTAATGACCGTACCGCAATTTGCTTTTTTAAATTTTGATTGCCATACTTGTCATAGTTTAATCCACCACCATGTAATGCACGGGTAGCATTCACTATTGCTTTATTCATTTTTGCAACTGGAAGCAATTCAATCGAAGGTACGCCTGCTGATAACTCTATTTTGGCTTTACTTATGTTTTGCGAAACAGTAAAAATCGTTTCTTCCGTATCATCTTCTATTTTGGCAATAATTGGCTGACTGGTTTGCGGCACATTTTTAAAATACTTGTGGGCATACGAAACATAATAGCCCGACTGCGGACGTGATTCAATTAAACCGCGGCATTCCAATTCAAAATAGGATTGCTGAACAGTTGTAATGCTAACACCCTTTTCTATTGATAGTGTTCTTAAAGAAGGCAATTTATCACCAACTTTAAGTACATCGCTCTTGATCTGATGCTCCACATGGTTTGCAAGCTGTAAATACAGAAGTTCCTTTTTATTCATTCACCAAAAGTAACTGTACTGGTAAAAATAAACAAATTTGTATCTGTACTAATTGAATTTGTTGACTGATTTTTGCATTCGATTGTTCAGTATTTTAATAGTAAAAATTAAAGCAAATGGAATTTAATAAAGTCGTAAGAGGTGAAAAAAGAGCAATGAATGATGTAACAAGTGTTCATGCAATTTTAGACGCTGGTTTTTTGTGTCATGTAGCATTTCAACATCAAGGGCAAACTATGATGATTCCTACTGCTTATGGCAGAGAAGAAGATTGTTTGTATTTACATGGCTCAACAAAGAACTTTATGCTAAATCAAATAGTAGATGGACAAACCATTTGCATTTCGGTTACCCACCTAGATGGAATTGTTTTAGCAAAATCATTATTTCATACTTCTGTGAATTATCGTTCTGTTGTTTTGTTTGGTAAAGCGTTTTTGCTAGAAGATGAAAACGAGAGAATCCAAGGAATGAAAATCATTACAGAAAATATTGTTCCAGGAAGATGGGATGAAGTGGAGTTGGGAAATGAATCACAATTGAAAGCAACCATGGTAATCAAGTTTAGAATTGAAAGGGCATCAGCAAAGATTAGAAACGAAGGTCCATTGGGGGATGATGAAATTAAAGAAGAAGTATGGAGTGGGCACATTCCCATAGCCATGAAAGCTCTGCAGCCTATACAAGACAATAAGTTTGGGCTTGCATTAGAAATGAGTGATAGTGTTAAAATGTATTATGAGAAGAATAAGCAATCATGAATTGGATTAACTCAGATACAATTTTAAAAGGAGATTTAGTTGAACTCATTCCTTTGAAAAAGAATCACTTTGTAGAATTAGAACATATCGCAAGAGAAATGAGAATTTGGGAATTCATTCCAATTGATATGAGCACCAAGGAAAAGTGTTTGCAAACTTTTGCAACTGCAATGCTTGAAAAAGAAAAGGGAACTCAACTTCCATTTGTGATATGGAATAAGCAAGAGAAGAAAATAATTGGCAGTACAAGGCTAATGGAAATATATCCGGCACATAAAAAAATGGAAATTGGCTGGACATGGCTTCACCCCGATTATTGGGCAACAGCTGTGAATTTGGAATGTAAATTACTCTTGCTGACGTTTTGTTTTGAAGAATTAAAAGCCATTCGAGTGCAATTAAAAACGGATGAAAATAATATTCGTTCGCAAAAAGCAATTAAAAAAATTGGTGGGCAATTTGAAGGAATATTGCGGAACGATTGGATAAGATATAACGGAACAATTAGAAACTCTTTTTATTTCAGCATCATTTATACAGAGTGGGAGAATGCGAAAAAAAAATTAAAAGGGCTCGTTCAAAATAAAATGAAAGCATGAAAACGTTAGGACTAATAGGTGGTATAAGTTATCATTCTACTGCAGTTTATTACAACTTAATTAATCAACAAATGAATCAAAAATTAGGAGGTAATCAAGCAGCAAAAATAATGTTGTATTCCTTAAATTATGCTGACTTTAAAGCACTTCAATCAAAAAATGATTGGAATGGAATTGAAAGTATGTTGAGTAGAATTGCAATAACCCTTGAGAAAGCAGGTGCTGATTGTATCCTGCTTTGTTGCAATACGGCACATTTAATTGCTATAGAACTATCCCAAAAAATTAATATTCCATTTCTGCATATTGCAAATGAAACTGCAAGGGAAATTGTACGAAAAAAATATAATAAAGTGGGATTAATTGGAACTAAGTTTATACTGGAAAATCCATTTTTTATGGATGCGCTTTCTAAAGAAGGAATAGAAACCATTATCCCAAACACCATGGAGCAATCCTACATACATGACATTATTCTTGATGAGATGTCAAAAGGTGTGTTATCGAATCGGTCGAAGGAACTGCTTCTATTGGCCATTCAAAATTTAAAAGGAGTGGGGGCTCAAGCGGTAGTATTTGGTTGTACTGAGATTGGAATCTTTATAACGCCATCCGATTGTGATCTAAAAATATTTGATACAACTAAGATTCATGTTTCAGCAGCGGTTGACTTTGCCACTCAAATCCAAAGACAAAAACTTTATCAATGACAGAAAAATTTACATTCCGGATTGGAAACTTAAACGACTTAAATCAGATTAAGGATTTAACCTTAATTGCTTACATGCAATTTCAAAATGTGCTTACAAAAGAGAACGTCGATGCAATGGATAAAAACCTGGGCAGTGTAAATACTTACACGGAACTTTTCAAAACCGCTACCTGTTTTGTATGCGAGAATAAAAGTAGCATTATAGGCTCTGCATTTTTGGTTCCCCATGGGAATCCTTATAAGTGGTTTGATGCTGAATGTTCCTTCATAAGGTTGGTAGCTGTTCATCCAAAATACGAAGGAAATGGAATAGGAAAAAAGCTAACACAATTATGTATTGAAAGGGCAATTGAAACGGGTGAAAATGTAATTACCTTGCATACTTCGGAATTCCATAATGCAGCAAGACATATTTACGAAAGCTTTGGTTTTATTAAGATTAAAGATCTTGACTTGATTTTTGGCAAAAAATATTATTTATATACTTTACAATTAAAATAGGATCGCTTGCTTATGAAATGTAGAGCAATTATTTTAGATTTAGACGATACTATTTTCCAAACTAAGTCAATGGATGCAAACGTATTTAACGATTTTTTTGAGCATCTATCCCTCAATTTGTCATCGCAATTTAATCAAGTGACTATTGATGCCATTATTAATGATTTGTGGAGCTCTGCATGGGATTTTGTTATAAGTAAGTATAATATACCCAAAGAGATTATCATTAGTTCCATTGATGTTCTTGATAATTTGGACTTGAAATTAACTATATCAACCTATCCCGATTATCAATTTATTAAGGAACTTTCCATAACAAAATTTCTGGTTACAACGAGTCTAACCTCCCTTCAAAAGGCTAAAATTAGAGCATTGAATATTGAAAACGATTTTGAGAAAATTGTAATTAACGATACATTCATACAAGCCAAAACAAAATTGGATATTTTCAAAGAGTTGATGGATGAGTATAACCTGATACCCGAAAAGACTATTGTAATTGGCGATAATTCAGCATCAGAAATAGCAGCAGGGAACAAGTTGAATATGATAACCATTCAAATTCTTAGAAACGGAGTAACAAGAGGGAATAATGCAAAACACTTTATCCATTCGTTTGAAGAACTAAGTTCATTAATAAATATTTAAAGCCTAATGAAAAATGAATATAACCTACAATAGAGCCACACTAGCAGATATTCAAACATTAGTTGATAATAGAATTTTATTTGCGCTTGAATTAGGAGGCGAACAGCCACAGGAGAAAATAGTAGATTTGAAAAGTCAAATGACCACCTATTTTTCAAAAGCAACGGCTGATAATAGTTGCATTTCCATCCTAGCAAAAAGCAATGGAATTGTTGCAGGAATAGGTTCAGTTCACATAAGAGACATGCCCGGTAATTTTAAGAATCCATCCGGCAAATGGGGCTACATAATGAATATGTATACTGTCCCTCAATATAGAAGAAAGAGTATTTGCAAAAGCATTCTAACTCTATTAGTGGAAGAAGGAAAGAAATGCGGAGTAACAGCTTTTGAGTTACATGCAACGAAGGAGGGAGAAAAAGTTTATACACAGGAAGGGTTTATTTATCACAACGAACCTACCTTAAGGAAATGGATAAATTCAAATAGTTAAACGTATGAATTATTTTACGCAATACACGGCAGCCGAAAGGTATTCAAAAGCAAGGCCCAACTTCCATCCCAATACCATAAATCGAATTAAGGAATACTTATTAATTGAAAATAAATTCGATTCAGCTTTAGACATTGCATGCGGAACCGGGCTTTCAACTCGAGCATTGTTAAGCATAGCAACCCACGTTTATGGCACTGATAATTCTAAAGTTATGTTAGATGTTGCATTGCAAAAGGAGAATATAAATTACCAAGAAGCACAAGCAGAAAAACAGCCTTTTGCAGACCATTTTTTTGATTTAATTACCGTATGTTCAGGTGTTCATTGGTTTGATATTGATAAATTTTTATTAGAAGCGAATCGCTTGCTGAAAAGTAATTCATTTGTGGTGCTCTACGATAATTTATTTCTTGGTGAAATGGACGGGTATCCTGAATTTAAAAATTGGTATAATGCCGTTTATCTAAATGAGTTTCCGGCACCAGCAAGAAATGACAAATACAATTGGGCAAATGATAAGTTAAACCGAATGAATTTTGACATTGTGAATGAACAAAAATTTAACAATGCCATTTCTTTTAATAAAAAGGAGTTGGGTCTCTATTTCACCACGCAAAGCAATATTATTTCCGCAGTTGAAAAGAAACAAGTTAGCTATACTGAAGCGGATATTTGGCTTAATAAGGAACTTTCTATCTTTTTCGCTAATGAAGATAAACGAGAAATTGTACATTTTGCTAATTGGATTAAGTACTTAAAAAAACGCCAATAAAAATCATTCACACAAAACGCAGGAATGCAAAGAATAAAAATATATCATATTGATGCATTTACCGACGAGGTTTTTTCAGGAAACCCTGCAGCTGTTTGCCCTCTTCAAAAATGGTTACAGGATGACATCTTGCAAAAAATAGCAACGGAAAATAACCTTTCTGAAACTGCTTTTTTTGTAATTTCAGATTACAAAATCCAGATAAGGTGGTTTACTCCAAAAGTGGAAGTTGACCTTTGCGGACATGCTACATTGGCAGCCGCTTTCGTTTTGTTCAATCTTGAAAAATCTGCTGCTAATATCCTTCATTTTTTTTCGCCAAGAAGTGGAGAACTAACTGTAACTAAAAGCGGAGATCGTTTAACGTTAAATTTCCCGACCGACACTTTTGAACCCGTAAGATTGACTAGTGAAATTTTTAATTGCTTTGACCTCCGGCCCAAGTTGGCTTTCAAAGGAAAGACAGATTATCTTTTTATCTATGAAAGCGAAGCTGATATCGCCAACATGAAGCCGGATTTTAATAAAATTGCAAAATTGAATAGTCGTGGAGTAATTATATCAGCCAAAGGAAATCAGGTGGATTTTGTATCTAGGTTTTTTGCCCCGCAAGTGGGAATAATGGAAGACCCTGTAACCGGTTCTGCTCATACAACATTGACTCCTTTTTGGGCAAAAGAACTTCATAAAGCCGAATTGACAGCAATACAACTTTCTGAAAGGAAGGGATATTTAAAATGTAAGTATATGAACGACAGGGTAGAGATAAGTGGACAATCCAAACTGTATTTAACCGGAGAAATTGAATTAAATTGATATGAAAATACTTGCCATCGAAAAGGAAACGGAAGGTGTAATATGGAATAGTTTAGGAGAATTATTAAAGGAAGAAGTGCGACATGTTTATGATTTATATCTGGCAGATAAAATAAGAGAAATATATTTTACTGAACACAAAAATGCACTATTGATTTTGGAGACAAAGGATAAGAAAGAAGCGTTAAAAATACTTAGTTCCTTGCCTTTGGTAAAGGCCGGAATGATTAAATTTGAGATACTGGAGTTAAAGCCTTATACAGGATTGGAGAGAATAATGCACCAACTTTGAGAAAATATTTTTATGAAATTCTACATCGAAACGGAAAGATTAATTTTGAGAGAGATGCGTGCAAGCGATGACAAAGCAATGTTCGAATTGGATTCAAATCATGAAGTGCATAAATACCTAGGGAATAATCCTATTAAAACAATTGAACAAGCAAGAAAAGTTATTGAAATCCTCCGTCAGCAATATATAAATAATGGCATAGGGAGATGGGCAACGATTGAAAAGGCATCCGGCAATTTTATGGGTTGGAGTGGATTGAAATTTATTAAGGAATACGAAAACAATCACATCAATTTTTATGATGTAGGGTATCGTTTACTGCCAAAATATTGGGGCAAAGGGTATGCAACCGAAGCTGCCAAGGCTGCTTTGGAATATGGCTTTAATACATTGAAGGCAGAAGAAATAATTGGCACGGCAAACGAAGAAAACATTGCTTCAAGGAAAGCTTTAGAAAAATGCGGATTAAAATTCGTTGAACAATTTATGTGGAAAGATATTAAATGCGATTGGCTGAAGATCACAAAGGAGGAATGGTTTAATAGATAGATTATGCAAATCATCAAAACAAGAAAGCTAACACCTGAGCAATTTTCACAAATAAATAAATTGTGGAATGATGAATACCCAATAAAATTGAAAGACAGATTTCCAATTTTATTGGAAGGTGTGGAAAATTACCATCATTATATTATGGAAGATTCTGAACAAAATATAATAGCTTGGGCAGTTGATTTTGAAAAGGAGAATGAAATTCGGTTTTCAATTATTGTGCATTCGAACTATAAAGGAAAGGGTTGGGGTAGTTTATTAGTAAACAAATTAAAATCGGAAAACGAGTTGTTTTATGGATGGGTAATAGACCATAATGATGATTTAAAGAATAATGGAGAATATTATCAAACACCCATGCCCTTCTATCTGAAACATGGATTTGAAATTTTAGCTAGCGAGAGATTAGAAACTGAAATGATACGCGCGGTAAAAATTAAATGGAGATTAATTTGAAGTTGAACGACCACAAACCGAATCCACCAACAGTAAGGAAATTGGAGGAATTAATTTCATCAAATGAATTTTCAGCAATCCTCCAACACATTAAATTTTGAAGTGAAATGTAATCCTATTTGCAAATTATAATGAATAGCAATTCTGTAAACCGATTAAAAGTGTTACTCGAAAACATTCCTACACTACTGTTAGAGATTTCTGAAGATTTATTTTCAATAAAAATAAATTCATCTAAATGGAGTAAGAAAGAAATACTTGGGCACTTGATTGACAGTGCTGCAAACAACCATCAACGTTTTATACGTGGGCAGTTTGAAAATATTCCGACAATTAAATATGATCAAAACAAATGGAATGAATTGAATCATTATCAGCAATTAGAAAGCAAACACATCATTCAGCTTTGGACAATTTACAATCAGCATTTACTTGAAATATTGAAAAGAATACCGGAAGAAAACTTGTGTATGGAATTGAATGTTGGCAACGAAATTAATGTAACACTTCAATTTTTGATGGATGATTATTTACTCCATTTGGAACATCATTTGAAACAGATTGTCGATTACAAATTTTAAGTAATGAAAAAGCAAGTCATCTTTTTTTGGTTGGCAGTTGCTTTTGGTGCGACCATTTCCAATGCCCAAAACATTGACAGTATTCGTTATATTCTTGACAGCACTTATGCGAGTTCGCCATTCTTTGGGAATGTTTTAATCACCAAAAACAACAAAATCCTTTTTGAAAAAAGTTACGGTTTTGCTGATGCGCTAAATAAAATACCATTGACAAAAGAAAATTCATTTCAAGTTGCATCCATTTCAAAACAATTTACTGCTTACGGAATAATGATTTTGAAGCGCCAAGGTTTTTTGGATTACGATAGTTTGGTTTGCAAATACATTCCAACATTTCCATACAAAAATATTACAGTAAGGCACTTGCTAACCCATACATCAGGGCTGCCAAATTTTTGGGAGGGCATCAGACCCAATCTGGACACTGCTAAATCAAACGGTAACAAAGAAGTTTTGGAATATTTAATTCAACAGCAACTTCCTTTGCAATTTGAAGCAGGCACAAAATTTCAGTATGCAGATATTGGGTATGATTTTTTGGCCGGCATTATCGAGAACATTTCGGGTTTGAGTTATCAAGAATTTATGTACCAAAACATTTTTAAACCATTAAAAATGAAAAGCACTTTTGCATACATGGTTACAGACATTCGCAGAATTGAAAACAAAAACTTAGCCATCGGACATACATTTGAGAATGGAAAGTTTTCTTATGCTCACTTGGAATCGAAATATAATTTCGTTTCGTACTTAGGCGATTTTTATGGTGATGGTTCTGTAGTAAGCACTGCCAATGATTTAGCAATTTGGGACAAAGCCCTTGACGAATGTAAACTATTGCCCTGCGAAATTCAAAACGAATCTATCACCGAACCCACTTTTAACGGTAAAACAATTTATGCAAGAACAAACCCTAACATCAGTTATGGCTTTGGTTGGTTTATGAAAAATACTCCGTCCGGAAAATTAGTTTATCACAGTGGCGGACATCCAGGGAACTCCCATGTAATGTATCGCTTGTTGGATAAGCACATTACTTTTATTTTTTTATCGAATTCCGAAACATCAAATTTAAAATCATTGCGAAACAGGATGCTTCAACTGCTTGATTAAATGGCACTCCTAATAATTAAGTGGAGTAGAAGCACTTTTTATTTTGCTTAAATTGGGTAGAATTAATTGCATCAGCGATTAAATTATGAAATACTTGCGTCATAAATAGTTGGCGGAATCGTTAGCATAATCGGCAAAAACAAAAAAGCCGAACTCCTTAAGAGTCCGGCTAAACAATCAACCTGAAAAAAACTATTCTTCGCGCTTTATAAATTTGTATTGGTTTTCGTATCGCTCTCCTTGTTCAATAAAATACAATCCGGCTGCAAATCCACGAATGTCGAGACGAGTGGTGAGGGTGCTAATTTTTCCTTCGGCTATAATTTTTCCTTGGGTATTAAGCATTCTGAAATTTGTTCCTACTGCATTCGGATTTACAGTGAACTGAATATAATCGCCAGCAGGATTAGGATACACAGTTAATTCGGTTGATGCATTAACTTCTTTTACTCCGGTGATGCCGGTAAACAACGCGGTGATTTCGGTTTGACTTAACTCGCGGTTCCAAATTCCGATATCGTCTAATGTGCCTTTGAAATTATTTCCTGATGCGATGCCTTTACCGATATAAAATGGGATGTTGGCGCTTGTGGCACCGGTGTGCGTGTAGGTCATTGTGCCTTGTACCACTCCGTTTTTGTAAATTTTCATGATACCGGCATTATAGGTGGTAACGTAATGGTCCCAAACATTGAGGGTGTGCGCACACGATAGAAAAAACCAACTTGATTGTTGCTTGTTAGTACCAAATGTAAAATTGGACGCTCCTTGTATTAAAGTAATAAATACGCCCGATGTACCGGTACCACTCATCATTACAATTCCGGCTGCAGTTGTTTGTGTTTGCTTGTTCATCCAAAACGAATAGGTGAATGCTCCGCTAGGCGTGTGTGTAAAGCTAGGTGTTGGAATGGTCATGTAGTTGGTGGTAGTGCCATTAAAGCTAGCTGCTGCATTGGCATTCCCATTTCTGTCGGAGGTAAATGTTGCTCCGCTGTTGGTGGCATTGTTGGCATTGCCACTTAAATCGTTTGCGTCACCGTTAAATCCAAACCAAGCATCGAGCCCACTGGTGGGAACATAGCTTGGTACTTGTGCAAAAGTTGTCACGCAAATGGTGATTGACAAAATGGATGTAAGGAGTAGTAGATTTTTTGTTTTCATTGCTTTTTTGGGAAAGAGTTTATGTTGCAAATTTGTTTTTTTTTTTGCAGATAGTAAACCCAAAAAAATAGGGAGTAAAAACCACTAGGAGTGGCTATTGAAAATGGTTTTGCATGTGAATGTAAGCATTGTTGTTGCGCTTCAATTGATTAAAATTGACTGTTTTTTTTGATTTGGATATTTTGGAGAAAGATAGTGGTCGGACCACTGTATAAAAAATTTGCGATTGAAATGTTGTTTTTAGCCGAGTAGCAATGACTAGCTTTAGGTGAATACGATGTGAAGAGCAGGTTAATTTCGAAATTATTTTTGGGGTGATGTATGAAACGCTATGCTGCATTAGGGATTGCGCCATTGTGTGAGCTCTTTTTTGGCACGAGCAAAGGGCGAGTGCTAAAAAAAGCGAGTGGCAAAAGCCCGACCCGCCGCAGAAGGGGAATGCCCAAAACATTTTAACCGGCTCCCGCTTTGTTGGTTGAAAAAAATTATTCCGTTTTACACTTAAAACTTTTTAAATTCACCAAGCATAAAATTAGTTTAAGTAATGGCCATTCTGCATTCGATAATGAGTTGGGTGATGAAGCAACGGATTCATCAAATTGAACTTTTTATGAAGTACCCCAATGAAGTGCAGCAGGATTGGTTTCGTAAATTGGTGGCTAGTGCCAAAGATACCGAATATGGCCGTTTGTATGATTTTGGAAGTATAAGTTCCGTTAATCAATTTAAGGAGCGGGTTCCAATTCGCAATTACGATAGTCTGAAACCCTTTATTGACCGAGTGCGCAGCGGTGAGCAAAATGTACTTTGGAATACTCCCATTGTGTGGTTTGCAAAATCGAGTGGCACTACCGCAGGTAAAAGCAAATTTATTCCGGTGAGTGAAGAGTCGCTCGAAGAATGCCATTTTAAAGCGGGTAAGGACATGCTTTCGATATACTGCAACAATAATCCCAGCAGCCAACTTTTCAGCGGTAAATCCTTAACAGTAGGAGGGAGTCATCAAATAGGTCAGCTCAATAATAATTCCTTTCAAGGAGATTTGTCGGCCATTTTAATGCAAAATTTACCTTTTTGGGCACAGTTTGTTACCACGCCAAATTTATCGATTGCGCTCATGGACGATTGGGAAAGTAAAATAGAAATGATGGCGCGCGCAACAGTGGATGAAAATGTAACCAGCTTGGCGGGCGTGCCCTCATGGACTTTGTTGTTGTTGAAACACATTCTGAAAATAGCGAACAAACAAAATTTACTGGAAGTGTGGCCCAACCTCGAGCTGTTTTTTCACGGCGGGGTGAGTTTTACGCCTTACCGAGAGCAGTTTAAGGAATTGATACCGAGTGCGCGCATGAATTATTTTGAAACTTATAATGCGAGCGAAGGATTTTTTGGCATGCAAGATCAATCAAATAGTGATGAGCTGCTGCTGATGTTGGATTACGGGGTGTATTATGAGTTTTTACCGATGGAAGATATTTTGCTGGAGAATCCCAGAACATTGAGTTTGGATGAAGTAAAAACAGATGTGAATTATGCCTTAATCATTTCAACCAATGGAGGATTGTGGCGTTATAAAATTGGGGATACTATAAAATTTACTTCGCTTGCGCCATACCGTATTCGCATAAGTGGTCGTACACGCCATTTTATTAATGCATTTGGCGAAGAGTTAATTATTGAGAATGCTGAACAGGCGCTCGCTATTGCCTGCGAAAAAACAAATTCGGTAATTAAAGAATATACCGCAGCGCCTGTGTTTTTTACTGAAACAAAAAATGGCGCACACGAATGGTTAATTGAATTTGAGAAGGAGCCTACCGATTTAAATGTGTTCAGCGATTTTTTTGATAATGCGCTAAAAGCCATCAACAGCGATTATGAGGCAAAGCGTTACCACAATATGTTGTTGCGAGAGCCGTTAATTAAATCGGTACCCACCTTTACTTTTTACCATTGGTTGAAATCAAAAAATAAATTGGGCGGACAAAATAAAGTGCCGCGATTAAGCAACGATCGAAAATATATTGACGAACTTTATGCCTTAAACCCGCTTTTAAAATCCTAAGCACATGAAAAAATTAATCCCCAATTTTTTAAAAGGCGGCTGTCTTTTTTTGTTGCTGATGTTTATCTTTTCCTTTAAAGGCGATAAATTAATTTTACATAAACGCATATACATACAAGGCAATTTTTTTACCACCGATAATTTGGGGAATTGCTATTTGGTGGATAAGGATGAGATTACCAAGTATGACGGAAATGGAACTGTTTTTAATAAATTTAGCATAAAAGCATTTGGTACAATTGAGAGTATGGATGCTACAAACCCCATGAAAATTATGGTGTTTTATAAAGACTTTTCAAAATTGGTTTACTTGGATAATACCTTGAGTTTAAATGGAAATCCCATTGATTTGGAAGAATTAAATTTAACGCAAAGTAAATTAGTGTGTGCGTCGCACAGCGATGGAATTTGGTTTTACGACCAGCAAAAATTTGCTTTAGTACGCTTGGATAGTAAGCTTGCTGTGGCACAAACTACCAGCAATTTAAATCAATTATTGGGCATCGAAATTAACCCCAATTTTATGTGTGAATACAACAATTCAGTGTATTTAAATAACCCTTCCACAGGAATATTGGTGTTTGATATTTTTGGTACTTATGTGAAAACAATTCCATTGCAAAACCTAACAAAATTTCAGGTGAACAATGATGCCATCATTTATTCGCTCGATTCAAAAGCAATGTCTTACACACTTAAAACAACTGAGCAAAATGAATTGCCCTTAATTGATATAAAGTACAAGGAAATCAGAATTGAAAGGGGAATGATATACGCTAAAAATGATGAGTTAATTGATATGTTGAAGACGGAATAATAAATAGAATAATGAATTGGAAAAGGCTTGGATTTGCAAACAGGCATAGGAAGCTAAAAGCCTAAAGGATATTAACTATCCAAAATATGCGTTGTAGCAATGAAATGTTTTGCACAAATAAGGAAAATAGGTGTTTTTTTTATTGTGAATAGCTTGAAATGCAGGCTTATATAAAAGCAGTAAGAATTCCCAAAACCTACACTTAAATAAACTTGCTTTTTGATTAAAAAAAAATACTTTTGTGTAACCACTATTTAATCTCGACTTGAATTATGCACATAGCAATTGCCGGTAATATAGGCTCAGGAAAAACTACACTCACCACACTCTTATCAAAACATTACAGTTGGAAGGCGCACTTCGAGGATGCAGATGATAATCCGTATTTGAACGATTTTTATGAAGACATGCAACGCTGGTCTTTTAACCTTCAGATATACTTTTTGAACAGTCGTTTCAATCAAATTATGGAGATTCGCAAAAGCGGTAAAACGGTTATTCAAGACCGAACCATTTTTGAAGATGCTTACATTTTTGCGCCCAACTTGCACGCCATGGGATTAATGACGACACGAGATTTTGAGAATTACATTTCGCTGTTTAATTTGATGAATACCTTTATTAAGGCGCCTGATTTGATGATTTACCTGAGGGCATCAGTTCCCACACTTGTAAACCAAATTCAAAAACGTGGACGCGATTACGAAAATGCCATTCGTATCGATTATTTAAAAAGATTGAATGAACGTTACGAAGCATGGATTAGCACTTATGATCAAGGAAAATTATTAATCATTGAAGTCGACAATATTAATTTTGCCGAAAACCCGGAAGATTTAGGAACTATTTTTAACAAGATAGATGCTGAGATAAATGGCTTGTTTTAAGCCATAAGCTGAGCCAGTTTATACAAACTTTATAACTCCCAATCTATTCGTTAGGTTGGGAGTTTTTCTTTTCAGTAATGCAATAATGCGGTTTATTTTACGCGGTATTTTTTTTGAAACACATAGGATCATAGGAAACATAGCTTTCATATAGGAGTGTGCTATGTGACTATGTGACTATGTGGTTTATTTTATAAGGGTATTTTTTTGAACCACATAGGATCATAGGAAACATAGGATTCGTATAGGATTGGCCTATGTGACTATGTGGTTTATTTTATGAGGGTATTTTTTTTTGAAACACATAGGATCATAGGAAACATAGGTTTTACATGGGTTGGGCTATGTGTAAATCTTCTGTTCTTAATAGCATATAGCTAGCATCACTTTTTTAATTAAGCTCTAGAATATTCAGATAATTTTTTGTTGATTTATTATTCCCTTTGTAATTTCTTAATTCTTATCTCGCGATGGTGATTAACTTCGATTGAATGTATTGCAAATCACTTCAGCAAAGAAGCAAATCTAAAACGAAGACTTGTAAATAATCAACAAGGTTTAAGAAATAAGCGCAGCTAATTCAGCCAAACTTTTTAACTCCCAATCGATAATATTTGATTGTGAGTTTTTAGTTTTTGCAGCTGATATAAAAACAGTTTTCATGCCTAATTTTTTTCCGAATTCCATATCTGAAATCGAGTCGCCCACCATCAGAGATTTTGTAAAATCAATTTCCGGAAAATCTCTTTTAGCTTGCAAGGCCATGCCTGTGTTGGGTTTTCTGAAATCAGAATTGTCGGAAGCTAAAGCCGGACAAAAATAAATGCGATCAATTCTGCCGCCATTATTCATTATTGCTGTTAGCATGTATTGATGCACCGAAGCAAGTTGTGCCTCGGTAAATAAACCTTTTCCAATGCCTTGTTGATTGGTTACAATTACGATTCTATTAAACTTTTTTGCGAATAATTTAATAGCCTCAGTCACCCCATCAATAAAATGAAAGTTATCGGTTTTTTTTACGTAATCGTTCTCGATTTTACGATTAATAACTCCGTCTCTATCCAGAAACAAAGTCCAAGAAGCATCAAAAGTGGTAGGACTTAAATTCATGTTGCGCACGAAGGTAATCTTCGGGAATACCAATATCAATAAAATATTTATTGCTTACAAAGCCGCTGAAATTGATGTGTTCGATGTATTTCTCAAAAAAATCTTTTTCGATGCTAAAAGTTTTTGGAAAGTTAATGGAGGTAAAAAGTGCGCGGTTAAATAAATAAACACCACCGCTTATGCATCCATCTTTGTGCCCATCTTCTTTTTTTTCTTCAAAACCGGTAATTCTAAAACGGTTGTCGATACTCACTGTTCCAAACCTCCCTACTTCATCGTAGTATTTTAAAGCTAAAGTAATTTGGGCAGCATTTTTTTTGTGAAATTCATTCAATTGAAAAAGATCCACACTAAAAAGGGTATCACCATTTAGCACCAATACATTTTCGGAGCTGCATAATTGCATAGCATTCACAATCCCGCCTCCGGTGCCAAGCGGCTCATTTTCGTAGGCGTAAAGCAACTGCATTCCTTCGTACTCGGCACCAAAATATTCCTCAATACTGCGCGAAAGTGGTGAAACGGAAAGAACAACCTTTGGAATATTATAAAAACGTAAATACTTAAATAAATAATGAAGAAATGGTTTCCCATTTACTTCAGCCATTGGCTTTGTATTAGTGCCAATTGCAGGCTGCAAGCGTGTTCCAAAACCTCCGGCTAATATTATCGCTTCTCTTATCATTTGCTTGTATGGAAGTGCGAATGTATAAAATACTTGGTTCTTTCGCTTTGATTTGTTTTGTTAAATCGTCCAACTTGTTAAGCCTTCTTTGGTGAAAGAATATTTTTTTTCGTAGCCACCAAAATGGGTGAGGGCATCCAATACTTTGTAACGGGTATTATCCGGACAATAAAATACCATAAATCCTCCTCCACCGGCACCCGATATTTTTCCGCCGGTAGCTCCATTTTCAATGGCCACACGATAGATATCATCGATTAGCGGATTGGTAATTCCTTGTGTCAGTTGTTTTTTATTTTGCCAGCCGAAATCCAAAATTCTTCCCACTTCATTAATATCGCCACGAAGCAGTATTTCTTTCATCATTTCGGCTTGTTCTTTTAAATGATGAGAAGCTTCAATGGATTGTTGATTTTTGTCGAGGACGTTTTTCATTTGCGATTCAATGATATCGCTACTGAATCGACTTGTTTCGGTATAATATAAAATTAAATTGTGTGCCAATTCCTCCAAATACTGTTCTTTAATTTTAAGTGGGTTTACAATTACTTTATCGTCTTTATAAAACTCCATAAAATTTACACCTCCAAAAGTGGCCGAATATTGATCTTGTCGCCCGCCCGCCATCTTTAAATCCAATCGCTCTATTTCGTATGCTAAATGTGCAATATCGTATTCCCCTAAAGGCAATTTGAGCCATTCGGTAAAGGCACCTAATACTGCTACCACTAAGGTGGAAGATGCGCCCAGTCCTGAACCTGCGGGGGCATCCAAAAAAGTGCTTAAACGAAACGAAAGTGCTTTGTTGGTGAATTTCTTCACTACCTTATTGTACACTTCCTTTATCAAATCTAATTTGCCATCTTGTGGAAGTTCAGTAGCACTCGGGTAATGCAAATTTATTTTGCGATCAATGGATTCAAATTGAATGCTTCCATCGTTCAAGGGTTCTATGGATGCATAAGCATATAAATTTATGGTTGCATTTAAAATGGCACCGCCAAATAAATCGCAATAGGGACTTACATCTGTTCCGCCACCTGCCAAACCTAGTCGAAGAGGGGCTTTGCTTCTAATTATCATAGCTGTTTAAAGCTCCGAAATTAATTTATTAATGCTATCAATCAAGTGTTGCCACGAATATTTTTTCTTTTCTTCTTCCACATTTGCAGCAAAGAAGTTTTCTTTTTTGTTTTCATAAAAATCCACTAAGGCAGCAGCGATTGCTTTACTGTCGGGAGCTACCACATATCCCACCTTACCATCGGGTATCATTTCGGGTAAACCGCCAACATTGGTCACCAACATAGCTTTTCCGAAATGATAGGCAATTTGGGTAACGCCGCTTTGTGTAGCACTTTTGTAAGGTTGTACCACAATATCGGCCGCACAAAAATAATTCACCACTTCTGTATTCGGAATAAATGTTGTTTTCTCAATCACCCACTTTTTTAAATTGTGTTTTTGAATGATTTCTCGATAAGGTTTGGGATCAGAATAATACTCTCCCGCAATAATTAATTTTACATTTAATTCTTGAAATCGCTTGTCCGAAATCGCTTCCAACAATAAATCCAATCCCTTGTAATCTCGAATAAATCCAAAAAAGAGGATGTAAGAAAAGTCTGGTTTCAATTCAAGGCGTTGCAATGCGAGGTCTTTGGAAATGGCTTTTCCGAAATTGTCGTAGAGCGGATGCGGGCTATATAATTTTGGTTTTTTTAAATCAAACAATTCCAAATCTTTCAACACAGATTGCGACATAGTAATAAACGCATCAACCGATTTTACATAATAGGAAGACAAGAGGCGATCCGCAAATCTTTTTTCATGTGGGATAATATTGTCGGTAATGGAGATGATTTTTGTATGCCTATTTCCGCGAATGATGCGTGCGATGGTGCCTAAGCAAGGAGCCATAAATGGCAGCCAATAGCGAATTACAACAAGATCCGGTTTTTGCTTTCGAATACGCAGTCCCACCTTTATCCAATTAAATGGATTGATAGAATTTATGGCTACCGAAATTTTTATTCCGAGCGGTGCAGGTTCGTCGCTCAACTGGGTTTTCCCTGGAAATAAAAAATTGGGGTATTGTAAACTAAAGGTAACAATTTCGGCATCATCCCCGTTTTCCGTAAAGGCTAAACAGAGGCGCTCGTTGAAGGTGGATATACCTCCACCCCTTAAAGGATGCGCCGAACCAATTATTGTTACTTTCAAAGTTGGGACTTACAAACCTGATTTTTTTTCAATTAGGTAACTATTACGGGTAGGGGAATTGCGAGAAATTAATTCCCCTAAAAATCCTGCGAGAAAAAGCATTGTGCCTAAAACCATTGTAGTTAAAGCAATGTAAAAGGAGGGACGCTGTGTAATTAATATTTCGGGTTCATTCAAATAAACCATGTATAGCTTGTTAGCGCCTAAATAAAAGGCCACACAAAAGCCAATCAAAAACATTATGGTTCCTAAGAAGCCGAACAAATGCATGGGGCGCTTGCCAAATTTAGAAACAAATGAAATGGAAAGTAAATCCAGAAACCCATTAATAAAACGCTCCAATCCGAATTTAGTGGAACCGTATTTGCGCTCCTGATGTTGCACTTCTTTTTCGCCAATTTTTGAGAATCCTGCCCATTTTGCAATTACCGGAATATAGCGGTGCATTTCACCGTAAACCTCAATACTCTTAACTACATCCGCTTTATATGCTTTTAATCCACAATTAAAATCATGCAAACTAATGCCACTCATTTTTCGGGTAGCATAATTAAATAATTTGGTTGGAATGGTTTTGGTAAGCGGGTCATAACGTTTTTTCTTCCATCCCGAAACCAAATCATAGCCATCCTGTAAAATCATTTTACGCAATTCCGGAATTTCATCCGGGCTGTCTTGCAAATCCGCATCCATGGTAATGACTACTTTACCTTGAGCCGCTTCAAATCCTACATTTAATGCGGCACTTTTGCCGTAGTTTCGGCGAAATTTAATGCCTTTAATATTGGGATTTTTAGCAATCAATTCCTCTATTTTTTTCCAACTACCGTCTTTACTTCCATCATCCACATAAATAATTTCGTAGCTGTAAGCGTTTAGTAGCATAACGCGCACTATCCAATCGGTTAGCTCTGGCAACGATTCTTCTTCGTTGAGAAGGGGAATTACTAAAGAAAGATCCATTATTGATTTTGTTGGATAAAACTATTGAAAGAATCACCTGAATTAGGATGCTCCTTCTTAATAAAAGCGGCTGTTACCAGCGAAATTATGGTGCCTACAAAAGTATAACCTAAAATTGAAAAGAATGCCATTGATGTGGGATTCATAAAATATTGTGAAGCTTCCATTGCCTTTTCTATTTCTTCATCCGAACGCCCTGAATCCAGCATGTTTTGCTCCGTTTGCTCCATTATTTTTTCGATAATGCTTGAATCCACAAATTTGATGTACAGAAATATCGTGAAAGCAATAATTACACTGGCAAAAAAGGAAATCAAAAAGCCGGAATAAAAGGCAGTCCCATAAGAAATCACACCATTTAATTCTTTATCGCGGTAGTTTTTGGATCCAATAAAAATACCCAAACCGAGCGCTGCATAGCCCATAACTTGCATCAGCCCCGAAAATTTTGTTCCTAAAATGCTCGAAAGTATAAAAACCAGAAAAAGCATTATACCTGTCATACCGCCATAATTCATGGCACTGCGTGAAATACTAAGTTTTGTTTCGCTCATAATTCGGTGTAAACCCTTATCAGTTGGCAAATATAGAAATTAATAAAACAAAATTATTGCAGTTTTATTGTAGGATGTCGCCAAAAACTATACTTTTGCGCCCGGGTAAGTCTCTTACGACCAGCTCCTGTTGAACTCCCCCAGGTTCGGAAGAAAGCAAGGGTAAATGGTTGAGCGGTGCGATAAGAGTAGCTTACCCTTTTTTTGTGCACTTTATTTTGAATTCATGTGACGCAAACTCTTGAATTTCGGTGCCTTAGCATATTTGTAAGGGTTTCCTTACCTTTCCTCCATGAAACTAAAAATCATCCTTTTTGTTTTACTTTGTACAGTTACTTTATTTGCGATTGCATTAACAAAAAAATACATGAATCCAGCTGAAAATAAGATCCGATTTGTTGCTTTAGGCGATTCCTATACTATTTGTGAAGGTGCGGATTGGGAACAATCCTGGCCTTTTATCTTAACCAAGCACCTAAATGAAACACAGGTTCCGACTACATTGATTGCAAATCCTTCGGTTACCGGTTGGACTACACAAGATTTAATTGACAAGGAATTGCCTGTGTATGACGAATCAAATCCTGATTTTGCGACATTGCTTATTGGCGTTAATGATTGGGTTCAAAAAGTTCCGGAAGAGCAGTTTCATAAAAATCTGGTGTTGATTTTGGATAGAATGCAGGCTAAACTTGCTGTGAAAACTAATTTGGTTTTGATTAACATCCCTGATTTTGGGGTAACACCCAAAGGCGCCCAATACAGTGGTGGGCGTGATATTTCCAAAGGTATTGCGGATTTTAATTCCATAATCGAAAAGGAAGCAAAAAAGAGAAACTTAAAAGTGGTAGATATTTATCCCACCACTCAATTGATGAAAAATGATCCAAGATTAATTTCTTCCGACGAATTGCATCCTTCAGCTGCAGAGTATGCGCTCTGGGAAGCACTCATTTTTCCGGTGGTGCATAGTGTATTGAAAAAATAAATCATGATACCCAAACTCGAAGATTTACCGAAACTGGCTAAAAACGCCAAAACCAATACAGAAAAGTTCTTTAATAAGTTGAGAAAGAATCAGCCTAAATTGTTGGATTCAACTGTTGAAGCCATTCACGAGGAAGTATTTGCCACAACCGATTGCCTCAAATGCGCCAACTGCTGCAAAACCACCAGTCCAATATTTTATCAAAAAGATATAGAGCGCTTATCCAAATTGTTTCGAGTGCGTCCTGCAAAATTTATTCAAGAGTATTTGCACATGGACGAAGACAACGATTATGTGCTCAATTCGGCACCTTGTGCGTTTTTAGGAGAGGATAATTATTGTACTGTTTACGACCACCGTCCCAACGCTTGCCGCGAATATCCGCATACCGATAGAAAACGTTTTTATCAGGTGCTGGATATTACTTTAAGAAATACTGCTGTATGTCCGGCTGCTTATGCCATAGTTGAAAAACTTAAAAAAGTAATGTAATGGCTAAAGATATTTTTCACAGCATTCAATTTAAAGCAAAGCCCAAAGTGCTTTATGACTTGATCATGAACCCCATAAAGCACAGCGCTTTTACCGGAGCGGAAGCAATAATTAGTCAACAAATTGGAGGAAAATACAGTGCCTATGATGGTTACATTGAAGGTGAAAACATCGAATTGATTCCAGGGAAAAAAATTGTGCAAACCTGGCGTGCAATGGAGGAGGAGTGGCCCGATGGTGAGAATTCAATTATTGAATTTATATTTATTGAAAATGAAAAAAGAACGGAATTACAGTTTACCCATAAGGATATTCCCCATGCTGTAAAAAGCGATTTCAACAAGGGATGGGTGGAACATTATTGGGAGCCGATGAAAGCCTATTTAAAGGAATAAATGTCTTACTTCGAAATCATCGCGAGCTTGTTGGGACTGACAAGTGTTTGGCTCCTTACCAAACAAAATATGTGGTGCTGGCCTACAGGAATTGTAATGGTGTTGATGTATATCTACATTTTTTACGAAGCCCGCTTGTATTCCGATATGCTCTTGCAAGTATTTTTTGCTGTAATGCAAGTGTATGGTTGGTATTATTGGCAAAAAGGAAAGCGCGATAATGAAACTTTAGTCGTAAAATATTTATCGCAAAAGGAAATTGTTTTTTGGTGCATTTCAGTGATTCTTTTTTCGGGGATTCTCGGATGGTTAATGAAAAAATATACCGATGCCGACTTGCCTTACATTGATGCAACAACTGCTGCCATGAGTGTAATTGCACAATGGCTTATGACAAAAAAAATTATTGAGAATTGGATTTTGTGGATTATTGCAGATGTAATTTATGTGGGGATGTATTTTTACAAAGGACTTTATGCAACATCCATTTTATATTTTATTTTTCTCGGTTTGGCCATTCTTGGATTTATGGAATGGAAGAAATCCTACAAGGTAAAAAAGAGTTCTTAAAAAAATCAGCTCTGCGCCCTCTGCGCCTCCTCCGCGCCCTCTGCGGTTAAAATAAAATATCACAGTTAAAATCCAATAACATTCTTTTTCCACTAGAAAGGAATGTCTGTACTCATTTATAAAGCGCTTCTCAACTATTTTATTCACCTAACTCATCTCTCATTTCCGCAGCCGGATAAGCATATTTTCCTTTTCCTTTAGCAATTTTTGAAAACAGTTTTAGCGCATCTGATTTATTGTTTGCATCTTTTAAATTTAATGCTTTCAACCATTCCGCTTCTTCGTAGTAAGGTGATTTAGCTTGTTTTAAAATTAAATTTAATTGGGCATTAGAAGCTTTGTATTGCTTTAGCATGCGTTCCGTTTTCCCAAGAAAAAATAAGGCCTCTTCATTTTTTGCTTCCGCTTTTAATACCTCTTGCAGTTTTATTTTTGAAGCAGCATAATTTCCGCTCATAAAATCAGCTTTCGCATCTGCCAATAAATTAATTGAGTTAGTGTTTATCGTGTATGCACTCTTTTTTGCAGAACTTTCTTTGCTTAATGCCCTGCTTTGAACTTGTGCGGCTGCCGGAGCTGTTGTTCCGCTAAAGGTTGTCCCGGCTTTTTCGTCAGATTCACTTCGTGTTTTTGCATCGTCTTCCATATCTTTAGCAGCATCCAAAGCGACGGTTTGTGTTTCCTCAACAGCAGTCACAGGTGCTTCAAAAACAGCTTTCCCGGAGCTTAGGTTGGCATCTGTGCTTTTTATCGATTCTGAATTTAAATTGGGTTCAATGCTTGGTTGTGTTGTGGTTATAGGGTTGGATTTACTCGAAAATTCTGTAGGAATATTTTTTATTTCCTGTTTTTCAGATTTATGCGCTGCAACGGATAAGTCTTTATTTTCAGGGGCTACTTCATTACTGCTTTCGGCTGGAGCTAGCGGTTCCGCATTTTCTTTGGGTTTTTCAAGCACACTTACTGCATCTTTCTTTGATTCTCCTGCAAAATAATTGAATAGGAATCCTACTCCTACTAATACAAGAATACTTGCTGCAATAGCAAAATAGTTCCTTCGGGTAATTGAAAAAATAACAGTTTCAGGTTGGGAAATTCTTTTTTCTATACGCGTGTTAATTTCCGTTACATCTTGCGTAAATGATTGCGGAGTTCCTGCAATACGGTAGGCTTCCACCATATCGTTACACAACTCACAATCGGCCAAATGTAATTCTATCGCGCGCATTTCCTCCTTGCTCAGCTTTTGCTGCACATAGCCCCACAATTGCTCGTCGCTTGGACAAACACTTGCACTAAACATTTTGCTAACAGTGCTAGGGTGTGACATTTTTTTGAATTAGTATATTTTTTAAATTTCGTTTTCCGTTCTGAATAAAGCTCTTCACATTGTTAAGGCTTAAGCCTGTTAGATCCGTAATTTCCTGGTAACTTTTCTCTTTCAGGTAGAATAATTCAATGCAAAGTTTTTGTTCTTGGCTTAATTCAAGCAGTGCATTTTCGAGCTCGCTGAGTTTTATTTCTTTTTGATTTTCTTCTTCTTGATGCAAAAAATCGCGGTATTCCATAAGCGGTGTAATCAACTCTGCTGCCTCTCCACCAATTTCGGTAAAATGCTTGTTTTTGCGCAGCTGCATGAGGCAATAATTTTTTGCCACGCTGTGCAACCAACTTTTAAAGTTTGTAATACTATGCTTTTTTAAATCAACCAACAGTTTTTCAAAAACCTGCATGGCGGCATCCTTGCTTTCATCGCGGTTTTGAAAGTATTTTAAACACACCGCATACACCAGAGTGGTATATCTTTCAAATAAAACACCTACACATGCTTTTTCATCGGTTTGCGCATAACGTGCTACCAACTCAAGGTCAGATAAGGTTTTTAAGAAAGGTTGTGCGGAATTCAAATCGTTTTTTTACAAAAATAAGCTTAATCCTGAATTATTTTTTAATCGTTTATGGAAAATTCAAAACACATGCATCTAATCCTCAAATAACAAAATAAACCATCTGCCTCCAGCAGAATAAAACTCAAAATTATGAACACAAAAAAAATCATTTCTAAAACTAACATGCTCTTTATCGTATTTGTTGTCTTTAACTCCTATCTGGTGAATGCCGCCACTGAAAAAAAAGTGAACGCAAAAATCGAAAAGGCAATTGTGTTTTTGCAAGGAGCACAACTTTTTAGCTCTGCCGATTTTAATGTTGGTGTGGGAACAAGCGATTTAATATTTGAAGGAGTTTCTCCATTTATTGAAGCACAAACCCTGCAAGCAATTGGCACAGGAAATATTATTATTTTGGATGTGCGTCACAACATTAAGTATCCGGAAGTTATTGCAGTGGATGAAAAAATAAAACCTAAAAATTTCCGAATCCTAAAAGCGATGGAAGATTCCATTCAGGAATTTAGTTGGACCTTGGAAGATATGTTGGATAAACGTACGGCCTTAACAACCGAGAAGAATACCTTACTCAACAACCGATTAATTAAAGGGGAAACAAAACGTGATTCGCTGGCTTTATTGAAAGAAGCACTGGAATATTTGCGGTTTCGATTAAATAATATCAACACAGAGTTACAAAAATTAAAACGTGAGGAATTTAAAGTTACAGCGGCCAAGCTTCGCACCGAAGAAAGACTTGCCGAATTGAATGCAGAAAACCAACGCAGTGGTGAACAAAATCCCGAACAAAAAAAGGGAGCCATAAACCAAGTTATAGTTACAGTGAGCTCTTTATTTGCAGCGGCGGTTAACATCGACATCAATTATTTTGTGCGCAATGCAGGATGGACACCCAGTTATGATTTGCGTGCTACATCGGCCAACACCAATTTAAAATTGGATCACAAAGCAAGTGTGTATCAAAATTCAGGAATCGATTGGAACGACGCAGCACTCACGCTATCGACCGGAACACCCAATCAGGGAAATACTAAGCCTGAGTTGAATACAAATTACTTGAATTATTATGTGGCAAGAAGCTATTCGTATTCAGGAGCAACCGCTGCACCCTCAATGAATACCATGTCGATAAAATCGACTGCCGATGCAAAATATCTCGATCGTGAAGAGGTGCAATCTAAAACGACAGCAGACTACACAGTTGTAGTAGAAAATCCCATTCGTGTAGACTATGAGATAAAATTAAAATACTCGATTCCGTCCGATAGCAAAACGCACATGGTGGTGGTGCAAAGTAAGGAAGTTCCCTCTTCGTTCGTTTATTCAGCCATTCCAAAGCTTGACCCAAATGCTTTTTTAGTCGCAAAAGTAACGGATTGGGAAAGTATGAATTTGATACCCGGCGCTGCGCGTATTTATTTTGACGGCGGCTATATTGGCGAAACCAGCATCAATCCGCAAGAAATGGAGGATACCTTGCAATTGAATATGGGGCGCGATAAAAGCACCTTAATGGAGCGAAAAAAACTGAAAGATAAAAGCAAAGAGAAAACATTTAATAATGACCGCGTACTTACCTATACCTACGAAATAACTTTGCGAAATACAAAAAGTGCAAGCATTAAATTAGAAATAGAAGACCAAATTCCGGTATCTCAAAATGAAGAAATAAATGTGGCATTGCTCGAATCAACGCATGCAGAGTTGGATGAAGCCACTGGAAAATTAAAATGGAATATAAATTTGAAACCGAAAGAAGTGCGTAAACTTTCGTTTACCTATGAGGTGAAATATCCGAAAAACAAACAACTTGCCGGATTGTAAGAACGATAGAAATAAAAAAATCCCGAACAGTTATTATTCCTGTTCGGGATTTTTTATGAAATGAATTTTAAATTTTAGTTTTTCTCAAGCACATTTAAGCGAGCTTGCATTTGTTGAATGACTTGTTCTAACTTTTCAATTTGTGCTTGCTGTTCTTGAACTGCTTTTACCAATGGAACAGTAAATTCAGAATACCTTAATCCCAAGAGCTTTCCGGACTTATCTATACCGCTAAAATCATAACCTGATTTTTGAGCTGCTTGTTCCACCTCCTGTGCAATAAACCCACTGAAGCTTATTTTTTCAATATCATATTTGCCATCCCAATTCAACGAATTTTCTACTTCTAACAATTTGTTTTCTTTGTCCACATTGAGGTGATAGGTAACCGGACGAAGTGCTTTAATGAAAGCAAGCCCAATCACATTCTCTTCAATGTTATCTTTTATTCGGGCATCGCTAAAATTAGTCCAGGAAACTTGTCCACCAATACTTGAAATGGATGAGTTTCCAATACGTGCTTTGTTGCTTGCATCGGATGTACAAAGGTTTCCAATAGCTATTGCATTACTCAAATTCGCACTTGATGTGCTTGCACCATATCCAATTGCAGTATTTCCCGAACCGCTTATGTTTGTTGAAAGCGCTGCAGCGCCAAATCCGGTATTGGCAGCTCCGGTGGTATTGCTTTGTAATGCCAATGCACCAAAAGCTGAATTATCATAACCACTGGTGTTTAGTGTAAGCGTTTTATGTCCAAAGGCGGAGTTTGTATTTCCTGCATTAGCAGCCAAGGCAATATTCCCAAATGCAGTGCAATTAGGATTAGTATTAAGTCCTGTCCCTGCTGTCAATCCATGAATACGAATATCTTCAATAACGTCTAATAATGCGCCTGGAGTGGTGGTTCCAATTCCAACTTTACCATCTGCTTTAACCGTAAGGCGGTCGCCGCCATTTGTAAAAATAGGAAAATCGAAATTTCCACCTGTACCAATTCCTCCGGTTGCATTTCCGGAAGGGGTAGATAAAAAGACAGAAGCTCCATTTACTGTATTGTCCATTTGGAAATTCATACCTCCTGCTTGCGAGAGGTGGAGGAATGATGTAGGCGTAGAAGTTCCAATTCCAACATTTCCTGATACAGATTTGTAGATATTATTTCCATTCGCTTTCCAATAATTATCTTTCGAAATAAGGGCGGTATCTGCCATTATAGCACTATTCGCAAATGCAGCGCTTTGAGCAAGAATGGCCGTATCTGCAAGAAAGGCGTAGCTCGATAAGGTGCTATGTAACGCATATGGCACACTTAACAATTGACTAATACCAAGTATACTATAATTTGAACCGCCTGTAGGATCAATGGCGGTTTCTATAAAATAGGTTCCTGTCGACCAGTCAATTCCGTCAAAGGTTCCGGTAACAGCATTCCCTCCACCAATTTCAATAGTAGCCAATCCATTGGTGTTAGTTGATGCGGTTTGTGTTTCGACATACACCGCTGTTCCGCTTGTTGAACCCTGAAGTATGCTGATACGAATTCCAATGGAAGCATTTGAAAGTAACACCCCGGCGCTATTACGCACAACAGTTTGATAGTTCATTTTTTGAGGTGCTTCTGCAAAGGTTAATTTTAGTGAGTTACAGAAAATAAGGCAAATAAGTGTTACTATTTTGAATTTTGTATGAGTAGTTTTCATGCGTTTTTTATTTTAGTTTTAAGTAAATTAGAAAAATGAAAAGCCTGAAAAAATAATTTCTCAGGCTTTCCGTTTTGGGAAAATTAATTTGTTATTTAGTTAGTTTTTGCACTGCTGCACTCAAATCAGCTACTTGCTTTTTCAAGGCTTCAATCTGTGCTTGTTGCTCTTGAATTGCTTTAATCGAAACTATTGCAAATTTGCTGTAATCAATAGCAAGCAAATCTTCTCCCTCCTCATGTGAAACAATTTCAGGAAATATTTTTTGTACGTCTTGAGCAAGAAATCCCATTGTTTTTATCGCATTTTCTTTGTTGTCGAGATAATGGTATTTCAATGGTTTTAAAGCCAAAACTTTAGGTAGTACAGTCTCAAATGATTCGAAGTCGCGTTTTAATCGAGCATCAGAAACAACATTATAGCTTCCATCAGTAGAGGAAATGTATGATTTTGCAGTATATGAAACACCATCCGTTGAATAGTTAAAGCGAATAAAATCATTGCTGTTATAAATTCTCCAATGTTTCCCACTGTTTTCTAAATTTATTCCTCCAGTTTGCTGATTGGCAGCGCTTCCGCCGGATTGTTTTATATGAAGATCGGAAACAGCTGAAGCATTTCCGATTGATACTAGGCCATTTCCTTTAATGCGCATTAATTCATTGGAGGCACCTGCACCCGTAGCTGCAAAAAATACATGGTCGCTTGAAGGAGAAGATGTTTGATACCTCAATGTGCTAGGATTTATTCCGAAGCCATAAAATTCATTATCGTTATCAACACTTTCATACAAAACTAGTTTGCGATTTGCTAAGCTATTGTCAAATTGTAATAATGCATGGGGGGTGGAGTTTGCAATCCCAACATTCCCTGTATTTGTAATGCTCATTCGGTTCACAAAGGCGGTGTAAAAATCAAGCCCAAATAAATTGCCATTGGAAGTACGTTTGCTGGCTATCCCTTCTCCTGAAGCGAGTCCAAATGATAAGCCTGCACTAGCAGCAGTTTGTCCCAAGGTCCCATCGTTTAATCCAGCACCATCCACATTCATACCCCCATTAACTGTAAGATTTTGTCCAGGTGTAGTGGTACCAATACCAACATTGCCCCCCGAAAAACTGATATCATTTCCATTCTTTTTCCAAAATGAATTTGCTGAACTTAAGGCATAGGGAACACTCAACAATTGACTGGTTCCGGTAATGCTATAATTTGTTC
Source organism: Bacteroidota bacterium (assembly GCA_016721765.1). NCBI lineage: Bacteria > Pseudomonadati > Bacteroidota > Bacteroidota bacterium. The sequence continues at coordinate 1,817,514 of JADKHO010000001.1, forward strand.
CGCCTGTGGGATCAATTTGCGTTTTAATGTAATAAGTGCCGGTTTCCCAATTGATACCTGAAAAAGAACCCGATACAACTGTTCCTGCTCCAATTTCCAAGGTTATTAAGCCATTGGTGTTAGTGGGTTGAGTTTGAGTTTCAACATAAACTGCGCTGCCGGATGCGGAATTTTGAAGAATTGAAATTCGCACGCCAACATTTGCATTCGAGATTAAAACACCCGAGCTGTTTCGCACTACTGATTGATAATTCATTTTTTGCGGTGCTTGTGCAAAAAGGGAGGAAGCAGTAAGGCTTAGCGCTATTAATAGAGTAAGGCCGGTTTTTAAAGTGTGGTAGCTATTTTTCATGGATTAATTGTTTTTAATGATTTTAAAGGTTTTAATTTTTTCTTTGTTCGTGCGAATAGTTAAAAAGTAATCCGCATTGTCAAGGTTTTCCATCGAAATGGAAGTAAGTGGTCCGCTAATGCTTTTTTGCTGAACCACTCTGCCGGTCATGTCGAGCAATACATAGCTCATATCTTTCCAGTTTTCATTTTCGATTTTTACATTTAAAATGGAACTCACCGGATTAGGAAATACTTGCATCGATACACTTATTTGGTGAATTTCATCTACCCCAATTAAGTACTCATAAGCATGCTGTACTCCTTGTCCTACCGATCCGTTTGCATTACTCAAAAATGAATATGCCACTTGGCCTGCGGTATACGTTGCACTGCCACCCGTTCCGGCTGCGGTGCCTCCTGCAGCAGTTGCTGCTTGTTGCGCTTGAACTTTTGTTAGCAGGGTGCTGAACAAAAGCAATAAAATTAAATTGACTCGTTTTAATTTTTTCATATGAGGTAGTTTAAGTTTATCTCAAAATAAGTGAATTAAATTTTAATTACCAAATCAAAATAAAGATGAAAGTCATGAAAAGTTAGACAAAGGTGCTAATAATCTAAACTAAGCAGATTTTAAGAGGAGATCAACTGATTCGAATGAAAAGTACTTTTATGGTTTAGTTGGAAGGCTCTTTCCTGTTAAACCAAAACAATGCGTTAAAAAAAGCATAAAAAGTAACACCTGCTTGCGATTCAAGTGTGTCATCGTTTAGCATCGAAAGTAAGGCAATGGCTAAAAAAATGTAGTAGAAATAATCTAAACTTTTGAGACCCCGCATTAACGGATAAAAGATGGAAATCAAAAACCAAATAAGTCCAATTGTGCCAAAGGTTACTGCAAATGTGAGGTATTGATTATGGGCTCTAAGTCTCCAGTTTAGTGCAATTGGCGATTGGGTTTCCTCGTATTTTTTTAAAAAAACCTGATTTACATCTCCGGTACCAACTCCAATTATTGGATGGTCTTTATAAATGCGTAATCCCGTTTTTAAATATTCATAACGCATCGTGACAGAGTGTCCTGTTGGATTTCCGGAATTGCGATAGGTATGCAGTTCCCAAAAAATTTGTTGCACACGCGCCTTTACACTCAAAAGGTTTTGGTAATTTACATTGGGAATCCCATTTTCTATCGACTTTATTTCAGCTTCAGTCAATGCATTCACACCTGCCGCGTCTTTCCTTAAATTTTTTGAAGTTAGAAAACGAAACACGGTTACACGTAAGGGTTGTTTTTTTAAATCTAAACCTGCAATATCCAAGCTGCTTCTTTTATTCCATACGCTGTCTAATTCTCTTGTGCAGAGATATAAAAACACATAATTCCCATTTTCCATGGCCTTGTCATCAAGTAGGTGCAAATATGGATTCCCAAGCGAAGTATGATTTTCAAGATGTGTTAAATCAATGGGTTTTGCCTGTGTAACCTCCATGTAGTTTTGAATCAAAAAAATACTTAATGCAATGCCGCTAACAAGGAGTAAGGCAGCATAAATGAACCGAATGAGATAATTTCCTTTTTGAAAAAGTTGATACGAAAAATAAAGAAATGTTAAACTAAAAAGCACTACAATTCCGGTAAACGATTCCAATATAAAAAGGAATATTACCAACCAAACCATTGCCAACACCTGAATACCTTTTACAAAAAATTTAGCTCCTTCATTTTTTATAAAATACAAGAGTGTAAACACCGAAAGGCATATTAAGAGTGCTAAACGAATGTGTGAAATAAGGATGGAGATGTCGCGAGTTTGGGTTACCGGACGATGAATAAATCCAAGCAAAACAGCACAGCTAACAAGTGTAGAAAGAATTACAGCTGCAACAAATATTTTTAATAAAGTAAATAATTGTGTTTGACTTAAGGGTTTACTGCTGCTAAAAATTAATGGAAACAAAAGCAACGGAAGCTTGATTCGCAAATCGTTAAAGGCATACTGAAAATCGCTGGTATAGAAAAGTCCAAGAAGATGCAATACATAAACAGAGCTCCAGAGCAGTGCAATTTTATTGTCGAAAAAAAGTTGAAATTTTTGTTTAAAATCACCCCCAACAATCCAAGCTCCCACAATAAAAAAAAGAGAAAGACCAGTCAAAAATTTTGAAAGCGGTAAACCTACCGCCATCAAAATTAAACCAAAGTAATACAGCGAAAATGCATGCTTCTTTAAAAACTTCATACCTTATGAAATCAATCTTATTGCTTTTAAATAAGAAGTAGCTTGCACGGACGAATTATTTTTTTTCCTTGGTGATTTCAGGGTCTTTGTATTTCCCGGCTAATACCGAAACATAAAGCGTTTGGTCTTTTATTACCTCAATAGCTTTTTTTACTTCCTCATCATTTGCCAAACTCGCTTCTATTTTTCCTTTTTGAAAATAGTACCTTGAAACAATTTCATTTTCGATTAGCTCTTTTATCTCCGCTTTAAAATTCATTAAATCTTCGGTTTTGTGGTGCATCATTTTTGCTTTTAATGCATCAAATTCTTTTTCCGCAACATCAAAATACTTCTCTTCCGTTGCAGTTTCTTTCAACTCTTTTATAAGCTTTTCGCTGCGGGTAGTGTAATCGTAATCTTTATCAGAAATAAAGGCCATAAATTCTTCATATTCCGCTTCAGTTAATCTAAAAACCTTAGCAGGGGCAATGCTTGCATGCTCTCTTCGATACTTGGTGGCATAATCAAAAATGAGCGCTTTATTCTCTAAGCTGATGGCAATTTTACTGTAGTTTTTTGGAGTAATCGCGATGTCAGGCTTAATTCCTCCTCCGTCATATACGGGTCTGCCACCTTTGGTTTTGAAAAGTGTAATGAGCGAATCAGGAACTTTTCCAACACTTCCATCTTCGTTGCGATTGGAATAATCCAATGCCTGAATACAGCGTCCGCTAGGGATGTAATATTTTGCTGTAGTAACTTTTAAGGCGGCATTATAACTTAGTGTATGCGTGGCCTGCACCAATCCTTTTCCAAAAGTGCGTTGTCCAACAATTACCGCTCTGTCTAAATCCTGCAATGCACCCGAAACAATTTCGGAGGCGGACGCCGAGCCACTATTTACCAAAAGTGTGATCGGCAAATTTACATCCACAGGATTATTTACAGCTTTATACAATTTGTTCCACTCTTGTACTTTTCCTTTTGTGCTTACAATATCTTGCCCTTTATCCACAAATAAATTCGAAATATTTATGGCTTCATTAAGCAAACCACCCGGGTTCCCGCGCAAATCGAAAATAATTCCTTTTAAGCTCGGATTTTTATCTTTCAATTCTGTAAATGCTTTTTTCACTTCAGCCGATGCATCATCTGTAAAGCTGGTGAGGCGCATGTATCCTACATTATCGTCTACCATTCCAAAGTACGGTACACTTTTTACTTTAATTTCTTCGCGGGTGAGTACTTTTTCAATAGGAGCTTTTTCACCATCGCGCTGTATCAAAAGTTTAACGCTTGTATTGGGCTGCCCTTTCAATACTTTGCTGATGTCATCTTGGTTTTTTCCTTTGATGGATTTTCCGTCAATTTCTAAAATTATGTCACCTGCACGCAAATCAGCTTTATAAGCAGGGTAGCCTTCATATGGCTCAGAAATTACAATTTGATCTTTTCGCTTTCTAATCAAAGACCCAATCCCACCGTACTGTCCGGTGGTCATAAAACGATAATCTTCAATTTCCGATTCAGGAATGTAATTGGTATACGGATCCAATGATTCCAACATCGCATCCATCCCTTTTTTCATTAAATCACCGGGCTTGGTTTCATCCACGTAATACATATTTACTTCACGGAAAAGTGTAGCAAAAATGTCCAGGTTTTTAGATACTTCAAAGTAATTGTCTACAAAACTGAAGGAGCCAAATATGCTTGCTGCAAAGAGAAGAACAAAGAAATAATTTCTGATTTTTTTTAACACAGGTTTCATTTAATTAGGATTTTAATTATTGATTTGATGAATAGATAAAAATTGGTTACTCACTATGGAACCGGGTCATGTCCATGGCCACCCCAAGGGTTGCAGGAGAGAACTCGTTTTAAAGTTAAGTAACCACCTTTCATAATTCCATATTTTAAGATTGCTTCTTTTCCATATTCCGAGCAGGTTGGTGAGTACCTGCATGCATTGGGCAAAAGCGGCGATATGGCATATTGATAAATTGAAATTAGAAAAATAAAAGGGGCACTAAGTATTTTTTTCAAGCTCTGCCTGTAATCGTTGTAAAGTTACTATAATTTTGTTTTCTATTTCGGCGTAAGCCAATTCTTGTTTTTCCAAATAAGTCAAGGAAAACACAATTTTTTTGTTTTTTGAATTTAAATACGTGTAGGTGTCAAATTTATTTTTTCGATAGGCTTCACGTATCATACGTTTTATGCGATTCCTGTCTACAGCTCGTTTAAAATTACGTTTCGAAACTGAAATCAAAACTTGTGCTGGGAATTTTTCCAAGCCTTCAAAGTGCATCCAGGTAAGCCGGAAGCATTTACTGTTAAAAGATTTTCCGCTTTCATACAAGCTGGCTATTAACTTCCTACTACTAAGCCTTTCTTCCTTTTTAAATGTTAATTTCAACTTCCTAATTCAAGTATTTTGTTCAAAGCTACTAAAACAAAAAATTCATTGGTATATGCTTTTGTTAAATAATGTGAGAAGTAATTTCAATCGTTTCAAAAAGATTAAAACAAATACCACACAAATCGCTTTTATTCCTCAAGCAAAATTGTAAATTCGCTCGCAAAAATCAATACAATGGAACAAATAAAAACCTATATCAATTCAAATAAAGACCGATTTTTAAGCGAATTATTTGACCTCTTGCGCATCCCCTCAATTAGCGCCGATCCCAAGTATAAAGCGGATGTTATAAAAACGGCTGAATCGGTAAAACAAAGTTTGATTGCTGCGGGTGCCGAAAATGTGGAGGTATGTTCAACTGCCGGTAATCCTATTGTGTATGGCGAAAAAATCATTGACCCCAAATTACCTACTGTATTAGTTTACGGACATTATGATGTGCAACCTCCCGATCCATTGGAATTATGGACTTCACCACCCTTTGAGCCGGTAATAAAGGATGAAAAAATTTATGCACGAGGTGCTTGCGATGATAAGGGACAAATGTTCATGCACGTGAAAGCATTTGAACTCATGATGAAAACCAATACCCTTGCCTGCAATGTAAAGTTTATGATTGAAGGGGAGGAGGAAGTGGGCTCAACTAATTTGGGTCCGTTTTTAACTGCAAATAAAGCTAAGCTTAAAGCAGATGTGGTTTTAGTTTCAGATACCGGAATATTGGCTAATGATACACCTAGCATTTGTGTAGGCTTGCGCGGATTAAGTTACAATGAAGTAGAAGTTACCGGCCCCGGTCGTGATTTACATTCGGGCCTCTACGGTGGAGCAGTAGCTAATCCTATTAATATTTTATGCGATATGATTTCATCATTGATTGATGCAAATGGACACATTACTATTCCCGGTTTTTATGATGATGTAGAAGAATTAAGTACAGAGGAAAGAGCAGAGATGGCAAAGGCTCCCTTTGATGTGGAAGTGTTTAAGAAATCGATTAACCTTTACGATATAAAAGGGGAAAAGGGATATACCACTCCGGAGCGTACCTCCATTCGACCAACCTTGGATGTTAATGGAATTTGGGGTGGATACATTGGTGAAGGAGCCAAAACAGTAATTGCTTCAAAAGCCTTTGCTAAAATTTCGATGCGTTTAGTACCGCATCAAAGCAATGAAAAAATTACTGCCTTATTTGAGAAACATTTCAAAGCCATTGCCCCGCCAAGTGTTACCGTGCGTGTAATTCCACATCATGGTGGCGAGCCGGTTGTTACGCCTACCAATAGCGTTGCCTATGCTGCGGCAAGCAAGGCAATGGAACAAACTTTTGGTAAAAAACCTATCCCTGTTCGCAGTGGTGGAAGTATTCCGATTGTAGCGCTTTTTGAAAATATTTTAGGTTTAAAAACGGTATTGTTCGGCTTTGGTTTGGATAGTGATGCCATACATTCGCCCAATGAACATTATGGTTTATTCAACTATTACAAAGGCATCGAAACAATTCCTTTGTTTTATAAATATTTTGCTGAGTTGAGTAAAAAATAGCTTCAACGCTTCACTCACTTTATTTTTAGCTGGGTGTCTTTTAATCCTTTTTGTTCCAAGTAGTCGAGCAAAGCAAGTGCTTCCTCGCCACCACGCTTGGCGTGATGCAATAAGGTAAAGCCATGGGCTCCTTTGGCAAACACTAGTTTTGGATAGGCTTCCAATACAGGTTTTACCAATTCGGTTTTACCGAGCATGGTGAGCACAAATAAGTTTACACGTGCACCTTGTTCAATTAAATAGTTGGCAATGTCCTTATCGCCCACATGACCGGCACCTTCAATAGCTTCTTCAAAATCACCTTTTCCCCAATCGTAACGACTGTAAATAAGATTGGGATTGTCAAGTAAAAGTTCTTTTACACGTGGCAAATTGTTGTGACCGGCTCCCACAAATTCTTTAACCAAGTCCGCCTTTAATTGAGGAGGCGGTTCCATCTTGTTTTGCGCAAAGAGCAAGTTAGGCAAGAGTGTTATTCCTGTGGCAGTATAGATGCCCGATTGAAGAAATTCTTTTCTATTCATTAGGGAAGTGGAAAAATTAAAAATTGCAATTCTATTTTTTAAACAAAAGCACTTATGTATTTCGCTTTTATCAAAGCTATCCTCAAAGTTAAAACAACAAAGTGCAACATAATTCAACTGCCATTCGAAAGCGCATTAATGCCAATGAATAACGCATAGCCCCAAATGAAAAACGCCCCATTGATCAATATCAATGAGGCGCTTCCAACGGTTAAAAAACAAAAATTTCTATTTGGTCACAACTAATTTTTTGACAACAAGTCCTCTTGTCCCTTTTACTTTTACATAATAAATTCCTGCTGAAAGTTGCGATGTATGGACTTGTATTTTAGTTTCATTTATAATTTTTCTTTCTAAAACTTCTTGCCCAAAAGCGTTGTAAATGCTGATGCTTGATACAATGCCTGCAGCGTTTGAAAAATCAATTTGTACAACATCTTTTGCAGGATTAGGGGAGAGGATAATTGCATTTTCATCCAACGAAATGTTATTTATAGCAGTTACATCTTGACCCACCACCACACTGTCGCTAATACTGTTTAAAGGTCGAATATTTCCATCTACATCAATCAGCAAGAAATTGCTAAAGCTCAAATGCAGCGTTTTAAAAATAGAATCCCTTCCGGATAAATCATCTTTCATGTCTACACTCAATACCCCGATAGTTCCATATCCCTGGCGGTTTAAATGGTCAATGCCGCTAAGGGCGATATCAATTTTTCCGCTCGTGTAATTATCTTTTTGCAAGCTAATCATGTCTACATTTTTGGTCCCGAACCAACTGCTGTTAAAGCGCGCAAAAACAGATGCTGAATCCACCACAGTGTTTTCATAATTAATACTAAATGCAATTCCATAAACGCTATCGGCCGGAACTGCTGCTGTTCCTAAGCCTATTGCAAAAGTGAGGCTGTCTCCTACTTGCGCTGTATCTATACTAAATTGCAAATACAAGGTAGGAGCATTGGGTGTCATAACATGCGGTTGCAGCTTCGGGTGGGTGAGTCCATAATTTAAAAGTATGGCAAGTGTGTCGCTGCTGTTGATGATTCCATCTCCATTGCAATCCACATGTTTATTATTTACTCCAATTGTATCCAACCAATCAGTGGCAGGTTGAGCTACCCAGGCAAGACTAGCGTTTGTGCGGAGCGGACCTGTTTCCCCATAGGATAAGCCAATGTTAAGCAAATCAAAATTATTAGCCGTGAAATCGGAATTGGCATCTCCCGGCCACACATCATTAGAGCAGGCTGCAGGTATAATAAAATCAAATGTTCCAACACAGGAATGTTGATCGGTGCAAATAAAATGTCCCTGATCACCTTCGCACAAAGCGGTTAAATTAGGGGGAGGCTGTGTTGCGGAAGTAATCAGATAAGGCGCTGTAGCTCCAGTGGCAATCAAAGCAACTGTACCGTCGCACATGCCGCAAGTTGCATTGTTAACTACACCCGATAAAATTATGGGTGAACCTGAACCAACGGTAGTCATAGCGGTATCAATGCATCCATCAATATCTTTAGCAGTAAAAACATATACCCCTGAATTTAAAAAGTTGCGACAAAATGTGAGTTCATCGTTCCAAAAATAAGTGTCCGGAAAATTGCCCACGAAACTTGGACATATCTGATTTAAATTGTCACAATCGGGAATATAGGAAGGCAAGCTCACTCTAAAGCCGGATTGATTTAAATTAAGTTGAGCAGTTTGTGTAACGACAGTATCCATACTGGTGGTGATGATGCAACGATATTTTGTATGGTTATCAGTCAACTTTAAGTTGAATAAATAAAGTGCATTTAAATTGGAATTCGCAATGCCCTGCCAACTGTGCTGTGCGGAACTGTCTTGCCATAAATAAGTGCGGTTGCCAGAGCCATTTATCAAAAACTGAAAAGAAGCAGTACCGCCTATACAAAAGTCATCGTCTTGTGGTTGTGAAAGGATAGTAGTTGGGATTGGATCAATTTCCAATAGACGAGAAACAGGATATTGATAACTGCCACTCAGGTGGTAATTATTTTGAAGGACATGAGTGTAAGGATCAAATTCAAAAATAGTCCCATAATGATAATTGCCCCCCGAATAAGTATAGCCCATCAAATGGCCATTTGAAACTTGAAGCAAGGAGCCGGTCGGATGGGCGCAAAAATTCAGACTGTCAAAATTGGCAACTATATTCACTGCATGACTGGTAGTGTCAATTTCGTAAATAGTGCCGTAATTGCTGTTGCCACCGAAGGTTGTGATGCCATAAATTTTTCCATTCACTGCTTCAGTTAGTTCACCGTTACGACTTCCTTTATTATCGGCAATATCAAAATCGTAGAATTTTTGGAACGAATTGTTTTTTAAATCAAATTCGAATAATGTGCCTTTGTTTTGTGTTCCGCCAATCGACATGGAGCCATATAATTTGTCGTTCGATGCTTTTATCACGCCACATAGCGGGAGTCCACCATCCGCTGCAATGAAGTTATATAGGATGGTATACATTTTTGTATCACTATCAAATTCGAATATTCCGCCTAACCCATTTGCAGCCCCTTGCGCAGTGATGCCGTAAATTTTACCGGAGTCGGCAACACACAATGTTCCTTGTCCACCCAAGCCGGATGCAACAGTAAAAGGATAAATTACTCTAAAAATATTACTGTCAACTAGGTATTCAAATATGCCGGTTCCATTTGTGCCATATAATTTCTTTCCATCTTTTGATCTGGCCATTGTTCCATTAACATCGCTTCCAACTTGCGGAATCATGTCAGTATATTCACGGGTAAGTGGCTTAAAGCGATACAGGCTTTTTATTCCAAGTGCGGTGGTTCCGTACAAGTAAGAATCATAAGCCTGAACCAATCCGGTATTTGGATTTATGCCTTGTACATTATTAGCCGGATTAAAATCGTGCACACGATTTACTTTCCCATTGAGCAAATCTAATTCAAATATGACCCCACTTATGCCGTTAAATGGATTGCCTCCATTCGTTCCGTAAAGTACATGAGGAGTGGTGCCGCTAGCTGTAAAATTTACATTTTTATTATTCCCGCCATCGACGCTATTAGCACCGGCATAAAAAGCATAAAATCCTCCAACGTGTAAATTTTGGATGGAAGTATTGTCAACGCAAATGGGATGATTACCCAAACCGAGATAAACGGTAGAGTTCGAGTCAGCAGAATTTATGTTGAATTTAGATGCTCCTTGATTTTTTACTTCAAATGAATAGTTGCTGAAAAAGGTTTTACCTGCATCCATCAATAAGCCTTCACAATTGTAAAAGATAGCACTGTCAATGGTTATATCACTTTTAATAAGTATTGTTGTATCCCTAAAGGATGCAACATAAAAATTATTTTGCCCGGTAATAGTTCCACAGCCCGCAACGTTCGAATTGGGAATCATGTTAAAGTAAAAAACTTGACTATGGTTTGTTATTATATATTTTGACGTGGTGATATGTTCAATAAAAATATCATCTGCTTCAAAGGAAGGTGAAATTATTTCCTTAAAGCGCCCCGACCCATTTATACATTGGATAAAGCCATTGGCATGGACAGTTGCTGAATCGCCATACAAATACGTAAACATACCCGGATTACCTGTCCTTAAATCCAACAACAAAGAATCGCAATACACCGTTGAGCTCCTGAAATTGAATGCCCCACTTCCTCGATAAGCATGTTCTGTCGAAAAAATTCCGGTAGTTCCAAGATTAACCGTATAGCTATTTGTATTCAAATTTCCTTTATGGATAAATATGTTATTTCCTTGATAGGCATCAGCTAAATAAAGTGTACCTGAACTTTCTTTTGTAAGTAGAGGAATAGTTGCGCCATTACATTTCAACAGGCAATTGCCGGAACCGGAAAGAGTGAAATTGAATCCTGAGTTAAAAACTAGTTGAGATGAAAGTATTAAATTACCAAATACATTTATACTTGTGGATGCGAATGTTACAGGATGTGAAATGCCACTAAAATTTAAGCTATGGCAAAGGTTGGGAATAAAAGGAGTAAAGCCAATCGAGGCATTTTGTGAAAAGGAATTAGCATCAAAATATACATCATTCGTAGAGTCCGGAGCTTGTGTATGGAAGGTGTTGCCTCCGCTGGTGGTGGCCCAATGGTTGGCAAAATCATTCCAGTTTCCGGGACCTCCTACCCAATAATAATTGAAGGAATACACGGGTTTATTTATTAGTATAATAGATGCCAGAATGATTATTGACTTAAGTATTTTGGTATACTTATTTACTTGGAAAATTGTTGTTTTGGTTTTCATATCGCAGCGTTTTAAAATTAAGAAATTATCGATGCTTCTTAACGAATCCATCGAGATTATTTCACGCTACAAATATGAACTGTTCAAATCCAAGAAAAAAAAACATTATTTAGGCTCTTTGGATTCGATATATAGAATTAATCGATTCATAATAATGATATAATTCATTTGAAAGTATAGTAAAATATAGCATTATAATCTTATTCAATTTATTCAGATTGTATGATATCTTGGACTTTAAATTCTAAATATTGAAAAATGCTAATCGATGAGCGAAAGAAAAGCCGGACGAAAATCTCCGCCCGGCCTTATTGTATTTATTTAATGACTGTAAGCTTTTTTGTAAGTATTCCTTCCTTGGTTTTAATTTTAATGACATACACTCCGGCTGCAAAAATTTGAGTATTCACAGCAGCGGTTTGTTGATTTTGGATTTTATTTTCTATCATTAATTCTCCAAAAGCATTGTAAATACTATAGCTTAATACTTCCCCTCTTTTCTTTCCAAGGTGTATAACCAAATTGTCTTTTGCAGGATTGGGCACCAGAATTACGTCACTATTTTCAGTTGATTGTTGTTCAATTCCGGTAATGTCTCCCACCACCACAAGCGAATCATTAACCACATTCAGCGGTAGTTCAATTTCATCGTTGCGGATTAGATGCACATTGCTGAAATTCAGGTTGAGCAATTTGTAGATATAATCTCTCCCCGAGATATCGTCTTTCATATCTACACTTAAAACACCAATATTTCCATATCCACTGCGATTCAAATGGTCAATTCCCACAATAGCTGCTTCAATTTTTCCATTGCTGTATAAATCTTTTTGAAGCACTATAATGTTGCTATCCACAATGCCGAGCCAACATGAACTGAAATCAATTTTTACCGAGCCACTGTCCACCAAATTTTTGTCATAGTTCACTGTAAATGCAATGCCATAAATATCTGTTGCCGGAACACTTGGAGTTCCCAAACCCAATGGTATGAGCGCAGATGAACCTGCAGCAGCAGTATCTGTATTTAATGTAAAATATAAAGATGGGTCAATTGGACTTGCAGTAATTTGCGCAGGCACTCCACGTGGATGTGTTAAGCCATAATTTAAAAGAATTGCACTGGTGTCGTCTGCATTTACAATTCCATTTCCATCACAATCGGTATGTTTTACGTTTACTGTACTGATGAATTGCCAAAACCAATCCGTGGCAGGTTGAGCCACCCAGCTTAAACTGGCGCTTTGACGAACATAACCGGTATCGCCATAAGCAAGCCCAATATTCAGCAAATCTAAATTGTTTGCAACCATATCGGAATTGGCATCACCCGGCCAAACATCACTGAGCTGTGGTGTGCAGCTTGTAAAATTCCAACCCGTATTTCCTCCTAAATCGCTGCTGTGAATTCCTGCATAATAGCTGGCGCCACCTCTTGCTACAGTGTTGGTTAGGTATAAATAATCGGCGCAAACTGTACCTCCTGGCATTTCAAAGCCTGTGGTATCAATACCTCCCGGGCGAGTAACAATTTGACCTTGCATTTGTGTAGGAAAGCCGGGCAATGTTTTAAAAAGAAGTAAATTATTTACTTTTATTTTTGGCTGCACCCCATATAAATAGATACTGTTACCGGGATTGTTAAATATTAGCGTATCATACTCCGATCGATTTTCTATGCTAAAAATTGCTGCATTGGTATTAAAAATCGCTTTATCCACTTTTCCGGCCATGAACGAACTTTCTTGATCAAAAATGAGGTGGTGATAATGAACATCTGGGGTTGTAGTAGAATTTATTCCACCATTCATTAATGTATTTTTTTTCAAAAAAATGGTACTGCTATCTGCATCTACCTTAACAGAATCAAAGATCGAAAGTGTGCTGCATTCAATACGGGAAGTGCCTAAGTTAAATTTTGCGTGGGCTCCTTGCGCCTCCATAAAATTTACTTTTAAGCTTTGGTTATTTGTATTAAATGTACCATCAAATAAAAGAATCTTGTCGGTTTCAAGTGCTGCAGTTTGTTTCCATGCTCCACTGCCAACAAAGTTTAAACTGCTGGTTTCGATTTTTGTTCCTTGTGTGTTGATGGTATTTCCATTGACATTCGACTCAAAATTTAATTCTCCATTCGGATTAAAGGTCATATTAGAGTTAAGGGTTAAGGAGCCGTAAATCCTTAAACCATAATTCAATCTTCCTTTCAATACAGGTGAAAGCGTTGCTGCACTCCAATCCATATTGTTGCAATAGGAACTGTGCGCTCCCATCACAACCGAATCATTAATTGAACTGAAAGAATTAACATCAAAATGTACGTTGTCGGCCGGATTCGGAATACACTCTCCTCCCGGAAATCCACTAAATAATGCCCAATGCGAAGGATCATTCCACCTTCCTGAACCACCAACCCAATATAGATTTCTTGCGGGGGCAGTGGTGAAATTCCAGCCGCTATTAAAACCAGCATCAAAACTATTGATTGCCGAAAAGCTCGCTCCTCCGCTTGCCTCAATGCTTTTGATAACCGCATTTGAAACAACCATTGTTCCGGATGGTTTGAATAAATAAGCAGGTTTGCGTCGGTTTTCGAAATAAATATTGCTGGTTGGTCCAGTTGTTGAAAAAGATGAAATAAATACCGAGGAAGTGCAAGCACTATTGCTGATGATGCCCCCATTTATTATTTGCTTTTTACCTTCCTCAAAACCGAGATAACCTGTGGAGTAATTCACGAAGATAGAATCAAATATATTGCTGCCGGTGATGCGCGTGTTGCTATACAGGTATAATTTATCGATGATTAAACTATCACTCGCATCATTTATTCCGTAGTAATATATATGCGCATCGCCAAGCGAAATAAGGGAAGAATCAGAAACAAATTTTAGGATATGGTAATGTTCGTTCCTACCCCCCATAAAATTATAGCTTGTAGTAATACTGCTGGCGTCAGCATGCACGGTGAGTGAATTTTGTTCAAATAATGTCCAGGAACCGGCAAATACATTAGAACTTCCTAAATCAATTGTTCGGGGTGATTGATTCACATTTGCGGAATAGAATCCAAGGCAGCTTAATCCAAAATTATTCGTAATAAAACTACCATAGTTAAGTTGAATGGAACTGCAACTTAAACTGTCTTGAAGGGTCCAACTACCGCTACCATTAAAGGTAATATTTGAAGCTACTAATTTACCAGATGAAGTTATGGTGTTGCTTCCGGAAGATAAAAAGTGTAAGCTTAATGGGATTTGTGGAGCAGCTGTATCGAGTTGAAGTGTGCCATAAATATTGAATGAATTATTTGAAATATTATAGAGCACATTATTGGAAGAAGTTCCGGAACTCACAAAATTATTGCAATAGGCTGTTTGCAGATCAAGGTTTACTATTTCTGAACCTGCAAGGCTGAAAGAATTTAAATCAAACATTACATTGTCTGTTGGCCCAGGGATACAACCACTTCCTGCACCTCCGCTGCTAAGCGACCAATGTGAAGCATCGCTCCAATTGCCGCTTCCTCCCACCCAAAATAAATTTCGTGGTGATGGAGTGCTTATTACCCATCCGCTAACATTTCCTAAATTGTAACTGTTGTTTGCGGTGAAACTGGCGCCTCCTGTAGCTTTAATATCTTTTAAAATAACCCGATCAAAATTGATGCTTCCACTGGTTTTATAAAGTGTTGCTTGCACTCCCCCGGTAGCTGAATGTATATTAATTGGATTAGTGCAAGTTCCGATTGCTACCGCATTGCCAAGTTCGAGTTTTAAGGAGGCTTGAAGTTCAAGTGAAAGTCCAGGTTTGCGAAATTGCAGCAATCCTATATAAGAATAGCTTGAAAAGTTTCCATCTACACCAAGTGAAACATCATTCTTTATCAGCAATTGATCAATGGTAGTGCTATCCAATTTAATTGAAAGCATCGAAAGGTAAAGCGAATCGACAACGACAGAATTGTAATGCATATTTTTTCCACCCCAAAATTCAGAGTAAAAATGTATGGTGGATGCAGCCGAAAAAAACATTGAACTGGTTATTGCATAATTGTGCCAAATCATACAAGTGATGGTAGCTCCGCTGATATCCAAAGAAGCATTTGGGGAAGTGGCGCTGGCGGTGAAATTGCTAACATTAAAATGGTGTCCGCCCAAACTTAAATTCCCTTTTTGAAAAGCTAAATATGTCCCCTTAAAGTCGCTCACAAAAGACCAACCACCATTTCCCTCAAAAATTAGGTTACACGTATTAAACTCATGAGCGCCCGTGTAAATAGCGTTTCCTTGATTAGCACTTTTAAAATAAATAGCAGCACTATCCAATCTCATGGTCATTGAATCTGCAAGAATAAATGAACCATAAACAGAGAAAACATTGTTTACCAATTTTAGATGCGGACTATTCAAAACTCCCGACCAATCCATGCTGCGGCATTGTAACAAAGTGGTATCCATGGTGAGTGTATCATTTGTTGCCAGAAACGAATTGGCATCAATAAATACATCGTCGATAGGGCTTGGGATTTGCACATGATAAACGTTCCCGCCACTAGATGTAGCCCAGTGATTGGCATAATCGCTCCAATTTCCGGAACCGCCAACCCAATAATAATTTGTAGCTTGCGCGGAGGTAAAAAGCAGTAATGCAAAGACAAGAAGCCGCAAGCAGCGCGAAGCCTTTGTTAATTGGGTGGCATTTTTTGTTTTCATAATATTTGGTTTTTAAATTTAGTAATTCAGTTTAATTCATTCGTTTATTTTCGGTGGATGAAATTTTACACTCAAGAGCCATTCATTTCCACGATACAAAAGTTGAGATACATTGCTTAATAAAAAAAAACATTATACTTATGTTTGGAGTAAACTGATTCCATTTAAAATGGCACTTTCAGGAGTATTATATTAATTTATTTCAGTATTTTCAATTATTACAGCTTGTTACAAAAAAATACAAAAATGTGTATCTTTGGATTTTATGTGAGTAGTTTGACACAAGAAATGTTTTTATAGACTAGGTAAATAGCCCCTGTACACATGAACAATAGTAAACTTATAAAGCTCTTAGCATCGCTATCGGCAAGTGAAACAAAGCGTTTTGTTGAATTTGTGCGCTCCCCTTATTTTAACAAACATGAAAATGTGGTGCGGCTCTGTGAATTTATTTGCAAGTATGTAAACGATTATGAAAACCCTAATTTAAATAAGGAAAAAGCTGCCAAGGCGGTTTTTAAGAATAAGCCTTACCGACCGCAACAGTTAAGCGATGTAATGAGTTACCTGAGTAAATTGCTAGAAGATTTTATTTCATGTTCCCGATTTATGAACCATACTTTATTGCGCAAGCAATTTTTATTGGAGGAACTGAAGGAGCGAAGCAACAATTCTGTGTTTCAAATGGTTTCAAAGGAATTCACGCATCAACTGGACACAAGTAAATTGCGCGATCATAATTTCCATTACCATAGGTATTTATTCGAATCGGAAAGTGATGCCTTTTTTATTCGAAATGAAAATCGAAAATTTCACGAGAGTATTCAGCGTAAAGCTGATAACCTAGACCTGTTTTACCTCTCGGCTAAATTAAAAACCTGTTGCGAAATGATGAGCAGGAAAAATATTGTAGCTGCTGATTACAATCTCCGAATGTTAGATGATGTACTCCATTATTTAAATTCAAATCTCGACCAATTTAAGCAAGTGCCTGCCATCACCATATATTATCGCATATTGATGACACTTACCGAAAGTGAGCAGGAAGAGCACTATAAGCAATTGATAAAATTATTGGACAAGAACCATGGGTACTTTAGTCCGGAAGAGGCACGGCAGATGTATGATTTCGCACAAAATTATTGCATTAAAAAGATAAATAGCGGGAATGTGGGGTATGGAAAGGAAATATTAAAACTTTACAAAAAGTTACTCGAAAACAAAATAATTTTTGAAGGGAATTATCTCTCTCAATGGGATTATAAAAACATTGTTACCATTGCCTTACGGGAAGAAGAATTCGAATGGACTAAAAACTTTATTCAACAATTTAAAGAAAGCATCGCTCCTGAATTTCGCGAAAATGCTTATGCGTATAATATGTCAACTTATTACTATGCAGTTGAAAAATATAAGGAAGCGTTAAAGTTACTTCAAACAGTTGAATTTACAGATGTATTTTATCATCTCGGTTCGAAATCTTTATTGTTAAAAGCGTATTATGAAATGGATGCTGCCGAGTCATTTTATTCTTTAATAAGTACCTTCAGGGTTTATCTCCGGAGAAATAAAAAAATCAGTCAATCCCAGTTTACCAATCATTTGAACTTGATTAATTTGGCTAAAAAGTGTTTTGATTTGAAGTACAACGATTACTCAAAATTTATCTTTAACAGAAAGTTAGCAACGATTAAGAATAAAGTCATCCACAACAAAAACATAGCTAATATTGTTTGGCTGAATGAGAAAATAAAGGAATTTGAAAATTGAATTTTATACCGCTAAGGTTGCATTTTCTTTGCACCTTTGCTTTCCCGGTAAAATCGGTTCAATCCGGATTGACGGTATCATAATAAGAAGCTTGAATAATGACTCAAAAAGTTGATTTTTTAATCGTGGGTTCCGGAATAGCCGGACTGAGCTATGCTTTAAAAGTGGCCAATGCCGGAAAAGTACTGATGCTCACTAAAGCCAATAAAGATGAATCCAATACCAAATACGCACAAGGTGGAATTGCTGCGGTAACCACTGATACCGATTCGTTTGAAAAACATGTGCAGGATACTTTAATTGCAGGAGATTTTATTTGCGATCGCGAAACGGTTGAAATTGTGGTACGCGAAGCACCTGAACGCATACAGGAATTAATTGATTGGGGAACCGAATTCGACAAAACACAAAGTGGGGAATACGACTTGGCAAAAGAAGGCGGGCACAGCGATCACCGCATTTTACATCATAAAGACAATACCGGATTTGAAATAGAGCGAGCGTTGTTACAAGCAGTGAATTCGCATCAAAATATTGAAGTGCGTGATCATTATTTTGCTTTGGATATTATAACCCAGCATCATTTGGGAGTTACAGTTAATAGTAAAACTCCGGGTATTGAGTGTTATGGGATTTATGCACTTAATACGCGAACGGGTGATGTGGAAACCATATTGGCTAAATCCATTTTAATGGCAACCGGTGGATGTGGCCACATTTACGAAACAACAACCAATCCGGTTATTGCAACCGGCGATGGGGTTGCAATGGTGTATCGTGCAAAAGGAAAAGTAGAAAATATGGAATTTATACAGTTTCATCCTACTTCACTTTACAACCCGGGTCACCACCCTTCATTCCTAATATCTGAAGCAGTGCGCGGATTTGGTGGTATTTTAAAAACCAAAGCGGGGGAGGAGTTTATGCAAAAGTACGATGTGCGAAAATCATTGGCACCAAGGGATATAGTTGCCAGAGCCATCGATAGTGAAATGAAAATACATGGCGATGAATTTGTGTATTTGGATTGTCGGCATTTGGAAACAGCTGCATTAGTTGCGCACTTCCCAACTATACATGAAAAATGTTTGAGTTTGGGAATTGATATGCGAAAGGATTTAATTCCGGTGTTGCCTGCTGCGCATTACCAGTGCGGGGGAATAAAAGTAGATAAGCAAGGAAAAAGCTCCATACGAAATTTGTATGCAGTGGGTGAATGTGCCAGCACAGGTTTGCATGGTGCCAATCGATTGGCTTCCAATTCACTCTTAGAAGCCGTTGTTTTTGCGCACCGTGCAGCCCTTGATTCCATCGAACAGGTAAAATCGAATGTGTATTGCAATGGTGTTCCGGCTTGGAATGCAGAAGGTACAGCTCGACCTGAAGAAATGATTTTAATCACACAAAGTTTAAAGGAAGTGCAGGCCATTATGAGTAATTATGTTGGTATTGTGCGCTCCAATTTGCGACTCAAACGAGCACTCGACCGACTGCTTATATTGCACAACGAAACCGAAACACTTTATGAAAGTACAACCGTTTCGACCGAACTGTGCGAATTGCGGAACATGATTAAGGTAGGATATATTATTTTGAAGTACGCTTCTTTGCGTAAAGAAAGTATCGGATTACATTATAATTCAGATTATCCGAAGACCGCATAGGTCATAGGTTATCATCCATACGAAAATAAAAAAAAGCTGTTACACCTAAAAAGAGCGTTGGAAGAATCACATCGGTGATAGACCAATTGTTGGCCAGTAATTTTGTTATCTGATTAATTAAACTGCTTATCAGAAAAAGCGTAAATCCCCAGCGTTTCATATTCCAAACCCCCACAACTGCTATAAAATTGGCAGCGATTAAGCAACCGAAAAGAGCTGGATAAAAATCACCCATCTTTTTTACAAAAGGTGAAAAAATACTTGGAAAACTAAGTATTACACCTATGAATCCAATTACACAAATAATTGTAACAAGTACCGGACGCGTTTTTTTTTCCACTGTATGGCTTTACACTACTGTCCAAAGATATGTAAAATGAGAAGGGATTTTAATTTTTTATCGTTCAAATTTGATTCAAATTGCTAAACTTGCAGAGCAAAAAACAGGAAATTATGAACGAAGAAGTACAATTTTATTTGGATGAAGCGGAAGAGCAAATGCAAAAAGCAATCTCGCACTTAGAAACTGAATTGATAAAAATCCGAGCAGGTAGAGCAAATGCTCAAATGCTAGAAGGTGTGCACGTGGAATATTATGGCACAAATGCACCTTTAAATAATGTTTCCGGAATCAGTACGCCCGATCCAAGAACCTTGGTGGTGCAACCTTTTGAAAAAGCAATGTTAGTGCCTATCGAAAAAGCGATTATGGCAGCCAATCTTGGATTTAATCCTCAAAATGATGGAACCATCATACGCATTTCTGTTCCGCCATTAACGGAGGAAAGAAGAAAGGATCTGGTAAAGAGAGCAAAAGCAGAGGCTGAACACTGTAAAGTAACGCTGAGAAATATCCGCAAGGAAGCTAATGACGCAATGAAAAAATTGGTAAAAGATGGCTTGCCCGAAGATCAAGGAAAATTAGCGGAAACGCGCGTTCAAACCTTAACCGATACCTACAGCGCTAAAGCTGAAAAGCATATCGAAATAAAGGAAAAAGAAATAATGACGGTTTAACAGTAATAAAACCTATAATTTAATAGCATGAAAGCATATGTATTCCCCGGTCAAGGTTCACAGTTTATTGGTATGGGCAAAGACCTGTACGATAATTCTGCCTTGGCAAAAGATCTTTTTGAAAAAGCAAATTCCCTACTTGGTTTTCGTATCACCGACATTATGTTTTCCGGAACCGATGAGGAATTAAAGCAAACAAAAGTAACTCAACCTGCCATTTTTTTGCACTCCGTTATTTTGGCAAAAACCTTGGGAGATGCTTTTAAACCCGACATGGTAGCGGGTCACTCCTTGGGTGAATTTTCGGCACTAGTTGCAAATCAAACATTAAGTTTTGAGGATGCCTTGCTTTTGGTTTCTAAGCGCGCCCTGGCAATGCAAAAGGCCTGTGAAATCAGACCATCCACTATGGCTGCGATTTTAAATTTGGAGGATAAAATTGTAGAAGATATTTGTGCTTCCATCACCACTGAAATCGTAGTTGCTGCCAATTACAACTGCCCCGGTCAATTAGTTATATCAGGTACTTTAGAAGGCGTAAATATTGCTTGTGAAAAACTTAAAGCAGCAGGAGCAAAGCGTGCTTTAATATTGCCGGTAGGAGGGGCTTTCCACTCACCACTTATGCAGCCGGCTCAGCAAGAACTTGAAATTGCAATCAATGCCACACAGTTTAATACGCCAATTTGTGCAGTATATCAAAATGTAACCGCAAGTGCTGTAACAAATCCAGATGAGATTAAGAAAAATTTACTGGTACAACTTACAGCTCCGGTGCGTTGGACTCAAACTATGATAAAAATGATGGCAGATAGCGCTAACTCTTTTACCGAAGTTGGACCGGGCAAGGTATTGCAAGGTTTGGTGAAGAAAGTGAACAAGGATATGGAGGCACAAAGCGCTTAATCAGTTCTGTTTTCCACCCACCAAAAAATCTTTTAAATAGAAAGGTTCAAAGTAAGCAGTGTTTTCAAACTCCTGAGCTGCAAACTTTTTTTCAGCAAGCGAAATCATGTCTTGTGCTGATGGAAATACGTCATCCAAAAATAAAGCATTGGGATTGGGTTCAAGCAAGGTTTTACACTTCGCGGCGCCATCCCCAAAAAAAATAATTTTTTGATGTCGCAATATTTCTGCGAAGGAGGTAGCATCAATAATTTTAGCCTCCGTTGCACTTACCTCATTGTTTTGCGCATCAAACAAGGCACAATAAACCTCCATTCTACGGGCATCGAGCATGGCACAATACAACATATCTTTAAGCTTGTTTTTTGTAGAAACTTGTAGCGCCAGATGTTGCAAAGTATTAATGCTGATTAAGGGAATATCTAATGCGTAACAAAATCCCTTTGCAGCCGAAACACCAATTCTTAAACCGGTATAAGATCCGGGCCCTTTACTCACTGCAACGGCGGATAAATCCTTAAAAGTAAATTTTGATTGCGTTAATACTTCGGAGCAGAAGTCAGTTAAATTTTCGGCATGAGAATAACCGGCATTTAATTCTTTCAATGCATTTAATTTGCCATTTTTTGAAAGGGCAACAGAGCAAACAGTTGTTGATGTTTCGAGGTGAAGTATCAGCGACACGAGGGGTGCTTACTAAAATTATTTATCTGAATTTTTTTGGTTGAATAGCTCTTCTTTTTCAACCTTTTTCACCGGCGTTTTATTTTTTAGCAATTTTGAAACTGCGCTGTAAGGTGCATATATTATATCATCACCCGCCTTAACTCCTTTTTTTATTTCAATGTAATTATTGTCTTGAACACCTGTTACAACCTCTTGCAAAAGGGCTTTTCCGTCTTTAAGTAAAAATACATATTCCTTAGCTTTTTCTTCTTTTTTCTCTTTGGTAGTTGTACTTTGGTTAGCTGCATCTTCGGATGAATCTTCAGCACCAAAGCTCTTTTTCTTTTTGGTTTTTGCACCAAAAGAAATAGTATCCTCACGTGTGGTAACAGCTTGAATAGAAACAGATACTACATTATCCACCGTTTGAGTATGTATATCAACGGTTGCTGACATTCCAGGGCGAAAGGGGGAATAATTCTTTTGATCGGGAGGAATTAAATCCTTGTAACTTTCTTGAAGAATTCGAATTTTAACCGTGAAGTTGGTAACCTGGTCAGCAGATGTGCCGGTAATATTAGCCGAATTGGCTACTTCAGTAACCACTCCTTTAAATTTTCTGTCGAGGTATGCATCCACTTCAATGTCGGAAGTATCGCCCAATGTTAAACGTACAATATCATTTTCGTTTACCTCCACATTCACTTCCATTTCGTTCAAATCGGCAATGCGCATTATCTCAGTTCCTGCCATTTGTGATGTACCCACCACACGCTCACCCAACTCCACATTTAATTTCGAAACTTTACCGTTCACCGGCGAAATAATTGTGGTACGGGTTAAATTATCTGTTGCTTCTTTTTGTGATGCATACGCATTCTTTACATTGAATTCACTTGCCGAAACTGTTTGCAAGGCCGCATCAACATCGGCTTTCGCACTTTCATAAGCTGCAGTTGCCGCATCAAATTCGGCTTGTGAAATAGCACTTTGCTCAAAAAGTTTTTTAGTGCGGTTGTAAATTAGTTCTGTGTTGGTAAAGGATGATTTCACTTGTGCAAGGCGTGCACGGCTATTGGCAACATTTGCTTTGGAAGTATTCACTGCAGCCTCCATTTTCTCGAGGTTGGACAAATAAATATCCGGATTTATTTTACAAAGAATATCTCCTTTTTTTACTTCGTCACCTTCTTTAACACGTAAATCCACAATTTGACCTGAAACATCAGGGCTTATCTTTACTTCAATTTCAGGTTGTACTTTTCCGCTGGCAGCAACCGTTTCAACAATTTTACGTTTCTCAGCTTTCTCAACAGCAACAGCTGTTTTATCATTGTCGCCAATCCAACCCGCCTTTTTTGCAATTACCAAAAGCAAAATCAATACAATAACTCCAATTAAAATTGCTTTAAAGTTTAATTTTTTCATTTTGTTTATGCGCCTTAAAAATGATAACAATATGTGTTTTGAAATAATTTTGCTCCATTATTTCAATCAAAAACACCTTCCTTAATTCTTAATCAAGTGCTAAGATATACAACATCTTTGATATCTATGTTGTATTTAATTATTCAAATTTTCTGATTAAAATGAAATGGGTTTTCCTTGATAAAAATTCAGGATATTTTGCTTGAATACAAAGTCATATTTGGCTTGAACTAAATCTGATTCTGCTTTGGTAAGCTTATTCTTTGCATCATTGTATTCCAATGGATTCAACATTCCTAACGTAAAACGTTGTTCGCTGTATTGAAACGATTCACGTAAGGAGCTTACTGCTATTTGCGTAGCAGCATATTTTTTTAAAGCTGCTTGTGCATCCGCATAGCTTTGTTGAATGGATTTATACAACTGTTTTTGCGCTGATTCTAAATTCAATTGGGCATTAGCAGTATTAATCTTTGCTCTACTAACTGCGCTTTTTACCTGAAAGCCATTAAAAATGGGAATACTCAAATTAAAACCAAACGACTTATTTATGTTGTCATTTATTTGTTTGGAATAGGGTGTTTTTTCAAAACTATTTAGCAATACCGGTCCAAGCACCGGCTCATTGCTGCTTGTAAAATAGCCGGTGGGTGCTATACCATAAGTGGGCTCTCCAACTAAACGTTTACTTAATCCGGAGTATCCCGAGCCATAAGAACCGCCCATAGTCAACTGTGGACTATAAGCACCTTTTGCAATCGAAATTCCTTTTTGAGCACTTCTTACTTTAATTTCAGCGCTTTTAATTTCAGGTCTATTCGCTAAAGCATTTTGATAGATGGCACCCACTTCCTCTTTAATTTCGGCATTTAATAATTCGGGAACTGCAGGGCGGGAAATTTTAAAATTTTTAGCATCTGTTAATTCTAATAACTGGGTGAGGCTAAGGTAATCGATGTCTAAATTATTTTGTGCATTTACTACCTGAAGCTCTTCATTGGCAGCTTGTGCTTCAATGTTGAGTAAATTTCCCTTTGCAACACTTCCCGCATCCACTAATTTTTTTGTACGTTCCACTTGTGCTTTGGTTAACAATACTTGTTGGTTGGCAATGTCCAACAATTCCATATCAAACAAAATTCTTAAATAAGCAGAAGCAACGTAGAGCGAAATATCACTCACCATTTTTTCAACATCGTACTTACTTGCCGATAAATTTAGTTGGTTTTGTTTGATCGTATTATAAGCTTGGAGGCCATTAAAGAGCGTAACATTAGCTTGCAAACTATAACGGTCGGAGCGTACCTTTTCGGTTGCAAAACTATTTGTAAACTGGTCAATTGTTTTTCCGTAATTGTAATAATTGGATGCATTTGCATTTAAATTGGGCAAGACACTCGCTTCACTTTGTGTGAGATTTGTTTTTGAAAGCTCTGTATTTAATAGAGTTTGCTTTATTTGGATGTTATTTTTTATAGCATAATCCACACACTGTTGTAAGCTCCATGTATCTTGTGCAAAAGTAGAGAAGCCTGCTACAATGCAAATTGCAAATGCAATTGTTTTTTTTAGGATGGTTGTATACATAGTTCAGATGAAAGAGCAGCAAATTTAAAATATTCCATTGGATAGCATCGTTAATAAAGATTAAAAACGAACCAAATGCACTTAACGAAGGTTGAAAAACAGTGAGTTATTACTAAACTAAACATTAATCTGAAGACTTTATTTGTGGTCCCGTCACCAAACACTACTGCTCCAATAAAAAAGTATACATTTGAAAATTATTTTTTTTCAATAGGTTTAGCAAAAAATCATATTACACAACACATGGAGAAATTGATCCTTGAAGAAGACACTGATTTTCCCGGAATTATTTTGGATAAGGATGCCGGAATTTTCATGATAACCGGTCGGTCTATTCCTCACGATACTTCAAAATTTTATATTCCTGTAATTGAATGGTTTCGTGAGTACTCGCTTAATCCAAATGAAACAACTGCCTTTGAATTTAAACTCGAATACTTTAATACCTCCTCACAAAAATACATTGCCGATTTATTTAAACTTTTGGATAAGATGTTTAAAAACGGGTATAAAACAAAAGTAGTTTGGATTTATCAACACGACGATGACGATATGCGCGACATCGGAAAGGAATTTGATTATATTTTTGAATTGCCTTTTGAGTTTAAAGAATATTAAACGCCCGAATGATATAATGTGTTAAGTGCTGCTTACCAAATTAATTGTTTGCATTACAACTGAAGCGCTATCTGCGGATCCCAAAATTTAGTTTTAAAATCAAGCACTTTATCATTTAATACAACAACACCTTCTTTTTCGAGTAGCTTTTGCATCACATCCGGAGCGCCAAAATGATGTTTCCCGGTTAACAAGCCACTGCTATTCACCACCCGATGTGCCGGTACTTTTGGTTTTTGCTGATGGGCTGCATTCATTGCCCAACCCACCATGCGCGCTGATCGAGCAACACCCAAGTACCTGGCAATAGCACCATAACTTGTAACACGGCCTTTGGGAACAAGTCGTGCAACCTGATATACTAAGTCAAAAAAATTGGCATCCGCTTTCATGAGCTGTTATTTTATTCTACTTGGATATCATAACGATGCAGAAGTCCTTCCAGACTAGTCCTTGAGAACTTTGCTTTTTTTAATCTGTTTAACTCTGGGTCAATCGAAAAATTGATACTGGTTCTAAAATCTGCTTTTTCAAGAATGGTATTTTCGAAAGTAGCCTGCATCAAATCACAACCTTCGAAGACTGCAAGGGTTAAATCACATTCAGTAAAATCTGCTTCCTTTAAGTTGCAGCCAATAAACTTGGTCGCCTTTAATTTCAACTTGTAAAAGGAGGCTAAATTCACCATACAGTTTTCAAAATTGAGCGCTAAGAGAAAAGGATTGCACACACTGAAATCGACGCCCATTAATTTGCAGTTGCTAAAATCTACGCCCTTTAAACCGGTATTTTTGAATTTCAATAAGCTAAGGTCACATCCTGTAAAGCTACAGTCCACAAAGCTAAATTTACTTGCATCCAATTGCATTAAATTACAATTTTCGAAATTACAATTTTCATATTCTCCGGCTACCAAGCCATCCCGTTCAAAATTAACGCCACTAAAGTTTTTATCTTCTATTATTTGCTGCATCAGATTTATTTAAAAACAACACCTAACTCCAAATTTATAATTCCCAAACTTAAATCCTAAATCCCAATCCTAAATCCCAAAATCCCAAATCCTAATTCCTAATTCCTAATTCCTAATTCCTAAATCCTAACTCCTTAATCCTTAATCAATGGGCTAAATCTCAAACCTCAAATAGCATATCTTAAAACCTTTCTCCGAAAATTTTTTTTCATAGAAAGTTTGTATACCAAATGTTTCAGGAGGAAAATTTAAAAGGTCTAATTCAATAGAAGAATGCAACAAGGCATATAAATCATTCGTACTTTCCACTAGTTTTAAGTTCAATTCCTTTATTACTTCGAGCGTGTATTCATACAAAGGTAAATTGTCGGTTTTAAGATGAATGATACCTTTTTCTTTTACAATTTTTTTATAGCGCTCAATAAACTGTGGAGAAGTCAACCGCTTTTTAATTCGCGCCTTTTGAGGCTGTGGATCCGGAAAGGTAATCCAAATTTCGTCCACCTCATTTTTACCAAAACAAGTCGCAATATTCTCAATGCGTGTGCGTAAAAATGCAACATTTGTTTGGTTGTTTTCTAATGCAGTTTTTGCACCTCTCCAAATCCTGTTACCTTTTAAGTCAGTACCAATAAAATTTTTGTTTGGATGATTTTCTGCTAAGCCAATTGTGTACTCCCCTTTTCCACAGCCTAATTCTAAAATAAGTGGATGCGCATTTTTAAAATACGTTTCATTCCATTTTCCTAAAAGCGAAAAATTATCAATTGTTTCAGCATGTTGCACATGGTGAAATACATTCTTAAAGCTTTCAATCTCTGCAAATTGCCGCAACTTATGTTTGGTCATTTTTTAAATTAGTTAATTACAATTTTACTTGGCCAGCCAAAAATACTGCGAATAAAAGAATCATCTTTAAAATAATGCGATTAGTCTAAAAAACTTTACTTAATTATTTGTTTTTAAATCTACTACATTTATTTATTGCTACACTTGTTCTACATTAGGAGTTAAACCATCTATGACCGAATCCCCAGAGAAACAAATTCTCCGACGAAATTTTTTGTATAAATACACCAAGCAGTCCTTGTATGGATATGGCATCACTATAAGTATGCTGTTTTTTGCAAAATGGTTTGGTATTGCAAGTTTTACTTACGATAAATTAATATTCGATTTTGTTTGGATTTTAGCTTCCGTAGGATTATTCGTTCTTTGGATTAGGGGGCAAAAGCAAATCAGTGCGCCCGCCAGTAACGTTATTACTATTTTGGAATTTATTAATTGGCTGGCAATTTTTTGGTACACTATTTTTTTTCTGGATGAAATTCGAATGGTGTCCTTGTTCTTTTCGATTATCGTGCTGGTATTTATGCTCTCTCACAGCAATTTTATTACTTCTATTGCCATTACTGTTTTCTTTGCCATTACCTACACCATTATCTCTTACATCTGTATCAATTTTTTGGGACAAAAAGGCGTGTTTTCAGAACAACTTTTTTATGTCATCATATTTGTTCCAACAGGATTTTATATTTCATGGATGTCGGAAGCATATCGGCGCCAATTACACAAGGCAAGGGCTTCCGAAAAGGCTACTGAAAGTGCACGTTCCGAACTGCAAAAAATCTTTAATGAGTTACGCGCAAATGAAATCGAAATTGAAAATAAAAACAGTGCCCTTCAAACCAAACAAATAGAAATTGAACGCATCAATATAAGTTTGAATGAAGCCAATAACGAGGTGTACCGAAAAAACATCGAATTAACTGATAGCATCAATTACGCTCGTTACATTCAAAAGGCAATTGTTCCGGGGCAGCAAATCATCAAACAAAATTTTCCGGATAGTTTTGTTTTCCTTAAACCAAAAGACATTGTAAGTGGTGATTTTTGTTGGACCTGGCAAAAAGATAATTTTGCTTGTATTGTGGCTGCCGATTGCACAGGTCATGGCGTTCCGGGTGCAATGTTGAGTATGATTGGTGTATCGTTGTTGAATGAAATTGTAAATGTAAACAACGCACTTCGTCCAAATTTTATTCTCGAAATATTAAAAATGCGTCTCATTAATTTATTTCGATATGAAAAAAATGGTGCTTTCAAAGATGGAATTGAATTAGCCCTTTGTTGTGTTGATTTCAGTACAAACAAACTCTATTTTTCAGGCTCTAATAATCCCTTGTATTTAATTTCAGATGGAAAATTAAGAATTGTAAAAGCCGATCCAATGCCAATTGGAAACCATACCTACACCATAAATAAGGAATTTACAAAACATGTTATTGATATAAAAAGTGGCGATTCATTTTATATTTTTAGCGATGGTTTTGCCGATCAGTTTGGTGGACCTAAAGGAAAAAAATATTTGTACAAACGCATGCAAGAGTTATTTGTACAACATCACCACCTACCGGCTGAGGAGCAACGCAAGAAAATTATTCAAGAATTTTACGAATGGAAAGGCAAGGAAGAGCAAGTGGATGATGTGCTTGTAATTGGAGTTAGATTGCAGTAAATTAATTATCTTCGAAATAAAAAATGGCAGAACATCATCATCACAAGGAAGAACATTTTGAGCAATCAGATCTTATCAAGGATATCGTGATTGGTATGGCAGATGGACTTACTGTTCCTTTTGCATTGGCTGCCGGATTAAGCGGTGTCGTTGATTCTAATGCCATTATTATCACTGCTGGTATTGCTGAAATTTGTGCCGGTTCCATTGCAATGGGATTAGGTGGCTACCTTGCCGGTAGAACAGAAATTGAACATTATAATTCTGAATTAAAACGCGAATACGATGAAATCGTGACGCATTATGAAACCGAGAAAAGAGAGGTGCGGGAGATTTTTGCGGAATACGGATTATCGCCACAATCACAAAATTTGATTGTGGACGAAATGGCGAAGGATGAACATAAATGGGTAGAGTTTATGATGCGCTATGAATTGGGTTTAGAAAAGCCCGACGAAAAGCGCGCAAGTAAAAGTGCACTGAATATTGGCTTATCCTATGTAGTTGGTGGGATTATTCCGTTGAGCGGCTATTTTATTTCGTCAGATCCCGCTACAGGATTAATTTATTCAGCAATCATAACGGTAATTTGTTTATTTGTTTTCGGATATTTTAAAAGCAAACTTACCGGACAAAATGCAATTTCCGGTGCGCTTAAAACCACCTTAATCGGTGTTACTGCGGCATCCGCTGCTTTCTTTATAGCAAAGCTCGTTGGAAACTAACTTTGGTAATGAACCCGTTTCTCAATAAGTACCGCTACTTTTTACTTCTCCATTTCATAATTTTTATTTGGGGCTTTACCGGAATCCTGGGTGGACTAATCAGCATTTCAGCAGTTTCACTCGTTTGGTATCGCATGCTCATTGCAGTGCTGGGTGTTTTGATTTATGGTATACTGGCCAAAATTAAACTTATAGTAACTCCTTATCAATTAGCTTTGGCAATGGGCGTGGGCCTTGTGATTGCATTACATTGGATATTTTTTTATCAATCCATTAAATCCTCCACTGTTTCAATTGCTGTGATATGCCTCAGTTTTGCAACTTTTTTTTCGGCCCTCATCGAGCCTTTTTTCTTTAAGAGAAGAATATATCCTTACGAATTGGTTTTTGGAATCCTGGTGGTTATTGGACTACTCTATATTTTTAACTTTCAACAAGGCTATTCCACCGGAATTCTGTATGGAATTATTTCAGCTTCCTTGTCAGCTTTATTCACTGTTTTAAACGGAAAGCTTGCAAAAAGCTACAACGCAGTATCGCTGTCACTTTACGAACTATTAGGTGGATTTCTAGGAATATCTATTTATTTTTTAGCAGCATCAGCATTTACCATCGAGCTTTTTACAATTGGCTCTTCTGATTTAATTTATTTACTGATTTTAGGAATTGTGTGCACTGCTTTTGCATTTGTAGGAAGTGTAGTTGTAATGAAACAATTGAGTCCCTACACAGTAGTAATTTCTACCAACCTCGAACCCATCTATACCATTATTTTAGCCTATTTTATTTTTGGTGAGAAAGAAAAAATGAATGTGCAATTTTATGTAGGCTCAGTTTTTATAGTGCTCATTCTTTTTGCAAATGCCTACCTTAAAAGTAAAAAAAAGTAATTCGCCGCTCGGCTTTTCATTTAAGTTTCAAGTAGTATACACGCTCTTTAGGATCAAATTTTTCAATCGAATTGCGGAGTGCAATTCGCGACATATTTGCCGCATGATTATCTAAAAAGCTGAGCAGTTTACTCTTGTCTTTATCGCCCGCAAAACGCAGCATCCAACCAATCGCCTTTTGTACTAATTCTTCAGAATCATACAGCAATATTTCTGAAAGTTTATAGGTGTCTTCTAAATCGTCTTTACGGATAAAATAGCAGGTACTTAAAATGGCTGTTCTGCGTTCCCATTTATTTTTTGATTTTGCCAACTTATAAAGCTGCTTGCGTGGTTTGTCGAACAAATAACTTCCGGTCATGTGCAAACAACCTAAATCCACTAAGTCCCAATTATTAATACGGTCGTGACGTCGCATGTATAAATCATAAAAATCTTTTAAGCGTGGAGCAGTAATTTTCTTAGAGCGGGAAGCTTTATCCATAATGCTCACTGCACCTGCACGCAATTCATGAATGTTACTTTCCAACAGTTTTTCAATTTCAGAAATGGGCATTTCTTCAAACTCTTTTGCCAAAGTAAACAAGTCGCCCATCTTCACGCCGATAAATTTATCTGCCGCTCCATGCTCAATAGTTTCGGACTTAAAATAGCGTTTTATTTTAACCAATTCGGCATCAGATTGTAAAGCGTTTAAACGATCTGTAAAGCTTTTGGCACTCAAAATAGGCAGCTTTTTCATTTTGTCAAGAAGGGTTTATTTAGCAGTTTCATCCGCCTCAAAAATGCCAAAAACATTCCGATCTAAATCCGTAAAATACCCTTGCCAACACCTGCCTTGTATGGCGAATTTGGGAAGAGATACTTGACCGCCCTGCTTCAAAATTAATTCAGCTGTATGGTCAAAATTCTTAACCTGTATAGAGCAAGTAAATGAATTGGTGCCAAACTCAGGTGGTGGAACCTTTGCGGGACGTTTGAGCAGTCCACCATACATACCCGCCGTTTCAATACGGTAATACTCTATGGGAACAAACTCTTCTTTTATAAAATTCCAACCGAAAACACTTTTGTAAAATGCGATTAATTTGCTTGGCTCACTGGCCTGTATCTCAAAATAGGCAATTGTATTCATGGATATAAGGTTGAATGAAAATTGAGCTAGTGAATAAAATTCCGAAAAATAAATCAAAACTCAAAAAATGGGGTACCCATTAGAGTTTTATAGCTATAGAAATGAAAATTTAGAGCAAAATCGATGCATTTATTTATCCTTGAACAATTAACAATAAATACTCATTAATCTCAATAAAGATGTAGGTTAAGATGAAAGTTATATGATTTGAACAAGTAAGAAATTGCACAATTTAGGTTGCGCAGCCAAATAAAAGAGATCACATTTGTATCATCAAAAGAGTATTAACGATTTAATGTTTAACAAAAAACCCAAACACAACATGAAAAAATTAATTACAACGTTTACACTTATGTGCTTCTTTGCTTTTGGAGCATTGGCGCAAGGCAACTATACGATCTCGGGCATAGTGCACGATGGTAATGGTGCCGCAGTTCAAAATCAAATGGTGTGGGTCTATACTGACTCATCGCAAACTTCATTCATTTACAATAGCTCGGCTTTTACAGATGCACAAGGTTCATTTGCATTTTCGATTCCAAATGGATGCACACCCGGACCCAACGTAGTTTTTAATGTTGCAACCTATTCTTGTGGAACCATGCTACAACAACAAGTGCAAAATAATCAGGGCACTACTTGTTCAGATTCAGTTGGCTTTACAGTTTGCAGCAATGTCTTAACCTGTTCTACTGTGTTATACGGTATTCCTGATTCTACAGTAAACCCTAATAATTATTACTTTGTTGGTTACCCCATGCAAAATGGGAATATGGTAAATGCATCATCCTACAATTGGTCTTTTGGCGACAGCTCAGCTAACTCTTCACAAGCTTCTCCGCAACATACATATACCTCTCCAGGCGTTTATACGGTGTGCCTACTCACAACTACCACCGGCGGATGCACTAGCAGTTCCTGCATTACTATTACTGTTAATGGTGGGAATGCATGTAATGCACAATTCGGCTACCAAGCAGGTCAAGCAGGATCTACCAGCTATTTTAATGCCTTGTACGGTGCAAACTACCAATACGCTTGGACTTTTGGTGATGGTTCCAGCGGAACAGGCCAATATCCGGGTCATGTATATGCAAATGCCGGTGTTTACACTGTTTGTTTAACTGTAAATAATCCTATTACGGGATGCAGCGATACACAATGCTATAATGTATCGATTCAGGCTGCACAAACCAGCTTCTGGTTGTATGGTCAAGTGAACTTGCCTGGTATGGGCTTTTTAACCCCTGCTGATTATGGAACCGTATATTTAATTCGCCACGATAGCCTTTATTTAACAGCTATCGATACTACTAGCATCGACTCTGGAGGATATTTCTTCTTCTCAGGAGTTCCGGCTGGCGCGTATTTGGTGAAAGCGGCTTTAAATTCTAACTCAGCATTTTTTGCTAATTACTTACCAACTTACCACACCAGTAGCTTGTTCTGGACTACCGCTAGCGATGTATTACTTTTAAACACAAATGTTGGAAATGCCAACATCAATATGATTGCAGGTAGCAATCCAGGTGGTCCCGGATTTATTGGTGGTAGCGTGTTGCAAGGTGCTAACCGCATGGCTTCTCCCGGCGATCCTATAGTTGGAATCAGCATTCTCTTATTAGACGCAAATAACAACCCCGTTGCCTCCACCGTTACAGATGCAAGCGGAAGCTATAGCTTCCCCGGAATCGCTTATGGCACATATAAAATATATGCCGAGGTTGCCGGAAAAACCACTGTTCCTTCTACAGTTACCATTAACGCTGCTAACCCAACAGTTAATAATGTGGACTTAGAAGTGAACAGCGGTAACATCTTGTTTGTGCGCAATATTGATGCAAAACAAGAAGCAGCAGCATTTGGAATTTATCCAAACCCAACGCGCGATTTCTTAACTGTATCAATGGAATTAAAAGATGCATCTCCGGTAACAGTGACAATTGAAAATGAATTAGGACAAGTTGTAAAAAGCACTACGTATAAATTAACTGCCGGTAACAACAACATTACTGAATCCTTGCTTTCATTATCAAAAGGTGTATACTCTATTTCTGTAACCACCAACGAAAATCGCACCAGCACACGATTTGTAAAATCTGAATAATAGTTTGTTTAGTTTAAGTGAGTGACGAAGGAGGGCTGCTTGTAGTGAGGCAAGCCCTCCTTTATTTTTTTACGAATCTATTTTATTAGCTCAAAATTCTTCCTTCTGCTGTATTTATTTAATTCCCAAAACAATTATCTTTATATCGAGGTTTGTAAAGATTAGGAATTAAAATTACGCACATGCAAAGAAGAAAATTTATCAAAGGTTCCGCCATCGTCGGGGCATCACTTGTTTCCCCTCTAATTTTGAAAGATGATTCCGGTGTTTACGCGGCAAACGATGAGCGTAAAATCCATACTGTTTTAACTGCCAACAAGACCATGGTAGGTACCTTACCGGTGTTACGTGCATTTGCCGGCGATAACAACGATTATGTCTCGCCGTATGTATTTTTTGATGAGTTCGGACCGGTTAACATAAGTCCAAATGCCACTCCACTCAAAGTAAATGCGCATCCACATGCAGGCGTAATTCCAACTACTTATTTTTTGTCTGGAAACGGGCATCACAAAGACAGTCTCAATTACGATTTTCAAATTGGCAAAGGCGATTTTATGATGTTTAGTTCCGGAAGAGGTGCCATTCACATGGAGGAAACCGGTAAAGGCTTGTATACTGATGGCGGATTATATCATGGATTTCAAATCTGGCTGAACATGCCTTCAAAATATAAGTTAATTGCCCCCAGCACCAATGTATATCGCGAAGATAAGATGGGTATAATTGAAAAGCCTACTTACTCCGCTAAAGTTGTTTTAGGCGAATTATTTGGTACAAAATCTGGAATCGAAATGCTTTCACCGGCATTTTATTTTCACTTAAAATTAAAAGCCAATTGCCGTTTGGATATCCCCACAAATCCACAACACAATGCTTTTGTATATGTCATTAAAGGAAATCTGGAAGCACAAGGTCGAAGGGAAATTAAAACCAATCAAGTAGCTTTATATGAACGCGGCAATAGCTTGCTGAAACTGTTTAGTAAAGACGAAGCTGAAATTTTAATATTGGGTGGACAGCCTTTAAATGAAGTAGTATACAGTTACGGTCCTTTTGTAATGAATACCCAAGAACAAATTATGCAATGCATCAACGATTACAATTCCGGTAAAATGGGTAATCCCGAATTGGTGGACTCATGGTGAAAAAATTTTATTTTCCTTTTCTGTTGCTCATTCTTATTCATCCGGGTGTGGGATTTAAAACTTCCCAATTAAAAAATGCAAGAGTAAAAGTTGCCTTTACTGAAAAGGAAAGTATGCTCCTTCAAAAGCTTGAATCCAAAGGAGTTCAAACCAAAAGGCTAAAAATATTTTTAAGGGTTTTTAAAAGAGAGAAAAGGATTGAAGCTTGGGCAAAAAATTGGAATACAAATAAGTTTGTCAAAATTACAGAGTACGCCATCTGTGCAAATTCCGGAACGCTAGGACCTAAAAGAAGGGCAGGGGACGAGCAAGTTCCTGAAGGGTTTTATTTCATTGAGCGATTCAATCCAATGAGTAATTTTTACCTCTCGCTTGGCCTCAGTTATCCAAATGCATCGGATCGTAAATTTAGTCACGCTGCAGATTTGGGTGGAGATATTTTTATACACGGCTCTTGTGTTACCATTGGTTGTATGCCTATCACCGACGATAAAATAAAGGAACTTTATACGTTGTGTGTGCTCGCACAGGACGCTGGCCAAATCAATATTCCGGTTCATATTTTTCCCTGTAAATTAACAAAAGAATCGCTGGATTCGCTTAGGGTACAATTCAAATTGAAACCGGATAACATTCGCTTTTGGGAAAATTTAAAATTGGGATATGAGTATTTTGAAAGTAAAAGGGAATTACCAAAAGTGTTTGTCCGAATGGATGGGTATTATATTTTTCAATAAGCGAATGAAATCAAAAATTTCTTTTTTGTGGGTGTCCTGTCTAGTTTTCTGCACTACCGTATTTGCTCAAAATACATGGAAAAAACTTGAGAACGCTCCCACCTATAAAGGAAAGCAAGACGATATTTTTTTTCTTAACGATACCCTGGGTTGGTATGTTAATGGAGCGGGCAAAATTTATAAAACCTATGATGGTGGTGAATCATGGGCAGAAAAAATAAATAAGCCCGGTACCTATTTTCGCTGCATTGGTTTTTCGGATTCTTTAAATGGCTTCGCCGGAAATATTGGAACCGATTACTTTCCGGGCGTTACCGATACCCTTCCACTTTATCAAACGAAGGATGGTGGTACAACTTGGAATGCAATTCAAAATGTAAAAGGGCCTCAAGTAAAGGGATTGTGCGCCATCGAAATCGTGTATAAAAAATTTATCAACGCCGGAGTCCTCGATTACAAACCTATAATTTATGCCGGCGGAAGAGTGGGAGGACCGGCATTTTTAATGAAATCAAACGACTTAGGAAAAACTTGGTTTTCTCAAGATATGAGTGCGTATTGTAACATGATTTTAGACATTAAATTTGTTTCAGCCGATACCGGTTTTGTTTTCGCTGGAAGCGATGCTGAAGTCGAAAAAAGCAATGGCAAAATTCTTTACACAGTTGATGGAGGAAAGAATTGGAAAGCAGTATATCAATCGAATCGTCCTTATGAATTAATGTGGAAAGGTACTTTTGCCAGCCGAAAAGTAGCTTATGCCACCCTACAAAATTATAATCCGGATAGTACTATCACACAACGCTATGTAGTAAAATCCTTCGATGGTGGATTGCATTGGCAAGAGATTCCTTTGGTGAATGATTTTAAATGCACTGAGTTTGGTGTGGCTTTCGCAGATGAAAAATTGGGATGGGTGGGAGCACGCAAAACAGGCTATGAAACCCAGGATGGTGGATTAAGCTGGAAGGAAACCGAAATGGGAAAAGCAGTAAACAAAATCAGAATACTAAAGTCCGGTAAAAAAATATGCGGGTATGCTATTGGAAGTAATGTATATAAATTGGAAATAGACAAGTAGTGATTTTGCAAGCTAAATGAAGCGTTTGGAGTGAAAATCATTTTAAGAGTTAAATCTTAATAAGGTGAATAAAATGCGAAAGTATTTTCTTTAGAAAAATTATTTTGTAATTAAATCCGCGCATGTCAGCATAATCCTCTAAATCTGTGTTCCATTATTATATTATTCACTTACTTTGAACAAATAATTCTAATGAACAGTTACAGCAAACTAATTCAAGATATATTTCCCCAAATAAATCAAACGCAATTTAATGATTCACTGGATTCTATTGGTATAGATAGCATGGATTTAGTTACACTGCGGGTTGAGTTGGAGCACGAATTGGGAGCCTCCATTCCTGATTCCCATTGGCTGGATTTTAGATCTTTTCAGGACATACTTTTATACTGTGAGAAGGAGAGAATTCCTAAACACAAAAAGTTGGAAAGTAAACTCGGCATCGAAATTCAAAAAGAAATGTACATCGAAATGCCTCAAATGGCCATTGAAGCACTTTCTGAAAATTGGCTCTTCAAAGAATTAGGAAATATGCATTGGCAGATGCTTTGCAAGGGTTTAAACACAGCCTCTTCCGATTTAAAGGATGAGCTTGGAAATCGTTTGTATGCTACTTTTGTTAGAATCCGAATTCAATCTTCTGCAGCACTAAATACATTTAAGGAAAATCAAAAGCTATCTATAAATGCAACACTAAATAGATTTGGAAACAGCATGTATTTTAGTGCCATTCAAATGGGTTCCGACTCCGCAGGAATTAATGCAGACTTAATGACTAGTTTTTCGTTTCGTAATCATGCAGACAACACACAACTCACAAAAAGTCAAGTCATAAGTTTCGATAATAATATTCCTGAATTACCTGCCAATCCTTTGTTTGCTAACGAATACCGCGAAATGAAAAAGGGAGAGATATTCAACTTGATGTTGAGTGAAACGGAATTTAAAGTAGTGAATACATCCCTGTTTGAATACAGTTATTCCTTAAATCCATACTACGATTTAAATGGCGTTGGCTTATTATATTTTGCATCTTTTCCAATAATTAATGATACAGGTGAAGCAGCATATTTTAATTTGCAGAATGATGCTGAAAGATGGGAGCTGAATTATTTTACCATCTCTAGAGATATCTTTTACTTTGCAAATTGTAACTTGCAGGATACAATTTTGTACCAATTACAAGACGTCAAACATATCGATAACACTATATGTATCTTAAGCAGTGCACTTTATAGAAAAAGCGATAATACCTTGCTCGCAAAAATATTCACCATCAAAAAAAGGAAAGCATGAAGAAGGCATTTATCTTTGGCGCCAGCGGGCATGGAAATGTAATTGCATCAATACTAAAAAAGAGATACGACGAAATATATTTTGTTGATCTCTTCCCAACTGCTGGAAATTTGATCCAGGAATTAGATTTTTTTAATCAAATAGAAAAGTATAAAAGGGAAGATATTTTCTTAGGCATTGGCAGTAATCAAATCCGAACAAAACTATTTCAAAGGTTACAAGAGTTTAACATTGTTCCTGCTAC
This sequence comes from Bacteroidota bacterium, assembly GCA_016721765.1. NCBI lineage: Bacteria > Pseudomonadati > Bacteroidota > Bacteroidota bacterium. The sequence goes on from JADKHO010000001.1 coordinate 1,856,078, forward strand.
TTGCATTGCTGATAGTGTTTTTGTTGCACACGATGCACATGTCGGAAACGGTGTTGTGGTGTGCCCGGGAGCTGTAATTGCTTCAAAAGCAGTGTTAGAAAATAATACCATAGTAAATACTTTATCGAGTGTCGATCACGATTGCTTTTTGGGAGAACACAGTCAGGTAACCGCCGGTGTTACATTTGGTGGAAATACCCGCGTTGGGAAAAATTGTTTTTTCGGAATTAAAAGTGCTACCATTCCCAATATTAATGTAGGTGATAATTCAATAATCATGGCAGGAAGTATTGTTTACAAAGATGTTCCTGAAAATGTAATGGTAGGAGGGAATCCGGCAAGAATTGTGAAGCGAATAGAGTAAAATAATTCTCCGCGTCCTTTGCGTCTTCTTGGCGTCCTCAGCGGTAAAAAAAGTAGAATTATATTTTAATAAAAGCTATAGAAAACGATAATACAGCAAATTTAAACCAATTGAATCAACTGATTTTTAGCCTCAGACCAAGCTTCCTTTAATTTAAAAATTAGCCTAGTATTATTTCATCAAAATTCTTATCCACCCGTATTTTTACCACACCCACTGCAAAATTTTTCTTGCTTAATTTATGAAAACGCCCATCAATCATAAAGCCGCTGCAGTGAAAAGGTAATCCGTGAAAAATTATTTTGTAATGCGAGTAGGTGGTCGAGAAATCTCCGCTTATGGTTTGACGAAACACCAAATTATTTCGACTTCCATTTATCATGAACTTGGTAACAGAATATTTTCCATGTTTGTAACCATAGTTATCGCCGGCATCTTCGTACAACACACTCTCCGTTAATTCAGGAGAAAAATAAACATGCAGCGTAAGTTCCGAAAGTTCAAATTCACCCACATATTGCATTTTTGGGTAATTGGGAATTACCGCACCGGCCTTAATAAATATAGGCATCTTGTCGATTGGCGCCTTTGCGGTAATTTCCTTGCCGCCATGATACACAGTATCGTCCCATTGATAATACCAGGTTCCTTTTGGCAGATATACTTTTCGTTTATCGGCAAATTGCTCCAACACCGGGCATACCAATAAGTGGTCGCCAAATCCAAATTCATCCATGCGATTATGTGTATGCACATCGTGCTGATCTAAATAGCACAAGGGACGAATCATCGGCGTGCCTTCGGTTGCATGTTGCCAAAAGGTAGTATAAATGTAGGGCAGTAAATGATAACGCAGTTGAATAAATTTGCGGTTTATGAATTCATATTTTGAACCAAACACCCAGGGCGCCTGCTCAAAAGTCGTTTCATTACCGGCCGAATGGGTTCTGAAAAAAGGATGAAAAACAGCAAGCTGAATCCAACGCGTATACAACTCCGCATCCGGCTCACCAATAAATCCGCCAATATCCGATCCTGCAAAAGAAATTCCTGAAACACTTAATCGCTGCATTTGCACATTCGCAATCCACAAATGTTCCCAAGTAGCCTGGTTATCACCTGTCCAAACAGATGAATAGCGCTGTGCTCCGCTAAACAATGACCGTGTAATTACAAACGGACGATGCGGCATCAGAAATTTTTTAATTCCCGCATGTGTGGCACGTGCCATCTGCATTCCATATACATTATGCGCTTTACGATGGCTGCAAGGATTTCCATCATAATCGTGACGTACGTCTTCCGGAAAGGTTCCAATTTCAAATACCGCAGGTTCATTCATATCGTTCCACACACCTCGCACACCTGATTCAACAAGACCTTCAAAAAGTTCGGCCCACCATTCGCGCACAGCGGGTTTAGTGAAATCGGGAAAAGCACATTTGCCCGGCCAAACATCTCCAATCATTAAAGCTCCATCAGCACGCTTGCAAAAAAAATCTTTCGCAATTGCTTGTTGATATACCGGATAATCATTGTCGACTTTTATGCCCGGATCAATTATTACAATGGTCTTGAAACCCTCGTCTGCAAGCTCTTTCACCATGCGTTTTGGATCCGGAAAATAATTTTTATTCCAAGTAAAACAGCGAAAGCCATCCATGTAATCTATGTCGAGATAAATGGCATCGCATGGAATTTTGCGTGTACGAAATTCCTGAGTAATTTCTTTCACTTTGCTTTCGGGAAAATAGCTCCATTTGCATTGATGATAGCCTAGAGACCAAAGTGGCGGTAATTCAGGTTTTCCGGTAAGGGAAGCATAATTTTTTACCACTTCCATCAACTCCGGTCCGTAAATAAAATAGTAATTCATTTCCCCCCCACGCGACCAAAAACTCACCGTTTCATTTTGTTCTTTTCCGAAATCAAATATTGTCCGATACGAATTATCAAAAAATATTCCATAGCCTATACCATGGTGCAATCCCATGTAAAATGGCACATTCTTATAAAGAGGGTCCTGATCTTTTTTAAAACCATACACATCTGCACCATAATTTTCGAGGCGCTTTCCGCGAAGGTTAAACTCGGTTGGTTTATCGCCCATGCCATAAAAACTTTCTCCTTCTTGAATTTTTTTACTGCAATACACAATTTTTCCACCCTTCCACAAATAATGCTGCCAGTGGAATCCAAGCTCATCATCCAAAATTAAATTGCTGTCGTTGTCAAACATTTTTATTTTGCAATCACTTTTATTTATCTGACAAGTAATGCACGATGTTATGATTTCAAAACAGTCCTCATACTCTACAAAATCAAGGCTTATGATGTTATCTTGAATGTTTTCTTGAACGGCATAAGAAAAATCTTTTTCAAAGAATCCATCCGCAGCATAACGGAATCTAATTATTTTGTCGGATTGAACTCTGATTTCCAAAATGGTTTCGGTAGTATCAAAATAAAAATAATTACCGTGTTTGCGATGGTTTTTGATTATATCCGGAAAGTACTTTATAGAATATTTGTCGGTTTTAGGTTGCATTTAAAATCAGAAATTAATTTTTAAATTTGTGGAAATTAATGAAAGCAAGCCTGCAAAAATAATTTTTTATATTAGATATCAAACTTACTCGTACAAGATAACACAATTGAAAACAAAACCGAAGGTATTAATGTTCGGATGGGAATTTCCTCCGGTAATAAATGGCGGACTGGGTGTTGCCTGTCTCGGCCTCTGCAAAGCCATGGCTCCCATGGTTAACCTCAAAATGGTAATACCAAAAAGCACCCCCGATTATGATGTAAATTACATGGAGCTAATCGGATTAAATTCCATCGACATCAACAAACTCAAAAAGGAAAGCAAAAGGAAATATTACAAACGCTTTTCAAAGCCAAATTATTTCAATATTTCACTCACTCCCTATATTAATTTTGCCGGTGAGGAAGCCATTAATAAAATTCAATATGAAGTGCACAACAGCGATTTGCAAAATTTCGAAATCGATGAGCTGTATGGTGGAGACGTAATTCGTAAAGTACTGGAGTTTTCTAAAATTAGTGTAAAGCTCGCAGCAACCAAAGAATTCGATATTATTCATGCGCATGATTGGATGACCTTTTTACCTGGCATGGAAATAAAAGCCGCAACCGGTAAGCCATTGGTATTGCATGTGCACTCGCTCGAATACGACCGCAGTGGACCGGAAAACAAAAGTTGGGTATATCAACTCGAGAAAAGAGCTATGGAATATGCTGATGCAATAATTCCTGTAAGTCGCTACACCGGTTCCATAATTGAAAATAATTACGGAATCTCAAGAGATAAAATATTTCCTGTACACAATGGTATTGAAGCAGTAAATCATTCAAAATTAAAGCGCATTACTTCCGAAAAGATTGTAATTTTCTTTGGAAGACTGACTATGCAAAAGGGTCCTGAATATTATTTTGAGGCTGCAAAGAAAGTTTTAAAACACTATCCAAACGTACGATTTGTAATGGCCGGCACCGGTGAGTTAATGCGTGGAATTATGGAAAGAGCTGCAGAAGCGCGTATCGGTAATAAATTTCATACCACCGGATTTTTAACAAAGGATAAAGTAAACGATTTACTAGCAGTGGCCGATGTATATTGCATGCCCAGCGTTTCTGAGCCCTTTGGACTAAGTGTAGTGGAAGCTGTTCAGTATGGAGTACCAACCATCATGAGCAAGCAATCCGGTGCATCTGAAGTGATTCATGGCTCTTTAAAAATGGATTTTTGGGAAGTTGATAAATTGGCAAGTTATATTATTTCTTTACTGGAGTATCCCACCTTGCGCAAGGAATTAGTAGACGAAGCATTTATTGATCTTAAAAAAATCAGCTGGACCACCACCGCAAAACAAGTGTTAAAGGTGTACAATCAATTATTAAAATAATTTCTAAGCTATTAAAACCAAAGAGCATCAAAAATCAAAAATCTAACATCTAATATCTAACAACTAACGTCTAACGTCTAACATCTAATATCTCAATACTCAATAATCATCTCTCAATACTAAAAATATGCCTTCAATTTGCTTTTATTTCCAGGTTCACCAGCCCTTTCGTTTAAGAGAATATACTTTCTTTGATATCGGACATGACCATTATTATGAGGATGAAAAACTCAATCGAGAGGTAATGAATAAAGTGGCTGATAAATGCTACATCCCAACAAATACCATGATGTTGGAACTCATTAAAAAGCACAAAGGAAAGTTTCGGATTTCCTATTCCATCAGCGGTACTGCAATGGAGCAATTCGAAAAATATCGGCCGGATGTGCTGAAATCATTTGTGGAACTGTCTAAAACAGGTTGCGTTGAATTTCTTAGCGAAACTTATTATCACTCGCTCAGCTATATTTACGATAAAGTGGAGTTCAAAAGACAAGTCGAAAAACACCGTGAATTGATTAAGAAATATTTTAATCAGACCCCAAAAGTTTTCCGTAATACCGAATTAATATATAACAATGAAATAGCTAAAACTATTGAGGATATGGGTTACACCGCTATCTTGTGCGAAGGTGTGGACCGCCTCTTAAAAGATCGCTCTCCTAATTTTATTTACAGGGCTCCCAATTGTCACAAAATAAAATCCTTACTAAAAAATTACCGACTCAGTGATGATATTGCATTTCGATTCAGTGATCCCAATTGGTCAGAACAACCTTTAACTGCTCCTAAATTTGCGGATTGGGTTCACTCGGTTGCCGGAGTTGGAGAGGTAATTAATTTATTTATGGATTACGAAACCTTTGGTGAACATCAATGGGCTTCATCGGGTATTTTTGATTTTTTGAAACACCTTCCGGACGAAATTTTAAAGCATAAGGATTTTAATTTTAAAACACCAAGTGAAGTGGCAGCAACCTATCCGATTCGTGATGATTACGATGCGCACCACCTAATTTCATGGGCCGATACAGAAAGAGATTTATCTGCTTGGTTAGGAAATTCTTTACAAAATGAATCCATCGAGCGCATTTATTCCTTCAAAGAAAAAGTATTTGCAACCGGTCGTCAAGATATAATTGATACTTGGGCAAAACTTTTAACCAGCGATCATTTTTATTACATGTCTACTAAATACTGGGCAGATGGCGATGTACATAAATATTTTAGTCCCTATCAGTCTCCTTATGATGCGTACATATTTTACATGAATGCATTAACCGATATGGAATATGTTTTAAATGAAATTAATAAACTTCCTAAGTCCACACAAAAAGCAAAATCAATTTCAGTGCAGGAACTGGAAATTAATGCACTTACAGCCACCCCCGTAAACAAAGAGAAGCTTTCCACCAAGTTACAAGTAGAAGTCACTAAAAAACCTTCACTGTCAAAGGATATTTTAGCTGCAATAGAACCAAGCAACAATCCGTCTACCATTAAGGAAGACGTTTTGAAAAAGGTTAAATCACTCGCTAAAAAAATGGTTGCAACAAAACCAAAATCAACAAAGAAAGCACCCATTAAGAAACCCATAGCAAAATCCACTGCGAAGGCGAAAGTGGCTAAAACAAAGATTGCGGTGATTGAAAAAAAGAAGTCAGCGAAGGTAGCACCAAAGAAAAAGGCTTAAGCATTAATTCTATATCAAAAAAAGCTGTGAAAAACTCACAGCTTTTTTTGTGTCTGAAAATTCCTCAGTATTGTTTGCAACTCTCAAAACAATGTTCAATTCACTATTTTATATGCTCTTTTCCGACACTAAGCATAGTTTGCAATTGCGCTTATGCTTATAATTTTGAAACGAAAATAATTACACTCTGCGAGTATGTAAATACACCCAACTATTTACAAATACATTAAGTTTTTATTTCACCAATTCCTCCCCTAAAACCTTAAAATCAATCCCGTCAAAATTCCCTGAACTCATCATCAGCAAATTTTTATTTTTCCAGTTTATGGCTTTTAAATCCTTTAATAGTTCAAGGGAATTGGTATACACTTTAATGTTGTTGCCACCAAAGGCAGCATGCACTTGCTCAATCGAAATGGGTTTTAATTTTTTATGCGCAATAGTGTGCGGATTAAAATACACAAAGGCTTTGTCTGCCGCATGCATGGCTCCATCATATTGCTTTAAAAAATCTTCATTCAAACTGCTAAAGGTGTGCAATTCCATGCATGCAATTAAATCGCGATTAGGAAACTGCTGTTTAACGGCGGCTGTAGTTGCTTTTAATTTAGATGGCGAATGTGCAAAATCTTTATAAACGACTGTGTTTTCATTTTGAGCTACTAGTTCTAGCCGCTTGCTTGCACCTTTAAAGGAAGAAATGGCTTCATAGAATTTTGCATCGTTAACACCCACTTCATTGCATGCCAAACGTGCAGCAGTTAAATTCAAGAGGTTGTGCTCTCCAAAAATTTTCAATTTGCAATCGGCAAGTGGTGCTTTACAAATAAGTGTCGTGGTACCATTTTCAATTTTATATTCCGGAATGCTGTATGCATGTTTCTGAATGTCGCTTCGTGCTGAAAGGCCTATTTTATTTACCTCAGCATCATTTTCACAATAAATGAGCGAACCATTTTTCGAAATAAAATCGGTGAAAATTTTAAATTGCTCCACATACATTTCAAATGTGGGAAAAACATTGATGTGGTCCCAAGCTATTCCGCTGATGATTGCAATGTCAGGGAAATACAAATGAAATTTTGGCCTTCTGTCGATGGGCGATGACAGATATTCATCCCCTTCAATCACTGCAATTTTAACTTCTTTGCTCAATTTTACCATGGTTTCGAATCCTTCGAGCTGAGCGCCCACCATGTAATCGCAGTCAATTTGATGAAAGTTCAACACATGTAAAATCATGGAGGTGATAGTCGTTTTGCCGTGACTACCTCCAATAACAATGCGTGTTTTATCTTTTGTTTGCTCGTAAATATATTCCGGATACGAAAAAATTTTGAGCCCTAATTCTTGAGCGCGCAACAATTCAGGATTATCGGCACGCGCATGCATTCCAAGGATAATGGCTTCCATCGAATCGTTCAGTTTACCGGGAAACCAGCCTATTTCGGTTGGTAATAAGTTGTACTTTTCTAACCTGCTTTTAGAGGGTTCCAAAATTTCGTCATCTGAGCCGCTCACGGCAAAACCTTTTTTGTGCAGGGCAATGGCTAGGTTATGCATCGCACTGCCGCCAATGGCTATAAAATGTACTTTCATATGTTAAAATAAAAACTGTTTTCAAAAGTATAATTTTAAATTTGTGACTCAGTGCAAAACTTGCAGAGTTAAGAACACTTTTAAGTGAATTAAAAAATATGAAACTTCATACCATCAATACCGGAAATTTTAAACTCGACGGAGGTGCCATGTTTGGCGTGGTTCCTAAAAGTATCTGGAACAAAACCAACCCTGCGGATGATAAAAATTTATGCTCCTGGGCTATGCGCTGTTTGCTCATCGAAGAAGGCAATAAATTGATTTTAATCGATAACGGAATTGGCAACAAACAAGATGTAAAATTCTTTAGCCATTTTGATTTGCATGGTGAGGATAGTCTTGAAAAATCTTTAAATCAATTAGGGTTTTCTAGTGATGATATAACAGATATGTTTCTTACACATTTGCATTTCGATCATTGTGGAGGCAGCATAAAATTTAATTCAGATAAAAGCGGCTTCGTGCCGGCTTTTAAAAATGCAACGTATTGGAGTAATGCTGAACATTGGGAATGGGCCACAAAACCTAATCCGCGTGAAAAGGCATCTTTTTTAAAAGAAAATATTTTGCCTATTCAGGAATCCGGTCAATTGAAATTTACCGCAGAGGGAGCTGAATTATTTCCTTTTTTAAAAGTAATGTATACACGCGGACATACGGATGCCATGATGATTCCGCATATTCAGTATAAGGATAGAACAATTGTTTTTATGGCCGATTTATTACCCAGCACCGGACATATTCCCTTGGCTTACGTGATGGGATATGACACGCGTCCGCTTATAACACTCAGCGAAAAGGAAAAATTTATGAATGAAGCAGCCGAAAAAAATTATGTGCTCTTCTTAGAGCATGATAATTACAATGAATGCTGCACCGTGCAACAAACTGAAAAAGGAGTGAGGCTTAAAGAATGCTTTTCCTTAAAAGAAATTCTATAATTCAAGTTCGTCTTTGTACTTACTACTAAAATCTTTGTACTAAAAAATGCGCATCATAGCCGAAGTTCCACACCCAGCCTGCAAAATATCTGTCTTTTACATGAACCAAAAATACATCGTAAAATTCGAAAAAGGCAATTGCGAGCAAAGCTATAAAATCAGTGAACTCGATTATGTCATCACCGGAATAGAAGACATTAAAAAAGTAATAAACGATTCTTTCATCACCTCCGTTTTATTGCGCTTTACGCAGATGGAGTTGGATATAAAATCAGCCTTAAAAGAATTTTAATAAGAGAGATTGATTTAGCATAACGAAATCAAATCCGCCAAAATCATAATCATCCGCGTCATCCGTGTTCTCTTTCTCAACACAAATAAAAATATTGGCTTATTTTAAAGAACACCGAACTGCAGAATGTACTTAGCAAATATGTGCATTTCAGTATTAAATAATAGCATCGGCTTCAAAGGGCTAGCTAACACTCAAGCAGTATTAAAATTCCTCCAAGGTTTTTTTAATAATTCCTACACATTCCATTATCTGCTCTTCGGTAATCGTAAGAGGAGGGGCAAATCGAATAATGTCTCCATGAGTAGGTTTTGCCAAAAGCCCATTGTCTTTTAGTGCAATGCATACATCCCAAGCATCCTTTCCATTTCGTGGTTCTATAACAATTGCATTTAACAATCCTTTCCCTCGAATAGCTGTAATTCTATCTGATTTTATTTTCGATAATTCATCGCGTAAAATTTTACCCAAACGATCCGCATTTTCGGCCATCTTTTCCTCTTTCAATACTTCCAATGCAGCAATGGCAACACGACACGCTAATGGGTTTCCCCCGTAAGTGCTTCCGTGTTCACCCGGCTTTATAGTTAGCATAACTTCATCTCTACACAAAACAGCAGCAACAGGTAAAACTCCTCCCGATAATGCTTTGCCTAAAATTAAGATATCCGGTTTCACTCCTTCGTGATCACAAGCCAACATTTTACCGGTGCGACAAAGTCCTGTTTGAACTTCATCTGCAATAAATAAAACGCGGTTTGCTCTACAAATTTCAAATGCCTTTTTCAAATAGCCTTCATCCGGAATCACCACTCCTGCTTCACCTTGAATGGGTTCCAACATAAACCCGGCAACATTTTTATCTTGAACCGCTTTTTCCAAAGCAGCTAAATCGTTGTAAGGAATAATTTCAAAGCCCGGCATAAATGGCCCAAATCCATTGGTACTGGAGGGATCAACAGACGAAGAAATGGCTGCCAACGTGCGCCCCCAAAAATTTCCTGCTACAAAAATTATTTTTGCCTGATTTTCCGGAATTCCTTTTACAGTGTAACCCCATTTACGGCAAAGCTTCACCGCGGTTTCGCCACCTTCCACTCCGGTATTCATAGGCAATACTTTGTCGTAGCCAAAATAGGTTGTGATATATTTTTCATATTCGCCTAAGCAATCGTTGTAAAAGGCACGCGAAGTGAGCGTAACTTTATGCGCTTGCTTTACCAATGCAGCAATTATTTTAGGGTGGCAGTGTCCTTGATTTACGGCTGAATACGCAGAAAGAAAATCATAATATCTTTTTCCCTCTACATCCCATAAAAATACGCCTTCTCCCCGTTCAATTACCACAGGAATCGAATGATAGTTATGCGCCCCATAGCGTTCTTCCAATTGCATAGCACGATTGGAGAGGGTATTCACATTTATTGATGTTGGCATAATAAAAAAATTAATGTGCAAATGTACTACTTTTGGTCCAGAAAGCATAATTCAAAATGGCTGTATCGCCCAAGTATCAGCCTTTGCAGGGAATTGGCAATATTCCCCGATAGTGCTTCACACAATAAATTCTAACTTTACCCCATGAGAAGATTTGTAAAAAAGCAATTGCCCTTAATCGAAAATGTTTCAATTACCGATGCCGGTTCTGAAGGTAAAGCAGTAGCAAAAATTGATGAATTGGTTGTCTTTGTTCAAAATGCAGTTCCCGGTGATGTGGCTGACTTGCAACTAGTGATGAAAAAGAAAAATTTTGCAGAAGCAAGGGCTGTAAAATTTCACCACTATTCTGAAAAGCGTGTTGTACCAATATGCCAACATTTTGGATTATGTGGTGGTTGTAAATGGCAAAACATGAGTTATGAATGGCAACTGTTTTATAAGCAAAAGCAAGTTACTGATAACCTTACACGCATTGGTAAGATTGAACTTCCAACCATTACACCAATTCTTCCTTCTGCTCAAACGCAATATTACCGCAACAAATTGGAATATACATTTTCAAATAAAAAATGGTTAACCAATTTAAATGAAAATGATGAAGGCATAGACATGAATGCTTTGGGATTTCATATTCCGCAGCGTTTTGATAAAATTTTGGATATTGAACATTGTCATCTTCAAGCTGCACCTTCAAATGATATTAGAAATGCTATTCGTGATTATGCAATTGAAAGGAATCTTAGTTTCTTTGATTTGAAATCCCAACAAGGATTTTTACGCACCCTAATCATTCGAAGCAGTTCAAACGGGGAACTCATGGTGATCCTTACTTTTTTTAGAGAGGAGGAAGAGTCTAGAATTGCATTATTGAATTTTGTGAAATCGCACTTTCCACAAGTAACTTCTTTGATGTATGTTATAAACTCTAAAGGAAACGATACCATTCAAGACCAAGAAGTGATTTGCTTTTATGGTGCGCCGTTTATTACGGAACAAATGGAAGAACTGAGTTTTCGCATAGGACCTAAATCATTTTACCAAACCAATTCTGCGCAAGCCTATGAGCTGTATAAAATAGCACGTGAGTTTGCAGATTTTAAAGGCCATGAGCTTGTTTATGATTTGTATACCGGAACAGGAACCATTGCAAATTTTATTGCAAATAAAGTAAAGAAAGTGGTTGGCATAGAGTACGTACCGGAAGCAATTGAAGATGCTAAAGTAAATTCAAGTTTGAATAACATTAGCAACACTGTTTTTTATGCCGGCGATATGAGTAAAGTGCTTAATGATGCATTCATAGCCGAAAACGGGAATCCTGATTGTATAATCACCGATCCACCACGTGCAGGAATGAGCCCCGATGTAGTGGAAAAGTTGCTGCAACTCGAAGCGTCAAAAATTGTGTATGTAAGTTGCAACGCCGCCACCCAGGCGCGCGACCTTGCTTTAATGGATAGTAAATACAAAGTCACTAAAGTGCAGCCTGTAGATATGTTCCCTCATACCCACCATGTGGAGAATGTTGTTTTACTTGAATTAAAATAAAATTAAGCAAGCGTTTTTATTTAAAAGGGAGTACGTTTTTAACGGCAACAAATCAGCGCAAATCATAATAATCCGCGTCATCAGCGTTCTATAAGCAAAATTAGATTGCAGTAGATGTGTTTAATCGCGAAGTGCCCGAAGAGAGACTCGAACTCTCAAGGAACTGAATCCAACGGCTTCTGAGACCGCAACGTTTACCAATTTCGCCATCCGGGCATTGGGAAAGCTTTTGAAAGAAGTTAAAAAGTGCCCAGGATGAGATTCGAACTCACACGATTGCTCGCCACCCCCTCAAGATGGTGCGTCTGCCAATTTCGCCACCTGGGCATTCTTAAAAAAAGAAAGGCGGTAAATAATTACCGCCCCACTTGTGATCCCGCTGGGATTCGAACCCAGGACCCTAACATTAAAAGTGTTATGCTCTACCAGCTGAGCTACGGAATCTTACTTTTAAAATTTGAGGGTGCAAAGATAGTATCTAATTTTAGTAATGCAAACCGAATTTTATTTTTTTCGAATAATATTTAATATCTGTCGCTAATGCTTTATTTAGCAGCTGTTTACAAGTTGTGAATTCAAATCAAAATGAAATAGTTTATTTTTACTCCATGAGAGTGTTTTTAATTGGATTTATGGGAAGCGGCAAAAGCAAAAAGGGCCGCAAACTCGCTACACAGTTGGGATTCGAATTTGTGGATATGGACGAATGGGTGGAGAAGCAGGCCGGCAAAAGTATTCCGCAAATTTTTCAGGAAATGGGGGAGGATTATTTTCGAACACTCGAATTCGAAGCCTTGCTTAAAATTTCGCAAAAATCGAATGTGGTCGTTTCTACCGGTGGAGGAAGTCCCTGCTATTTTAATGCTATAGATAAAATGAACGAAAATGGCATTAGCATTTACCTCAAAGGAAGTCCTGCATTTTTACGCGAACGTTTGCTTGAATCAAAGAAGAAAAGGCCCTTGATTGAGAATTTGAATGCCGAAGAACTACTGCGTTTTATTGAAGCGAAATTAACTGAGCGTGCGACTGTGTATCAGAAGGCCACTTACACTGTTGAAGCACTAGGCTTGCGCACCAAGGAGTTATTTGATATTGTTTTGGAAGCGAAAAAATCAGCATAAATAAGCTGCATCATTCCCATCCTTAAATTCTACTGAAACATGTTCTTGCAGCGTTGTGGCCATTGATAGACCAACATAATCGGCGCGTACCGGAAATAAATTGTGATTGCGATCAACTAAAACAATCGTGGCAATTTTTTTTACTTCATATTCTAAAAAGGGGTGCAAAGCATATATCAAAGTTTTGCCGGTATTCAACACATCGTCCACCAATAACACTACTTTGTTTTTTAATTCATCTGCGCTAAGCGAGAGGCTTACCCGCTCATTTTTTAAATCGTCTTTATTTATTTTTAATTCAACCAATTTCGTTTTTAAGGGCGAAATACTTTTCAATACTTCATCGATACGCATGGCTAAAACATAACCTCTATCGGCAATTCCTGCAATTACAATTTCTTTTTCTTCAAAGTTGTATTCATATATTTCATGCGCAATGCGATTGATTTTTTGCGCTATTTGAAGGTGATTGAGTATGAGTGTTTTTTTCATGTGCTAAAAATTATTGACCTCCCTTTCGTTCTAACAAACTTCGGCCACCTTTGTAAAAGTAACGTTTGTAATAGGCTTCATTCAAATCATTAATTTGTACTCCCCCTTTTACTGCCGCATGAACAAATTTATTATTTCCTAAATAAACCCCAACATGTGAAACACGTTTTCTTTTAATTTTAAAAAACACTAAGTCCCCGGTTTTTAAATTATCTTTTGGAATTAAGGTAACACGTTTCGCAATATCTGCAGAGCCTCCTGATAAAGTATCGTGAAACGCTTCTCTGTATATAATTTTTGCAAAGCCGGAACAATCAATTCCTTTGGCTGATTTGCCGGAATATTTGTAATGTGTACCCATCCAATCGTAGCTAATTTTATACAAAACAGGCGAAACACAGGTGTCAATGCACAATTGATGCTGCTCAAAAAAATGTACGACTTGCGGATCATATATAGCGCGGCTACTGCTGTCGATTTGCGCGAAACAACAGTTAGTTAAAAGAATGAACGTAAGAAAAATGATATGTTTCAACATAAATGATCTACTCCTGTATAAAAACAAAAACCCGTCCTGTTATAGAACGGGTTTTTATTCAATCCTTCAAAAATTACTTAGCGCTTTCTGATTTGGTTGTTGTTGACTTCTCAGCTTTTGCATCTGTATTTGTTGATTTTGCATCTGCTTTGTCATCTTTACCATGGCAAGCTTTTGATTCACTTGTTTTAGCACAAGCTTTTGCTCCTCCACCTTTGCAGCAAGATTTTTTCTCAGCTTTTTCTCCACCTGCATAAGCAGCAGTTCCAATTGCAAAGGATGCAACAGCAACCAATAACATTAATTTTTTCATTGTTTTATTTTTTTTTGAATTAGTACTTTCTTTAATTGTTCAACAAATGTACCAAAAAAGGAATTGATACTTAACAACTTGCCGGCAAAATTTGTTAAAACTCTGCAATCACACTTTGCCCACCAACAGTTACTTCATTTAACTTCACGTGAACCTTACACGACAAGGGAAGGAAGATATCTACACGCGAACCAAACTTAATAAAACCAAATTCGTTACCCTGTTGTGCACTATCATTTTCTTTGCAGTAGTAAACAATACGGCGGGCCATGGCTCCTGCAATTTGACGAAATAAAACTTGCTCCTTGTTTTTATGTTCCACTACAACCGTTGTACGCTCGTTATCGGTACTGGATTTGGGATGCCAGGCCACTAAAAATAATCCCGGATGGTATTTTACATATTTCACTATACCGGTAATAGGAAAGCGATTAATGTGCACATTAATGGGCGACATAAAAATAGAAATTTGTCGGCGCTTGTCTTTAAAATACTCGCTTTCCATCACCTCTTCAATCACTACCACTTTTCCATCCGCAGGAGCAATAATTTTGTTGTCGTCAATAACAAGTGTGCGGACCGGGTTTCTGAAAAATTGCAGAATGGTAATCAACACAAAAGCCGACAACAAATAAATGAACCATTTAACCAAAGCATATTCCGGAAAAAAATAATGGCCAATCGCATTTATCAGCGCAATAAAAATAAGTGTTAAAATAAGGGAGGGGATTCCTTCTTTGTGAAACTTCATAGTTTAAAATTTAGCCCTGCAAAGGTCAAAAAAAAAGTGAGATGACAGGTATGCATCTCACTTTTAAAAATAAACAAAACAAACTTATTGATTTCCGCGGTATTTAATGGTTTTCGATAATTTGTTCATCGCAAACACATACGCAGCAATACGTAATGAAATCTTATATTTTTCAGCAACTTTCCAAATGTGCTCAAATGCTTTTTTCATGTATTGTTCAGCTTTGGTATTCACATCTTCTTCGGTCCAGTAAAAGCCAAAACGGTTTTGTACCCACTCAAAATAAGAAACTGTAACACCACCACCATTTGCCAATACATCCGGTACCACAATAATGCCTTTGTTATTTAAAATTTCATCTGCACCGGCAGTAGTCGGCCCGTTTGCACCTTCCACAATCAGTTTCGCTTTAATATCGTTGGCATTATCACCGGTTATTTGATTTTCCATGGCGCAAGGCGCAAGCACATCCACCGCTAAGGTTAATAATTCCTCATTCGTAATTTTTTTGCCTTTGGTGTATCCTTCTAACACTCTTTTTTCGGAATTGTCACGGAAAGCAATGGCATCCATAACGTCAAAACCATCGGCATTATAATAAGCTCCGGTATGGTCGGATATGGCTACAATTTTAACGCCTTTGCTGTTTAATTGTTTTGCCGTAATTGAACCCACATTTCCAAAACCCTGCACGGCGGCAGTTGATTTTGAAGGATCAATTTTCATTTTTTTCATTGCCTCCATTGCCGATACCATTACGCCTAAACCGGTAGCTTCTGCGCGACCAAGGGAACCGCCTAACAATAAGGGTTTACCGGTAACCACACCCGGAGTAAATTCTCCTTTTAATTTGGAATATTCATCCACAATCCAAGCCATTTCTTGTGGCCCTGTGTTCATATCGGGTGCAGGAATATCGCGGTCTACGCCAAATACATTCACCATCGATTTAGTATACGCACGGGTTAAACGCTCCAATTCGGCTTTGCTCATGGTACTTGGGTCACAGGTAATTCCACCTTTGGCTCCTCCATAAGGAATATCAGCAATGGCACATTTCCAGGTCATCCAAGATGCAAGTGCTTTTACTTCATCCACATTCACATCCATCGAATAACGAATTCCACCTTTTGAAGGTCCAAGTACAGTAGAGTGTACAATTCTAAATCCTTCAAATACTTTCACCTTTCCATTGTCCATGTGCACCGGCAAACTCACGATTACCTGACGTTGCGGGTTTTTTAAAATGTTATAGGTTTCGTCATCTAAATTTAAAATTTTAGCGGCTTGATCAAAGCGCGCCAGCATTGCTTCAAAAGGATTGTGAGAGTCCTTTGTAATTTCTTTTGTTTTTGACATAGTTTAGATTAATGATACGGGTTGCGAAATTAGAAAAAGATAGTCGGATGGCAAATTCTGTAGCTTATGAAAAATTTTTAGTCCATTCGAGGTAAGTATAAATAAAGGGTGCCGCCAAAAGCAGGCTATCAAAACGATCCAAAATACCACCGTGGCCGGGAAGAAGGGTTCCGCTATCTTTCACGTTTTTGCTCCGTTTGTATAGCGATTCTACCAAGTCGCCTAAGGTTCCCATCACAACAATAATAAATGCAATTGCAAACCAATGCCCAAGCGGCAATACATCAAATAATTTGGAATCAATATAAGCTGCAATAAGACTAAGTAAAGCACCACCAAAGCTGCCTTCCCAAGATTTTTTGGGAGAAATACGTTCGAATAATTTTCGTTTCCCAATACGGGAACCAACCAAGTAAGCGCCTGTATCGCTGGCCCATAAAATGAGTAAAATGCCAATTAAAATGCGGGGTTCATACTCGTTTGTGAGGTAACTTATTGAAATAAAATTAAGCAAACCAAAAGGAACAGCAATGTAAATTATTCCCAAGAGAGTGAAGCCAATGTTGCGAAAAGGGTTCGCCTTTTTTCGAAATAATTCGAGCACAAAAATGAAATATACAAGGGGTAAAAAAAGCAATAGGATCATGCCGTTTTGTTTTCCCATCGAAATAAGCGAAAAGGCAATAAATACTGCCGCTCCAAGCAAAATACCAAAGTACTTTTGTGGGTTATTTTGTCCGAGATGTGAAATGGTATAAAATTCCCATAAACCAACTACAGTAAAGAATAAAAACAAAATTGAAAATGTAAGGTGATTAAAAGCGATGCTTCCAATCAATGCCAGCACAAAAAAAAGTGCGGTTAAAGCGCGTTTGCTAAAGTTCGTCATCGAGTGATACTTCTTGTTCTAAAAGCTGTTTGGCACGTAGTTCATTATCGGGATGCACATATATCTCGGCTTGACCGAAAGCTAAGTAGGATGAATCGAGTTTATTCAACACCACTGCAGCAACATCATTTTCAATAAGCATAGCTTTGTTGATTTCGGCTTGTGCCAGAAAAGAACTGCTAAAAACTTTTACCCAATTTTCATCCATTATTCTGCTTGTAAGTCGTCGATTAAAAACACATATATTTCTTTTGGGCCGAGTGCACCAATAACAGTTGTATTGTCGATTCCGATTGTTTTACTTGGGCCTGTAATAATGCTGATGAAGGAGGGGAATTGTGTCGGATATTTCACCTTCATATTTTTTAATGCTTCTTTTGTTTCGCCCATTAATTGGGAAGTGAAAGCAACTACTAAATGCAAAGGAAATGCGAATGGCGTTTTTCTTCCGGAGCTTTGCTTTGAAGAAATAACCACCCCGCCCGTTTGAGCAATTAAAAACTCACAAGTAGTGATACATGCTTGCAAGCGATCAATATCCTCAGGTTTTGCCGAATGCGGCAATTGACCAATATCGAGCAATTCTTGCAAGGGTTCTTCCAAACAAAAAATTTCGGTCCAGTTATTTTCTTTGGCCAAATATTGGAGGTTGTCAATACACTCATTGTAATCCAAGCAAAACACAAATTTTCCACCTACTTCGCTAAAGTTTTGAGCAAAATTTATTTCCAAAGATTCCCCGTTGGTAGCATAAATGGGGCTTTCAAAATCAACATTGGCAATTGCTTCAGTTGATTTATTTATTAAGGCTTTACGTATGCGTTTTAAAACTTTTTCTTTGGAGGTACTCTCTTCCATTCCTGCTTTTTATTACGGCAAAGTTAAAATAAAATGAATTGAAAGTCTGCTAAAAAAAACAGCCACATGAATATACACGTGGCTGCTTTTTTAGTTAAAGATTCAATTAATTAGCGGTATTTGCGGCAGGCGGATTACCGGTTGTACTGGTATTATCCGTTGTTGGTGCAAGTTCCGTTTTTTGTTGGTTCAATTCAATTACCGGAACATCTTTGTTAAATGGACGCTTACCAATTAAACGTTCTAAATCTGATTGAAACAACACTTCCTTTTTTAATAATTCTTGGGCCACTGCTTCCAGCTGCACACGTTTTTCGAGCAACAAATTTTTAGTGGTATAGTAAGCAGAGTCAATTATCTTTTTTACTTCTTCATCAATAATTTTAGCCGTAGTATCGGAATAAGGTTTTGTAAACCCGCTTCCATAATCTCCTTGTCCACGGTCATAAAATGAAATGTTACCAATTTTATCGTTCATACCATACACGGTTACCATGTTGTAGGCCACTTTTGTAGTACGCTCTAAATCGCTTAATGCACCGGTCGAAATTCTATTAAAGGTTATATCTTCTGCAACTCTCCCGCCAAGGGTCATACAAATATCATCCATCAATTGCTCGGTGGTATATAAAAATTGTTCTTTAGGTAAATATTGTGCATAACCCAAAGCGGCAATACCTCGTGGTACGATACTCACTTTTACTAGCGGATGGGAGTGTTCGAGAAACCAACCCGCAACGGCATGTCCCGCTTCATGATAGGCAACAATTTTTTTCTCGTCTTCGTTGATGATTTTATTTTTCTTTTCCAATCCGCCAATCACACGGTCAATGGCATCGTGAAAATCTTGCATGTCTACCATCGTTTTGTTTTTACGTGCGGCAATTAATGCAGCTTCATTACACACGTTGGCAATTTCGGCACCCGCAAATCCGGGAGTTTGCAAAGCAAGTTTATGTGGGTTTACATCAGCATCTATCTTTGTAAGTGGTTTTAAATGCACTTTAAAGATGGCCTCGCGTCCAATAATATCCGGTTTGTCGATACTGATTTGACGGTCGAAACGACCCGGACGCATCAAGGCTGAATCCAGCACATCAGGACGGTTGGTTGCAGCTAAAATGATGACTCCTGAGTTGGTTCCAAAACCATCCATTTCCACGAGTAATGAATTCAAAGTATTTTCACGCTCATCGTTTCCGCCTTGCAATTGGTTGCGGCTGCGGCTGCGGCCAATGGCATCAATTTCATCAATAAAAATAATGGAAGGCGCTTTTTGTTTGGCTTGGTTAAATAAGTCACGCACACGCGCAGCACCAACACCCACAAACATTTCAACGAAATCGGAACCGGAAAGAGAGAAAAATGGAACTCCTGCTTCGCCTGCAACGGCTTTTGCCAATAGAGTTTTACCAGTTCCCGGAGGGCCTACCAATAAAGCACCTTTGGGGATTTTACCACCTAGAGTTGTAAATTTTTGTGGATTTTTAAGGAAGTCAACAATCTCCATCACTTCTTCTTTTGCTTCTTCCAAACCGGCTACATCGGCAAAGGTAATCTTGATTTTATCTTCAGGATCAAACAAGGCTGCACGTGATTTACCAATATTGAAAATAGCATTGCCACCTCCCGAACCGCCGGTCATACGGCGCATAATAAATACCCAAATGGCAATCATCACTACAATTGGAAGTATCCAACCTAAAATATCACCGCCCCAATTTTTTTGTGTAATGTATTCGGCACTTATTCGGTCCCCATCGGCAACGCCTACTTGAGCATCTTGCAGTTTTTTTTCGAATGCCTCAGGTGGTCCAATTTCGAAAGTGTAGTGCGGGCCTAAATTTTTGTTGCTACCCCACGATTTTTTAGGCACATCTTTGTATTGTGCTTTACTTAATGCTGTTTGCTTAATATATACTTCAGCATTTTCTTTATTTACCACCACCAGTTTTTCAACATCGCCACTGTGCAACATTTTGGTTTCGAATTCTTGCCAATTGGTTTTGGTGCTGCTGGTATTAAAATCGAAGAACGACATAGCCAAAAACAATACAAGTATGATGGCATACACCCAATAAAAATTAAATGAATTTTTAGGGAGTTTTCCTTTTTTGGGAAGCTTGTCTTTAAGTTTATCGACCGGCTTTTTTTCTTTTCCTAAATTTTTAGGATTTTCTTCTGCGAAATTTAATTGATTCACGGTTTTTGAATTTGATTTTTTGTATGCTGATTTTAAACTGCTGAAACCACTTTGATTTCAGCATCTGACCATAATTTTTCGATGCGGTAAAAGTTTCGTGCTTCGGGTTGAAAGATGTGTACCACAACGGTTACATAATCCAACAATATCCATTCCGAGTTTTGGAATCCTTCTTTGTGCCAAGCATCTTCATTTAGTTTTTTCTTAACCTCTGCATCTATTGAGTTTGCTATTGCTGCTACTTGTGTGGAGGAGTCTCCGCTGCAAACAATAAAGTACTCACACACTGAATTGGCAACATTTTTTAAATTCAATTGAACTATTTCATTGCCCTTTTTTTCTTTGATAGCTTCAATAATTATTTCTGCCAATTGTGCAGAAGTGTCAGTTACTTTTTTCTTTCTTGCCAAAATGTTCGTGTTTTGTTGTTATTGCCCTTAGGCATTTTTTAGTTCGATTCACGCGGATGTGTAACAAAAGTATAAAAATAGTTGGACACAATTCCTATTAATCAAGCATTTTAGCGTTTCTTTGCTTTTCAAAAAATTAAACATGTCAACGCTGTTTATAGGTACTAACACAATAAGGTTGCCAATTGTTGAAAGTACGAATACTTATGCCCAAGAGTTATTGAAGGATAGTACTGCTCCCGAAGGTACCATTGTAATTACCGATCAACAATCATTGGGTCGCGGACAAAGGGGAAATACTTGGTTGAGTGAAGCGGGAAAGAACCTCACCTTTAGTTTAATTTTATACCCTCCTAGCATTGGAAGTGAAAATCAATTTATACTCACCCAACTCGTATCGCTTGGAATTGCAGAATGCATTGAGCAGGTGCTGGCTGTGCAGCATTCGGTAAAAATAAAATGGCCGAACGACATTTTTGTAAACGATAAAAAAATTGCAGGTGTGCTCATTGAAAATGCTTGGCGCAACAATAGTATTAGCTCCAGTATAGTTGGCATTGGCTTGAATGTGAATCAGGAGACGTTTGAACTTTTGCATGCTACTTCTTTAAAAATTGAAACACAAATAGACTACAATTTGAATGAGCTTTTTACACAGCTGTGTTCGTGTATTGAAGCCCGCTACCTTCAACTTAAAAGCAGCAATTTTGCCGCAATTAAAGCCGATTACCACATGAAGTTGTATCGTTTAAATCAATATCATCACTATACGATTTATAATAAGCAGGCAGAAGGAAAAATTATCGGAGTAAACAAGGAAGGCAAACTCTTGCTCGCCCTAAAAGAAGATTTTAATGTGTTGGAGCTGGATTTAAAAGAAGTGAAATTTAATTTGTGATTTCAATTCCATATTAGGCATTACTCAACTGGAATATCTTTCATTTTTTGCGCCAATCCATTGAAGAAATGCGTAAGTGGTTTTTCCACCATCATTTTCATAAACGGATTAATATCACTTTCAAAAACAAGTTGTCCTTTACACGCATTGGAAGCAGTTTCGGTAATATTTACATTTAAAGTAAACTCGAAAGGAACTTTACCGAAGGATGTAATTTTTATGTTTGAATTGGGTGTTTTATCCACAATGCGCATCCCAATTTTGGCCATCCCGTTAAGGTTAAATGTGCATTCATTTTCGCTCGATTCCCATTCGGTAACTTGATGTGGCATCAACGATTTAAAATTGTTGAAATTGCTGAGGTAAGAAAAAATTCCTTCAGCTGTTTTGTTCACTTCTACGGTATCACTTTCAATTCGAGTCATAAGCTGTTGCTATTAAATTAAGTTGTTTAATGGGTTCCTTCCCACTGTTATTTCATCCATTCGGCCGGATTTTCTCTCCAGGCTTTTAATGATTTTAAATCTTTTTCACTTATGTAATTCGATTGCAGCGCTTGTTTAATAAGCGTTTCGTAATCGCTTAAGGTATGTATTTTACATTTTGATTTCTTAAAATTATCTGCTGCATTTTTAAAACCATAGGTAAAGATAGCAACCATTCCTTTCACATCACAATCGGCTGCTCGCAGCGCATCTACGGCTTTTAAGCTACTCATTCCTGTTGAAATTAAATCTTCAACCACCACTACCGATTGGCCTTTTTCAATTTTTCCTTCTATTAAATTTCCCATTCCATGCTCTTTGGCGGAAGAACGTACATAAACAAAGGGTAAGCCCATTGCTTCGGCAACCAGTGCTCCTTGGGCAATTGCACCTGTTGCAACACCTGCAATTACGTCCGGATTGCCATAATTGGTTTGAATGCTTTGCACCAATTGTTGGCGGATATAGGTGCGAATCTTTGGATGTGAAAGGGTTACGCGGTTATCGCAGTATATGGGCGATTTCCATCCCGAAGCCCAGGTATAAGGATGTGCAGGATTTAATTTTATTGCTTTAATTTGCAGCAGAAACTCGGCTATTTTTAAGGCTGAATCATCATTCATCTTCATACGGCAAATATATTTTTTAATCGCATTTCTTTCGCAATATACTCTCAAAAACGATGAACAAAGTTTTCATTATGGATCGCCCGCTCTATTTGTTTTGCGATAAAAGCCGTCAAGCAACTGATTTCGATTTTTTTACGGCTTACTCCACCAAAGAAGAATTAAAGAAATCAATCGCCTTATTTGAAGCGGATGAGACCTTGAAAAGTATGGGGATTTTATTCGAAACTGAAAAGCAAAAGGAAACGGCGCTTTTCTCAATCTTTAAGGTAATTGAGGCTGCGGGCGGCATTGTGAAAAACAAGGAAGGTAAAATCCTTTTTATTTTTAGACATGGCAAATGGGATCTTCCGAAAGGAAAGATTGAAAAGGGCGAAAAGGAAAAAGAAGCAGCATTGCGTGAAGTAGAGGAGGAGTGCGGGATTGGTGATTTAAGTTTGGAAGAGAAGTTCACTATTACCTACCATACGTATCACTTGAAGGGTGAAACCTGCTTAAAAATTTCGCATTGGTACAAAATGAAATACAGCGGCAATTCCATGCTGCTAATACCTCAATTAGAAGAAGGAATTACCGATGCGCGATGGATGAATAAGCCTGAGATAGAAGCGGCTATGAAAAATACTTTTTCATCTATTTTTGAAGTGATGAAACTGTATGCTGCTGAAAATTAGACTTACTTTTCATACAATTCAATTGGCAAACCATCCGGGTCACTAAAAAATGTAAATTTTTTTTTCGTCCATTCGTCTACGCGCACAGGTTCTACAGCAATATGCTTAGCGCTAAGTTTATGAACAGTTTCCTCTAAATTTGTCACTTCAAAAGCTAAATGCCTTAATCCGCAGGCTTCGGGTTGTGAAATTCTTTTTGGCGGATTTGGAAATGAAAAAAGTTCAAGCACATACTCCCCATTCAATGCTAAATCTAGTTTATAGGAATTCCTTTCTTTGCGGTAGGTTTCGTGTACAATACTTAATCCAAGCACTTCAGTATAAAAGCTTTTCGATTTTTGATAATCGGAGCAAATGAGAGAGATGTGATGGATTTTATTGAATGAAAGCATATTGAGAGCTATATAAAAAAAGCGGCATTCCTTTGGAAGCCGCTTTTTTAGTAGTTAAGTGAGTAAACTAATTAATCTTCCAAGTATTTTTTCCTCTTAAAAGGGCATCTAAATCGCCATCGCCTTTTGTTTTGATGGATTCAGCAATTTGTGCCAGCATCGCATCTTCATAACAAAAGCGCTTCTCTTCATAAAACACACCGAATGGACGCGGCAAATGATTTTCCATTTTTGGATCATCAAAAAAGCGGGAAAGAATTTGCGCTTTTACTCTATCGGTTTCATCGTGAATCCATAGGTCATTTGCACTTGCTCCGGCTGTTAAATCTACTATTGTTGGGGTAAATCCATCCAGCTTGATGCCTTTGTTTCCACCATCGCCAAATACTAATGGCTTTCCGGTTTCTACAAAAAGGGTTTCCATTTTTTTAGTGCCTTTTTCAGTAAACACTTCAAATGCTCCGTCATTAAACACATTGCAGTTTTGATAAATCTCCACTACCGAACTTCCTTTGTGAGAATTACTTCTTTTTAAAATTTCGCGCATGTGAATCGGGTCGCGGTCCATGCTGCGTGCAAAGAAAGTAGCATCAGCACCCAAAGCTAAAGCAGCCGGGTTAAATGGATGATCAATACTTCCCATGGGGGATGACTTTGTAATTTTTCCAGCAGGAGAGGCCGGTGAATATTGTCCCTTGGTTAAACCATAAATCTCATTGTTGAAGATGAGCAGGTTCACATTAAAATTTCTACGCAATAAATGTATTAAGTGATTTCCGCCAATGCTCATAGAGTCACCGTCGCCACTCACAATCCATACACTTAATTCGGGGCGGGCAGCTTTTAATCCGCTGGCAACAGCAGCCGCACGACCGTGAATACTATGCATTCCAAATGTTTCCATGTAATACGGAAAGCGGGAGGAGCAACCTATACCTGAAACGAAAACAATATTTTCGCGTGCAATACCCAATTCGGGTAATACAGTTTGAACTTGTTTAAGTATTGAATAATCGCCACAACCCGGGCACCAACGCACATCCTGGTCGGTTACAAAATCTTTAGCAGTTAAAGGAGCGAGTGTACTTTCCATAATTTATTTTTTCAAAAGTTCAACAATTTTTTCTTTGATTTCAGTGCTGGTAAATGGCATTCCTTTTACTTTATTAAATCCTATTGCAGGAACTAAATATTTATCGCGCACCAGCTTAATTAATTGGCCACTGTTAATTTCAGGCATCAACACAGTTTCGTAATTGAATAAAATTTCGCCTAAATTTTTAGGAAATGGATTCAGGTAACGCACATGTGCATGGGCCACATCATAGCCTTCGGCCAAAGCTTCAATTACAGCTGTTTTAATAGAACCATAAGTAGAGCCCCAACCTAAGATGAGTAATTTACCTTTTGCAGGACCGTTATCAATGGTTTGCAATGGAACATAATCAGCAATACGCTCAATTTTTTCAGCCCTTAATTTCACCATCAATTCGTGGTTATCGGGATCGTAAGATATATTTCCGGTTTCATTTTCTTTTTCGATACCTCCCACACGGTGCTCCAAGCCTTTTGTTCCGGGAATGGCCCAAGGACGCGCTAATTTTTCGTCGCGTTTATAAGGCAGAAACTTTGCATCTTCCGGATTGCGTTCTTTTGCGTATTCAATTTTGATGGGTTTTAAATCTTTGGATTGTGGAAATATCCATGGTTCAGAGCCATTAGCTATATACCCATCGCTCATAAAGAATACAGGGGTCATGTGTTCTATTGCAATTCGGCAAGCCTCGTAAGCTGTTTCAAAACAATCGGATGGCGTGCTGGCTGAGATGATGGCTGCAGGGCCTTCACCGTTTCTTCCATACATAGCCTGTAATAAATCCGCTTGTTCGGTTTTAGTTGGTAATCCTGTAGACGGACCACCGCGTTGAACATTGCAGATAACTAAAGGAATTTCAAGCATCGTTGCTAACCCAATAGCTTCGCCCTTTAAGGCAATGCCCGGTCCGGATGAAGCGGTAACTCCTAAACTCCCGCCAAAAGATGCTCCAATGGCAGAGCAAACAGCTGCGATTTCATCTTCTGCTTGAAAGGTTTTTACACCAAAATTTTTATGTTTTGAAAGTTCATGTAAAATATCAGATGCCGGAGTAATGGGATATGTTCCAAAAAACAATTCGATTCCTGATTTTTTAGCAGCAGCGATTAAACCCAGCGCAGTTGCTTGATTTCCCATGATGTTGCGGTACTCGCCTTTTTGCATCACAGCAGCTTTTACTTCGTAACGGGCATTAAAAGTTTCGGTTGTCTCCCCAAAATGATAACCTGCTTTCAACACTTTTAAATTCGCTTCCACTAAGTCGGGGCGTTTTTTAAATTTATCTTTTAGGAAAGCAATACTGTTATCCATGTTACGGTTAAACATCCAATAAATGAAACCGAGTACAAACATATTCTTACTTCGGTCAATTTCTTTGGTACCCATACCTGAATCAGCAAGTGCAGTGCGCGTCATTTTGGTGACGTCTATTTCATACACTTTGTATTTGTCGAGCGAGCTATCCTTTAATGGATTTACACCATCCGGATATTTTGCCAACTTTAAATTTTTTGCATCAAAGCCATCTGTATTGGCAATAATGATTCCACCGGTATGCAAGCCTTTTAAATTTGCTTTTAAGGCGGCAGCATTCATTACTACCAATACATCGCATCCATCGCCCGGAGTAAAAATCTCCACACTTCCAAAATGCAATTGATATCCTGAAACACCGGCTAATGTTCCTTGCGGGGCCCGTATTTCGGCAGGGAAGTTGGGAAAAGTACTAATGTCGTTTCCAAGCAAAGCTGCCGTGTCGGTAAACTGAGTTCCGGTTAATTGAATTCCATCACCGGAATCACCGGCGAACATGATAGCTACATTTTTTCTGGTTTCTAAAGTTGCGCTCATAATTTGGCTAATCGTTATTCGTTAATTGGTTATTTAATAGACCAAGAAATAGGTGGAATTTATTGGTTTTAGATTAATTTTTTTATCCTTTCGAAACTAATTTTTCGGCAAGGATCTCTGTTTTTTTAGGTGTAATAGCTTCCACTCCTTTTATCTCAGGGACGGCTCTGCGAATGCTTTCTTCAACACCTGCTTTTAACGTCATCATGCTCATGCTGCAATCTCGGCATGCACCGTGTAATTGCACTTTTGCAATATACTCATCGCTCACTTCAATGAGTGAAACATCTCCACCATCGGCTTCCAAATAGGGGCGTATCTGAGTTAAGGCGTCTTGGATTTTCGAAAGAATTATTGTGTCGGTTATCACTTAGATACTTGATTTATGTTGAAGTAAAAATAGAATTAATTCTGAAAACAAAAAATGATTTATTCCTAAACGCTTAGCAACTCGTTTTTCTTGTTTGCATTTAGGATAGAAACTTGTTGAGCAACAGCACTCGCCATCTCTAAAAAAGCCAAGGCTTGTGGGGTATCTCTTTGCAAAACGGCAGGCCTACCGGCATCTCCGGCATCACAAATGCTCTTAACCAATGGAATTTCACCCAATAAAGGAACGCCCAATTTTTCGGCTAAACGTTTAGCGCCATCTTTACCAAAAATGTAATATTTGTTTTCGGGCAATTCGGCAGGAGTGAAATAGGCCATGTTTTCAACTATACCCAACACCGGAACATTTATGGCAGGCATCTGGAACATGGCTACGCCTTTTTGTGCATCGGCTAATGCCACGTTTTGCGGTGTACTCACAATGATTACTCCGGTTAATGGCACAGATTGTACTAAGGATAAATGAATGTCGCCGGTTCCCGGTGGCAAGTCAATTAGCAAATAATCCAAATCACCCCAGTCGGCATCGCCAAACAATTGGGTGAGTGCTTTTGCTGCCATTGGCCCTCGCCAAACAATTGCTTGAGAAGTATCTGCAAAAAAACCAATAGAAAGCAACTTCACACCGTGACTTTCAATAGGAATCATATAACTTTTACCTTCAATATCGCGCATCATGGGTTTTTCGTGCACCACATCGAACATAATTGGAACAGATGGCCCATAAATATCGGCATCCACCAAACCAACTTTAGCACCTTGCATCGCAAGAGCAACAGCTAAATTAGAGGCCACTGTAGATTTTCCAACACCGCCTTTACCCGAAGCAATTGCAATTATGTTTTTAACTTTTGGCAATAAAGGTTTATCGGGTCCACGCTGAGAAGTGACATTAGCACTCATTTTAACATTAACATTCGCTTCCTTATCTACAAAATGAATAACCGCATTCACACAGGCTTTGTGAATCATTTCTTTCATCGGACAAGCAGGCGTTGTGAGGACAACTGTAAAGGAAACATTTTTGCCTTCTACAATCAAATCGGTAATCATTCCTAAGGTCACTAAATCCTTTTTTAAATCGGGATCCTCCACATTTTTTAATGCCTCTAGAACCTGTTCTTTTGTGATGCTCATAATTTCTATAAATTTTGTGTAAAGATAATAAAGTGCGCGCAAAAAAATTTATTTGAGACAGACGAAACAATTTAACATTCCAATTGTACCATTAATGGACTGAAATACTAACTTTACCCATTCATACTTAATGAAATTAAATCACAATGAAAAAAATTTACACCCTGTTTTTCACCATTTTTATTCTCGGATGGAATGGAATTGCTCAAGTGGTTACTTGGAATCCAGCATTTCCGGTCGACAACGATTCAGTAACCATAATTTTTAATGCGGCTCAAGGAAATGCGGCTTTAAACAATACCACGGGTGATGTGTATGCGCATACCGGTGTGATTACCAATTTAAGCACCTCTTCTTCAGACTGGAAGCATGTTAAAACCAATTGGGCGGTAAATACTCCTGAAACAAAATTACAAGCATTAGGTGGTAATTTGTTTAAGCTCCGTTACCATATCCGAAACTATTACAATGTTCCGGTGAATGAAACTATTTTAAAACTGGCATTTGTATTCCGAAATCCGGCGGGAACAATTACCGGTAAAACCGCTGCCGGTGGGGATATTTTTGTTCCAGTGTTTAGTTCAAGTTTAAATTGTTATATCTCCGATCCGGTTTTTTCGGCTGCTGGAGTACCCACTTTATCACCTTTAAATGTGCCCATTTCGGTAACCGGATTAGCTTCCTCAACCGCTACCTTAAGTATTTATTTGAACAATGTTTTTGTTGCGCAAAATACAGGAACATCCATCACCACCAATGTTACGCCCACTAGCCCTGGCACCAATTGGGTAAAGTTGAGTGTAACGGATGGTATTACAACTGTGTTGGATTCCTTTTCATTTATTGTAAATCCCGCTATAACCACCTTGCCTTTACCGGTAGGCGCCAAAGATGGTGTTACGTATGTGAATGATTCCACTGTGATTCTCACTTTGTTTGCTCCCTTTAAAAGTGGGGTGTATGCTTTGGGTGGCTTTAATAATTTTGTGGCACAACCCAGTGCTTACATGAATCGTACGCCCGATGGAAAAACATATTGGTTGCAATTAAATGGCCTAACTCCCGGACAGGAATATGTGTATCAATACCTCATTGATGGAAACATAAAAATTGCAGATCCTTACAGCGAAAAAATATTAGACCCAAGCAATGATGGAAGCATTGGAGTGGCTACCAATCCTAACCCAACGCCCTATCCGAGTACCAAAACAAGTGGTATTGCGAGTGTGTTTCAAACCGCACAAACACCTTACAATTGGCAGGTTAGCAATTTTGCAAAACCTAAAAAAACCGACCTTGTTATTTATGAATTATTGATACGTGATTTTATTCAGGCACACAATTATAAAACCTTGATTGATACCTTGGATTATTTAGAGAATCTTGGTATAAATGCCATTGAGTTGATGCCGGTAAATGAATTTGAAGGCAATCAAAGCTGGGGATATAATCCCGATTTTTATTTCGCTCCGGATAAGTATTATGGTACTCGAAATAAGTTTAAAGAATTTATTGATGCATGTCACTTACGTGGGATTGCAGTAATTATGGATATTGCCTTAAACCATTCTTTTGGCCAATCGCCCATGGTGCAGATGTATTGGGATGCTGTGAACGGGCGCCCTGCAGCAAATAATCCATGGTATAACCCGGTGGCAAAACACGATTTTAATGTCGGTTATGATTTTAACCACTCTACCCCTGAAACCAAATACTTTACAAAGAATGTAGTGGACCACTGGATTCTAAATTATAAAATAGATGGTTTTAGATTTGACTTAGCGAAGGGTTTTACACAAGTAAATTCAGTTGGAAATATTGGTTTATGGGGTAATTACGATCAATCACGTGTGGATATTTGGAAAGATTATTACGATCATATTCATCAAACGGATCCTACTAACTATACCATTTTGGAGTATTTTGCAGATAATAGCGAAGAAACCGTATTAGCCAATTATGGTATGATGTTTTGGGGGAATTTAGTCTATGCATATAATCAAGCCACTATGGGATATGCTTCCGGTTCTGATATTAGCTGGGGTTCATACAAGAGCCGTAACTGGAATTTGCCACACTTGGTTACCTATATGGAAAGTCATGATGAAGAACGATTGTTGTATAAAAACATTCAATATGGTGCCGCTTTTGGCGGTTATAACACTAAGGATACGAATACAGCATTGCGCAGAATGGAAGAAGCTGCGGCTTTTTTCTTTACAATACCCGGCCCAAAAATGATTTGGCAATTTGGGGAGTTGGGTTATGACTATTCTATCAATTATCAGAATTGTAGAGTATGCAATAAACCTATTAGATGGAACTATTTTGCGAACCCTAACCGAAAACGCCTTTATGATATTTATGCCGCGCTCGCAAAATTTAAAACCACTCAGCCGGCAATGGAATCAACAACTTATACATTAAGTGTGGGGAATTTATATAAATCAATTCACGTGAATCATCCAAGCATGAACATTACTGTTATTGGGAATTTTGATATTGTTGCAGGTCCCATCAATCCAGCTTTTCAAAGTACAGGGTATTGGTACGACTATTTAAGTGGCGATAGTATTTTTGTGAGCAATACCACTGCAAACATTAATTTGCAAGCCGGTGAGTACCATGTTTACACTTCTGTAAGAGTTCCATTGCCGAACGCAATTACAGGAATCGGTTATAGTAAAGATCAAGAAGAAATTGCAGGAATTAATTTTTATCCAAATCCAAGTTCAGAACAAAGTTACATTACCTTGGATGTTGAAAATAAAGCTATAGTAAGCATTAAGGTGTTTGATTTGTTAGGAAATGAAGTTGCAGCTATTGCACAAAGAGAAGTTTTGACAGCTGGGCATCATGAATGGATTTGGAATTTGCAAAACAAGTCGGGTGCACGGGTTGCAAAGGGAATTTATTTTATTCAGGTGCAAAATAATGAGCAAGCACAAAGCGGAAAAATTATTGTGGAATAAGCAAGGGTAATATTTTTTAAAAACAGATTTTAATTTTAACAGAATTGCAGCTAATATTGTAAAACAAAAAACAAAAACAATGAAAAAAATAAAATTGCTAAGTATTTCATTACTGATGGTAACTACCTCATTAATGGCGCAAAAAGTGGAAGTGGAATCAGGCGTAATGCCTTCCTTAAAAGGAGAAACTAAATTGAATTTAGTGTACGATTACTCCGAAATGGAAATGGGGAAATACGGTAGTGAAGCCGATTACACCAAAAAGAAAGTAGCAGATCTAAATGCTAAAACTCCGGGTAAAGGCGATAAGTGGTTAGAAGGTTGGAATGGTAACAAAGAAAAACGCTACCATCCAAAATTCGAAGAATTATTGAATAAAGGCTTAGTTAAAAAAGGATGCGATGCTAGTCAATCTAACAAAAGTGCAAAGTATACCTTAAAAGTAAAAACAATCACCATGTTCCCGGGTTGGAACATTGGAGTTTCTAAACTTCCGGCATATTGCACCTATCGTTTCGAAATGGTAGAAACAGCATCTCCCGATAAAATTATTTGTGCTGTGCGTATTAAAAATGTGCAAGGCAGCCAAGCTATGGGTTACGATTTTGACGAGGGTTCGCGCATTGCCGAATCGTATGCCAAAGTAGGTAAAGTAATGGCAAAATATTTAGGTAAATCTTTTAAATAAAGAATACAGTTTAAAAAAGGAAAGGCTGCTCACATATGGTGAAGCAGCCTTTTTTTATTGGTATTAATTCTTCTACCCAAGAATCAATGACCAACAATGTCGCTTTGCATTGGCCCAAGAATGGCAAGCAATTCATTTTTTTCGGTGGTGGGAACCGAGTAAAAGTCTAGCGCAGCTACTAAATCATTTACCAAAGCAGTAAACTCTGCAGTGGTAATATTCATTCCTGTGTGTGCCTGCAACATCGTTTTTCCTTTGTATTGACAAGGTCCTCCGGAACCCGCACAAATTTGATCGATTAAATTATTGCGCAACAATTGCAAGCGAAAAGGATCTGCAACGGTAGCTGCAAAACGTGCATTAATTGCGGCATCCCCGGCTACAATACTTAAAAATTTATCGGTTACCGCGCTTATGGCATTGATTCCTCCCAAGCGCGAATAAAGTGAGGGTGTGGCAACAGGTGTTGGTTCCACTACAGTTTCCGGTTCGTCTTTGTCTTTTTTGCAACTTAATAAAAGGATAGAGCACCCTAGCACTCCTGCTGAAACCAGCATAGTTAATTGTTTTTTCATGTGTTTTGTTTTTTTAATTTATGGTTAGTGATAGAGTTTGATTTATATGCTAAAGAGTTGATGTGCCCACGAACGCCATACGTTTACAGGGCATCCATTTATTTTTTCGTAAGTATGCAACTGCACGGAGCAATTTCCAAGCGTAGCAATAAGTGCAGGAAGTTCACTAGCAGAAAGTAAATCAGGATAAAAAGTAATGGCTGCAATTTTGCTTTGCTCATTGATGCTGCAGGAGGTTACTCCTTTAATTTTAGATACATTTAAACTTAATGCGTCATAGTCGTTGGGAGTTGAAATTCCGTTCACATCAAAAGCCACCAAATGAATATTTTTAATAGGTGGCCCATACCGATGTTCAGCTTGCCAATAATACAAACCGAAAAGCGCAATGGAGAGAACCGAGAGGCTGAGAATTATTTTCTTTTTCATTTTGAAATGTTTTATTGGTTATTGCAAACACTTACGACAAAAATTCCAGTCCGGATTTTTGAACTCATATTTTCTTTCCAAATAGCAATAAATAAGCAGGGAATGAGTTAATTTTACCAAATTGAAATGTTGGTTTTTTGTTCATTTATTTGGCACTCCGATGTATTTCAGTTTAATGATGCACTGATATTTTAATGCGTACAACTATAAAGCGATTTTATTTTCTCTTCATTTTATTCCTGAGTTTTACTTTTCACGGGTATGGGCAGGCTAAGTTTTCGCTTTTGGTGAAGCTGAATGATTCATTGGTGGATAAGGAGCTTGCTAAGCAAGTGCACAATAAAAAAGAGTATACCTCTAATCAGGAAATGGATGAAGCTATTAAGGACTTGTTTTTTGAATTTCATGAAAGGGGCTATTTAACTGCATCGGCCGATAGTTTTAAACGTGATTCGCTGTCTACAATTTTGTATTTATCTTCCGGAAATCGCTACAAATGGGCGAGTTTAACGAGCGGCAATGTGGATGAAGAAATAATAAATGCAATAGGATTTCGCGAACGGTTTTACGATCATCACATCTTTTCACCTCGGGAAACAGCGCGTTTATTGGAGCGAATTATTACTTATGCCGAAAACAATGGCTATCCATTTGCCACAATTAAACTGGATAGTATATTTATCTCAGGAGAAAATATTTCGGCGGCCTTAAATCTTGAAAGGAATCAATTGTGTTTAATGGATAGTTTTTTGGTGAAAGGAAATGCAAAAATCTCCACCTACTATATGCAACGCTTGCTGGGAATTCGAAAAGGTGATAAATACAACGAAAGTCGTGTAAACCAAATCAGTAAAAGAATTCGTGAAGTACCTTTTCTTACAGAAGGCAAATCGCCGGAGATTTATTTTGCCGATAAATACACCAAACTTATGCTCACGCTCAATCAAAAAAAGGCAAACCGTTTTGATGGAGTGCTGGGCTTTATGCCTAATCCAACTACCGGCAAACTGCTGGTTACCGGACAGCTTACTTTAAAGTTGGTAAACAGTTTTAATAAAGGAGAAGTGTTGGATGTGGATTGGCAAAAATTACAAGTAAAAACGCAAAACCTGAAAGCACGTTTACAAGTGCCTTTTTTATTTCACAGTCCTTTTGGAGCCGATATTTTATTTAAGTTATACAAGCGCGACACCTTATTTACCGATGTGAATGAAAACATCGGATTGAATTATTTAATAGGAACCAATAAGTATTTCAAGGTCTTTTTCAGCAATCGAACCATTGCCTTAATATCAACTCGTGGCTTAGAAAATTTGACAGCCTTGCCCGCCTATGTAGACATGAATTCGAAATCGTATGGCATTGGTTTCCGAACCGAAAATCTCGACATTAAATTAAATCCCCGGAAGGGTTATATGCTGGATATAAATGCAAGCGCCGGCACCAAGAAAATAAAGAAGAACCTTAAAATAAAGCCGGAAGTGTATGATGGGACAAAGCTCAATACCGATATATATGCAATCGATTTTGTGGGTGAATTATTTGTGCCCATTAAGAAGAGAAGCACCCTCGTTTTCGGAAATAAATCAGCTTGGATTGAAAGTGCCAATTTGTTTGTGAACGAACTTTACAGGATAGGTGGCTTAAATAGTTTAAGAGGTTTTGACGAGGAATCCATAAATGCATCCTTCTATACGATTACAAAGTTAGAGTATAGACTGCTTGTGGATCAAAATTCCTATCTGTTTCTTTTCGGCAATCATGCCTATTATCAAAACAAAACAGCCATCGATAACAATGCCATGCGCTATACCTTAGAAGATAATCCGTATGGATTTGGTGCCGGCATTACCTTTGAAACCAAACCCGGAATTTTTTCGCTCTCCTATGCTTTGGGCAAGCAGTTTAATAATCCTATATCACTCCGAAGTGCTAAAGTGCATTTTGGTATAGTGAGTACCTTTTAGTTTAAATGCGTCTCCAATTAATTTTTTTTCATAGGTTTGCGGCCTTTTTTAACCAAAATTTAAATCATGAAAAAAATAATAGTGTTAGTCTTCGCTGCCCTACTAGGGAATAGTGTAATTGCCCAAAAAACATATTCGAACGATGAGTTTACTGTAAAGTTCGGATTCCCTTATGAAATACCAAAAGGACACCAGGACCTCGGTTATTTTGGAAATGCAGAAACCGGTTTTGCACAAGTCAGTTACCAGCCTCAAAAAGAATTAACGATACAGAATTTTGATAAGAACTTAAAGGCAGGAAAAGAGAAAACGATTGACATAAAAAATTTTCCGGATGATTTTATGAGTGATACACTTTTTGTGATTGGGGATAAATATTTTTGGTTCTTTAGCACATTCGATAAGGCCGACAGAAAGGAGAGTCTATGGGTTCAGGAGTTAAATTTATCAAAAGGAGAACTCACCGGAAAAAGAGTGGAATTATTAAAAAATACTGAATTAGAAGGAGAGTTAATTAGCCTCGGAGGCTTTAAAATTGCAAAGGGCCGTAAATACCAATTTCATTCGAGTCTTGATTCGAGTAAGCTATTAATTAACTATCGAATGCTTCATAAAAGTAAGAACGATGCTGTAAGTAAAGAACAAGTGGGCTTTTGTGTAATTGACGAGAAGTTGAAAATTATTGATAAAAATTTGATAGATATGCCTTATACGGAGAAGCGCATGGATATAGCCGATTATAATGTGGATAGCCAGGGAAATTCTTTTTTACTGGCAAAAGTATTCGGTGACGGAGAGAATAAAGAGAAGAATAAAAAGAAACAAAAATATCATTATGAGGTTTTTAGAATACAACATGGAACAGGTGAGTTGAAAAATATAAAATTGGAAACCGAAACGAAATTCATTACAAATATTTTAACGGTGGAGCAGAAAACCGGAGATATAGTTATTGGTGGATTTTACTCCAACAAAAAGCAGGATAAAGACGGAGGATGGCATTTTGGAGATGATAAAAATTCAAGTGATGGAGTGTTTCTGGTAAAAATCGACAAGGAAGGGAAAGCTGTAAATTATGGAAAGGGTTATTTCGAATTTCCGGCTGAAATCATTAAACAATATATGTCGGCAAGGCAACAAAAGAAATTAGACAAAAAGGAGGAAGATGATGACCTGGAAGCAAAAAATATGGTGATGCGTTATATCGTTACCAATTCTGACGGAAGTACGGAGGTTATAGGGGAAGAATATGCAGTTAAAGTGAGAGGTGGTAGTAACGTTAGTGGAATGGGAGGAGGGTCATCAACAACCACCTACTACGAATATGAGGATATCCTTGACATGCGGGTAGATGCAGACGGGCAAATGGTTTGGATTAAAAAAATACCAAAGCGACAATTGGCAACAACAACCGGTTATGGCTCTCAGTATATGGCCGCCGGAACCAAATACATGATGACAATAGTTGGTAGCATGTCTTTTTACAGGTACGCAAAGGGCGAAACGACCTACTTGTTTTATACAGATAATATTAAAAATCTCAATCTTCCACTGGATAAAGAGCCTGCCCTTCACCGGGATGGGGCCGGAGGTTACCTGATGTACTATAAAATTGACAAAGAGGGGAATGTATCGAAAGGAGACCTGTTTGATTACAAAAAGGAGGGTATAAAATTTAAACCGGTGGAGTTTCAAAATATTGGCAAAAAGACTTTGGTGAATCGTGCATTTAAGGGTAAACAAAGCAGGGTTGTTGTGATCACTCAAAAGTAGTTTTCGCATTTAATTGGTAAAGGCAATTCAATTAAATTTGGGTTGCCTTTTTTATTTTAACTAAGATTGATTTGCGAAAATTCATCATTTGTATTCCTTTCAAATTTCGCCACTCATTCACAACAATCAATTCCTTATCTTTACCGCGCTTAATTAAGAGCGATTCACAGTATCAACAGCTAAAATTACACTTCCTCAATAGCGTATGTACAGGTTATTTGTAGCACTTTTTTCGATTTTACTTTTGTGGAGCGGTTGTTATCAAACTGCAAAAATTGCCAATCAAAATTTGGCATTTACTTACGAAAAGGATGCGCAGGTATTGCATCCTCACTATAGCATTTACCATACTTCTCCCGATAAATCGCAATTGCATTTTTCTATTAATACTCAGGAGTTACTGTACATGAAAAGTCCCGGCAATTCTAATTATTCGGCAAAAATTTCGGTAAGCTATATTCTATATTCTTCTTATGAATCAAAGCAAGTATTGGATTCTTCTTCGGTTTTTTTGGAGGATGATGCCAGCAAAGAGGAAATGGTAAACTTGAATGGCTTTTTTGAAGTGAATTCCAGCTATCCTAATCACTATGTGATGGAAGTAGTATTAAGCGATTTAAATCGTAACCAGTCTGCGCTGAATTATGTGGAGATTGATAAATCAACTTTAAACACCCCACAAAATTTTAAGGTTACCAATCGAAAATCAGGGCAATTTTTATTTCGCAATCAAGTGCATGCAGATGAAAATATTGGTATTTGTTACAACAAAAATTCGGCACAAAAAACACTGTATGTAAATTATTTTAAGCCTGATTTTCCGCTTCCTTCACCTCCTTTTTCCGTTCAAAATTTACAGCCCATGCAGCTCCTTCCGGATAGCACATTTAGCATGGAGCTAGATGCAACCTTTACCGGTTTCATTCAATTTAGAAGAGAAGGAATGTATCACTTTCGCAGCGATACCTTATCAAAGGAAGGATTAACACTCTATGTGTTTCATGAAGATTATCCGGCACTAACCGCTGCGCCACAATTGGTGCCACCACTGCGATACCTAACCACTCGACAGGAACATGAAGCGTTGCAAAATAATCCGAATAAAAAATTGGCGGTGGATAATTTTTGGTTGAACAATTGTGGCAATATGGATAGGGCTAAAGCTTCGCTAAAGGTGTATTATAACCGTGTTCAAAATACCAATACTTATTTTAGCTCCTACACCGAAGGATGGAAAACCGATAGGGGCTTAGTGTATATTGCTTTTGGCTTACCTAGCTCCATTTACAGGGATAGCCATGGTGAAACCTGGATGTATGGTGAGGAACAGAATGCACGTTCACTAACTTTTGTTTTTAGTAAAGTGCAAAATCCCTACAGCGAAAATGATTATGTCTTAAATCGTTCTGAAAATTACCGCAACGATTGGTTTCGAATGATAGATGCATGGCGGCAGGGTAAAATAATTAACGAAAAGTAAAGCGCAGTGGAAAGAAAAAATCACGATGCAAATCCAAATTTTATTTTTGGAATTCATCCGGTAATGGAAGCCTTAAAATCGGATAAGGATGTAGAGAAAGTGTTTATTCAAAAAGGAATTGCACCGGCTGTTTTTAAAGAATTGCGTGAATTGATGGGAAGAAAAGAAACTCCTTTTCAATTTGTTCCACAAGAAAAATTAAACCGCCTAACGTCTAAAACACATCAAGGTGTAATTGCATTTGTAACAGATGTAAAATTTCAGGAAATTGAGGATATTTTACCAAATGTTTTTGAAATTGGAAAGGTTCCTCTCTTGCTTATTTTAGATCGCATTACCGACGTGCGAAACTTTGGCGCCATTTGCCGCACAGCCGAATGCTGTGGAGTGGATGCAGTAATTGTGCCGAGCCGTGGCGCTGCTCAAATAAATTCGGATGCCATTAAAACTTCGGCAGGAGCCTTACACAAAATTGCAGTGTGCCGTTCACAAAATTTAAAAACTACACTTGCTTTTCTGCGCGAAAGCGGCGTGAAAATTATTGCTTGTACTGAAAAAACAGAGTCTAATTATACCGCCTTAAATTACACTGAACCTACTGCCATCATTATGGGTTCGGAAGATGAAGGAATTTCGGGAGAATATTTAAAGCTGAGCGATGCACGCGCTAAAATTCCGCTTTTGGGTGAAATTGGTTCGCTAAATGTTTCAGTAGCCTGCGGGGTAATTTTGTATGAAGTAATTCGTCAGCGCACACAATAAACTAAGCTTTCTTGCGTCTCAAATAAATCTTTTCGCCTTGTTTGGGTTGCGTGCCGTACGACATTAAGTTATTTTCGTAAAGCTTGGTTAATTTCACACAATATATTTGAGAAATACTGCGCATGTCTTCTCCGTTTTTTACAATGTGAAAATCTTCTTTTGCATGATTCCGTTTGGGTTGTAAGTAAACGATTTCACCAACTTTTAATCTAGCTCCTTTGGGTAAATCATTGTATTTGTAAAACTGCCATTCTTTCATTTCAAAATGTTGCGCCAGTTTGCTGATGTTATCGCCTTTTTTGGCCACAATAAATTTGCGCTCATTGTTTACTTGAATGTCGTAATGACTATTATTTTCGAAGGAGATGGGTGATTTTTTAATCGGTGCAGCTTGCGCAGTAAATGGATGCGGGTTACGTGCAGGCAGCGCAGCCAAATCAGTTGCCTTGTCAAAACTGGCTAAATCGTTTTCCTCAATAATTTTAATGAGTTTCTCAGCATATTGTTTATCGGTGGCATAACCTGCTTTTTTTAATCCTTTAGCCCAAGCTTTATAGTCGGTTGGCTTAAGTTCAAATAGCGGTTTGTACCAATTTCGGGAGAGTAAAAACTGGGAGTGATCAATATACGAAGCTTCTACAGACTCATATTTTCGAAAGCATTCATTCTTTCTGTCATCATCATGAATAAAGGTATCGCCGTTCCAATCTAAATGACATTTAATTCCGAAATGATTGTTGGAGCCTAAGGACAGTAAACTGTTACCAGCCTCGCTTTCTAAAATTCCTTGCCCGAGTGTAATACTAGCAGGAATGCCGGATTGCAGCATTTCACGCACCGCTAAATACTTGTATTTTTCGATGTATTCATCCGGACTCAACTTAATAGTATTTGTTTGTGCAGATGCAACTATCGGAAACAAAATCCCAATTAATAGAAGTAGTAAGGAATGGTGTAGGCGCATAAAATTGAGTATAGGGCTAACAAACATAAGCTATTCTTAGTTGAACGGTTTTGTCTGGCTTATATTATTTTTAACAAGTTGCTGTTTATTATAATTGTACAATTTTATTAAAAATGAAAAAAACAATCAATACCTTTAGTCGCTTTAAAATACAACTCTATGCGCATAATTATAAGTTTTGTCCTTTTTCTTTTCCTAAATACGGGTTACGCACAAAGCCAATTTGAGGGTATTATTCAAATGAAGATGAGTACACTTGAAAAGCCGGATATGGGTATTACAAAACTATACTTTTCGGCTGCCGGTGGAAGACTTGAAACAGAAATGAAAATTTCTCCCAACATGAAACCCTTTAAAACCGTGCGCATATTTAAAAAGGAAGGCCCCAATCTTTATTACATTCTAAACGAAGGCGCGGGAACCTATTCCATAACAGATTTATCAACTTACAAGCGCATCGAAAAATCGGAGAAAGAAGTTAGTGTGAAGGTAATTGGTACTGAAAAAATATTGGGTTATACGTGTACACATGTGCTAATAACAAGCGCATCGGGCGAAACCGAAATGTGGACGAGCAAAGAAATTATTGATTATGATTCCTACAATGCGCTATCAGAAAGCGATGTGAGAACCCGAAATGCCTCATTTGCAAAAGCCTTGTTAGCTGCGAATGCTGAGGGATTTCCGGTTAAAACCGTGAAGAAGGACAGTAAAGGAGGAGTAATTACAATAGAACTCGTAAAGGCCGAAAGTAAAACTTTGGACAAGGCCTTGTTTGAAGTTCCGACCTATTACACTAAAACCGAAACACCCACCACCGGCCTAGAAGGCATGATGCAAGAAATTAAGCAAATGGGCGACCAAACTGTAAAGGAAGAGTAAATTAGTATTCAAAACCCGCGTTACCCTGCACTCCACCACTGTGCACCGCTAAAATCTTTGTGTGTGTCGGGAAATGATTTTTTTCGATTAAATCAAAAATTCCATACATCATTTTTGATGTGTATACGTAATCAAGTGCAATGCCTTGTTGCCTTTCAAAATTTTGGGCAAACGAAATCAAATCAGAATTTGTTTTTGCATAACCGCCAAAATCATACCTCGTATTGAGGTCCCAAGAAACAGAAGCTAACTGCTCCCTTTCGTAAAGCTGTTTATACTCCAAAATAAAATTTTGAATATCCTGTGTCAGAAATGATGCTCCTTTTAAGCTAGCAAAGCCAATTGCAGTTTGATTTTTAGAAAGGGAAAGGATAATGCCCGCCATTGTAGCACCAGTTCCACACGCACAACAAACCGTGTCGAAATCGGTAATTCCTTCCAAAATTTCGCTACAGCCTTTTACGGCTAGTAAATTGGAGCCACCTTCGGGAATCAAATAATAATCACCAAATTCATTTTTTAGCGTATTCAAAAATGCAGCATCGGTCTTAGTACGGTAATTTTCCCTCGACACATAGTGTAATTGCATTCCACAGGATGAGGCAAAAGCCAATGTGGGATTAAGCGGCGTGTGTGCTTCTCCACGAATGATACCAATGGTGCTAAAATTAGCTGCTTTTCCGGCAGCTGCGGTAGCTGCAATATGATTGGAATAGGCTCCCCCAAAGCTCAACAGCGTTTTTTTTCCTTGACGTTTAGCTTCTTCTAAATTATACTTTAGCTTAAAATATTTATTCCCACCCCAATAATAATCAATCAAATCGAGGCGAAGTAGGGATAGTTCTACTTGTTTTTTTATACAAAGCGGATGGTTTATTTTATCGATTTGAAGCTTCAAATTAAGGGCAATATGTATCTTTGAAACAATATTACGATTTGTTCTGTTTGAATCGTACATCCAATACATATTTAATACACCACATCGTGCCAACAAATGAATCTGAAACTAGCAATCCTAAAGCCAATGCCGGCAATGAAGATTATTATTTAAGTGAAGATGGAAAAATTATTTTCACTGCCGCTTATCATTTAAAACGGGGCTATTGCTGTGGCAACAATTGTAAACACTGCCCTTTTGGTTCACCGATTCCAGATTCCAAAAAATGAAAAGAGCACCGGAGCATCAAGTTTATAACAAACATTAAGATTTCGAATTTTGCAAACGAAACTGTTTTCGATATATGAATTTTAAAGAATTAATTCAACAAGGAATTCCTTCCGAATTACCTCCCACAAAACCTTACGATACCACCATCAATCACGCGCCTAAACGTAAAGCAATTTTAAATGCAGCCGAAAGGAAACTGGCTATCAGAAATGCTTTGCGCTATTTTGAAAAGAAACACCATGCGGTTCTTGCACCTGAATTTGCTGCCGAGTTAACGGCTTACGGACGAATTTATATGTACCGTTTTCGCCCCGATTACGAAATGAAAGCACGCCATATCGACGAGTATCCGTATGTGTGCAAACAGGCCGCTGCCATCATGTTAATGATTCAAAACAATTTGGATTATGCAGTTGCACAACATCCACATGAACTCATTACTTACGGTGGAAATGGGGCGGTTTTTCAGAATTGGGCGCAATACCTGCTTACCATGCAGTATTTGAGCCAAATGACCGAGGAGCAAACTTTGGTAATGTATTCGGGTCATCCAATGGGTCTATTTCCCTCGCACAAAGATGCACCGCGGGTGGTGGTTACCAACGGTATGATGATTCCGAATTATAGTAAGCCAGATGATTGGGAAAAATTTAATGCGCTTGGGGTAACTCAGTACGGACAAATGACAGCCGGCTCCTATATGTACATTGGTCCGCAAGGAATTGTGCATGGCACTACCATTACTGTTTTGAACGCGCTACGTAAAATTGCATCTGCAGCAAAAAATTCGAAAGCACCAGTATCTGAGTTAGGAAAAGTATTTGTAACTGCCGGATTAGGCGGTATGAGCGGTGCACAGCCAAAAGCTGCTGTAATAGCCGGTGCTATTGGAGTAGTGGCCGAAATAAATCCCAAGGCTACGCAAGTGCGCCATGCACAAGGTTGGGTAGATGAAGTGTACGATAATTTGGATCTTTTAATTGCCCGCATCGAAAAAGCGAGGCAAACCAATGAAGCGGTATCGCTTGCTTACCAAGGTAATGTGGTGGATTTATGGGAAAAATTAGTGGATAAAAAGGTAAAAGTAGAACTCGGTTCTGATCAAACATCCTTGCACAATCCTTGGGCGGGAGGCTATTATCCGGCGGGTATTTCGTTTGAGGAGTCCAAGAGAATGATGGCGGAGCAGCCGGATCAGTTCAAAGCTGAAGTTCAAAAAACGCTGGTTCGTCATGCAACAGCGATTGAGAAAATGGCTGAAAATGGAATGTATTTCTTTGATTACGGGAATGCATTTTTGTTGGAAGCAAGTAGGGCAGGTGCCGCAGTAGTAAAGAAAGACGGCACATTTAAATACCCCTCCTATGTGCAAGATATTTTAGGGCCCATGTGTTTTGATTATGGATTTGGTCCTTTCCGATGGGTGTGCACTTCCGGAAAAGCTTCTGATTTGGAGACTTCTGATCGTATTGCTGAAGCTGTACTAGAGGAAATGAAAATGACTTCGCCACTGGAAATACAGCAGC
Organism: Bacteroidota bacterium; assembly: GCA_016721765.1. Classification (NCBI taxonomy): domain Bacteria; kingdom Pseudomonadati; phylum Bacteroidota; species Bacteroidota bacterium. The sequence continues at coordinate 1,899,556 of JADKHO010000001.1, forward strand.
AAATGGATGATAACATAAGGTGGATAAAAGCTGCAGGAGAGAATAAGATGGTAGTTGGTTCCCAAGCACGCATTCTTTATGCAGATGCCGAAGGACGTATTAAAATCGCAAAAGCCTTCAATATAGCCATCCGTGAAGGAAAAATTTCGAGTCCAATTGTGTTAGGGCGAGATCATCATGATGTTTCGGGTACAGATTCACCTTATCGTGAAACTTCCAATATTTACGATGGCTCCCAATTTACTGCCGATATGGCCATACAAAATGTGATAGGCGATTCGTTTAGGGGCGCCACTTGGGTAAGTATTCACAACGGTGGGGGAGTTGGCTGGGGCGAAGTTATTAACGGTGGATTTGGTATGATGCTCGATGGAAGCGAAGATAGTGATAGGAGACTTAAGTCGATGCTGCACTGGGATGTGAACAATGGGATTGCGCGTCGAAGCTGGGCTAGAAATGAGGAAGCAATTTTTGCAATTAAGCGTGCCATGCAAGAGGAACCCCGTTTAAAAGTAACGCTGGCAAACCTAGTGGAGGATAATTTATTGGAAGGACTTTAGAATGTTTTTCTTAGTTTCGCTCTCTCAAAATTAAATATAAAAAAAAATGCAATTTCAGTTATCAGAAGAACATTTGATGATACAAAAGGCGGCAAGAGATTTTGCTAACGATGTATTGAAACCCGGAGTGATAGAACGCGATGAACTTCAAAAATTTCCGGCTGCAGAAATTAAGCAGTTGGGCGAACTTGGTTTCATGGGCATGATGGTGGATCCGAAATATGGCGGAGGCGGTATGGATGCTATTTCCTATGTACTTGCGATGGAAGAAATTAGTAAAGTGGATGCTTCGTGTTCGGTTGTAATGTCAGTGAATAATTCACTGGTGTGCTGGGGATTGGAGACTTTTGGTTCGGAAGCGCAAAAACAAAAATATTTATTACCCCTTGCGAAAGGGGAACAAATCGGCGCATTTTGCTTGTCGGAGCCCGAAGCAGGTTCGGATGCCACTTCGCAACGTACCACTGCTGTGGATAAAGGAGATCATTATCTTTTAAACGGAACAAAAAATTGGATAACCAATGGAAGCAGTGCTTCCGTTTATTTAGTTATTGCGCAAACCTATCCCGAAAAGGGACACCACGGTATTAATGCATTTATTTTGGAAAAGGGAATGCCCGGATTTATTGTAGGTGCCAAAGAAAATAAATTGGGAATTCGTGGTTCGGATACACATTCACTTCAATTTACAGATGTGAAAGTGCCCAAAGAAAATAGAATAGGAGAAGATGGTTTCGGGTTTAAATTTGCAATGAAAACCCTTACCGGTGGAAGAATCGGAATTGCTTCTCAAGCATTGGGTATTGCTTCGGGAGCGTATGAATTAGCGCTGGCCTACTCAAAGGAACGTAAAGCTTTTGGAAAAGAAATTTCGCAACATCAAGCCATACAATTTAAGTTGGCCGATATGGCAACTGAGATTGAAGCAGCGCGCATGCTTTGTTTAAAAGCTGCCTGGTTAAAGGATCACCACAAGGATTACGCTACCGCAAGCGCAATGGCAAAGGTTTTTGCTTCGCGTGTGGCCATGTGGGTTACGGTGGAGGCGGTGCAAGTTCACGGTGGTTATGGCTTTGTGAAGGAATACCATGTGGAACGTTTAATGCGTGATGCAAAAATTACCCAAATTTATGAGGGTACTACCGAGGTTCAAAAAATAGTAATTTCGAGGGCATTGCTTGCATAGTGCAATATATACAGCATTCAGTGGCTTAAGTAATTGAAATTAAAGCATAAAAAAAGACCGTTAGTTTTGGCTAACGGTCTTTTTTTGGCTTGTTATTTACTAAGCATCAATCTTAGCATACTTTGCATTTTTCTCAATAAAATCTCTACGTGGAGGAACTTCATCGCCCATGAGCATGCTGAAAATTCTATCGGCTTCGGCAGCGCTATCGATGGTTACTTGGCGTAAGGTTCTGAATTCAGGATTCATGGTTGTTTCCCATAATTGTTCCGCATTCATCTCACCCAAACCTTTGTATCGTTGAATTCCCACATTGCTTTCTTTTCCCGGGCTTGCTAATTTCGCAATAGCATTTAAACGGTCATCCTCTGTCCAGCAATAGATTTGTTCTTTCCCTTTTTTAACTAGATAGAGTGGAGGTGTAGCGATGTAGATGTATCCTTTCTCAATTAGTTCTTTCATGTAACGGAAAAAGAAGGTAAGAATCAAAGTAGTGATGTGACTTCCGTCGATATCGGCATCCGTCATAATAACTACTTTGTGGTAACGTAATTTTTCGATGTTTAATTCTTTGCTGTCTTCCACCGTTCCAATAGAAACTCCAAGTGCAGTAAACATATTTTTAATCTCCTCGTTTTCGAAGATTTTATACATCATTGCTTTTTCCACGTTTAGGATTTTTCCACGCAAAGGCAAAATCGCTTGAAACTTTCGGTCGCGACCTTGTTTAGCGGTTCCTCCAGCCGAATCACCCTCAACCAAATAAATTTCGCATTGTCCGGGATCGGTTTCAGAGCAATCGGAAAGTTTTCCGGGCAAACCGGTACCTGTAAGCACATTTTTACGTTGCACCATTTCACGTGCTTTTCGGGCAGCGTGGCGTGCTGTGGCAGCTAAAATTACCTTATCCACAATCATTTTAGCTTGTTTTGGATGCTCTTCGAGGTAATTGGTAAGCATTTCACTCACCGCCTGATCAACAGCACCCATTACTTCGTTGTTTCCGAGTTTTGTTTTGGTTTGGCCTTCAAACTGCGGTTCCTGCACTTTCACAGAAATAACAGCAGTTAAACCTTCACGGAAGTCATCCCCGGCAATTTCGATTTTTACTTTGGAGAGCATGCCTGATTTTTCAGCATAATTCTTCAAGGTGCGTGTTAAACCTCTGCGGAAGCCGGCTAAGTGTGTTCCACCTTCGTGTGTATTAATGTTATTTACATAGGAATGTAAGTTTTCCGAAAAGGAAGAATTGTACATCATGGCAACTTCCACCGGAATACCGCCTTTATCGCCTTCCATATAGATAGGCTCATCAATCAGCTTTTCGCGGGTGGCATCAAGGTATTCCACAAATTCACGTAATCCGCCTTGCGATAAAAAGGTATCTGTCGGATTTACTCCTGCATCATCTTTCTCACGTAAATCGGTAATTTGTAAGGTTATACCTTTATTTAAGAAGGCTAGTTCACGCAAACGAGAGGAAAGAGTATCGTAACTGTATTCGGTGGTTGTAAAAATACTGCCATCCGGTTTAAAAGTTGTTTCAGTACCTCTTTTATCAGTGGTCCCAATTTCTTTTACATCAAACAAAGGCTTACCAATGCTGTATTCTTGGGTGTACATTTTGCCATTACGGTTTACCACCACTTTTAAGTGGGTAGAAAGTGCATTCACGCAACTTACACCTACCCCGTGCAAACCTCCGGAAACTTTATAGGAATCTTTATCAAATTTACCACCGGCATGAAGCACTGTCATAACCACTTCCAAGGCACTTTTCTTTTCCTTTTCGTGGTAATCGGTAGGGATTCCGCGGCCGTTATCTTTAACTGTTATTGAGTTATCCTCGTTGATAAAGACTTCGATACTGTTACAATGTCCGGCCAAAGCCTCATCAATAGAGTTATCTACAACTTCGTATACCAAATGGTGAAGTCCTTTAAAACCGGTATCTCCAATGTACATCGAAGGGCGTTTACGCACCGCTTCCAATCCTTCCAATACCTGAATACTATCTGCTGAATAATCGTCGTTTTTCACTTTTGCTGTTATCGTTTCTTCCATTACTTATTTTGACTAATTTTTACGTGATTTTTTATAGAAAACAAATATACTATTTATATCTCAGTAAAAATCGTGAAGTACTAACAAAATCAGGTATTTTATTAACAAATATTTCACAAAAATTAGCAATTCAAACAATAAAAAAAGAATACTTTCGTTCGCAACTAAAATTGGGGTGAAAACAGGGGTGAAAAATTTGTTTTTTTTGGTATTTTTTTGTAGTCAATTGGCCTTGACTTTTTGCTCCTTTTCACAAGTGCTTGAAAATGCATTACCCAAAGCTACCCTAAGTGGATATATTTTAACAAAGGATAGCTTATTGCCCGTTTCGAATTGCAATGTTTTAAATACACGCTCGAAACAGGGTACCAGTAGTAATTCATTTGGCAATTTTAGCATAGTGATGCGTTTGGGCGATACCATTTCATTTACCTCGGTGGGATATCAACCTCGTTATTTCTATTTTAAGCGTGATTTGCTTGCGCTGAATTACAATACGCAGATATTGATGAGTAATGATACCATCGAATTAAAAACATTCGTTTTTAGAGACCCAACGTATCAAGCCAAATTGAAAAAGGAGTTTGACCGTTATTTTAGTGCCGATAGCTTGGCTGCTTTTGAGGAGTTGAGTCGAAGGGCTATGATTAAAAATAAAAATTTGCTATACAATGTAAGTGAATTGTATCATCCCGTTACTTATTTTTACGATCGCTTTAACAAGCAAGCACGAAACTGGCGAAAGATTGATCGCTATCGATACATCATTCAGCAAGCAGAGAAGGAAAATAAAATAAACGTTAAAAGCACCACCGATGATTATTATGCAAAATAATTGGCATTGTTGTTGCGAAAAATAAAATCAATAATCACAAACAAGTAAAAACAAATCACATGAAAAAATTACTAATGATTGCTGCCTTCCTTGGATTGGGATGGTTTTCGACAGCTTTGGCACAAGAAACTAAAAAGGATTCAAAGCAAGAGATGAAATCAGAAAGGAAAGAGCAGAAGGATAAAATGAAAGCTGAAAATCAGGCTACACGAAAAAATGAAAAGGCTGTAGCAGTTTCTAAAGGAAACACCAAAACAAAAGCGGATGGGACGCCGGATAAGCGATACAAAGAAAATAAAAAGTTAAAAAAGGATGGAACTCCGGATAAACGATACAAAGAAAATAAAGGCAAATAGATAGTGGTTAGGTTTAGTGTGAAAAGCCTCTCTGAAATTTCAGGGAGGTTTTTTAATTTTGCTAACGATTAGCAGCACATTGAACTTTATATCGACCCATCATAACTATTAAATAAAGTAAACAGCTTCTCATTTAAAAACAAATATTCTACAACCAAAATGAAAACTTCAACAGTTCTTGCAAGCCTATCAATAGCCTTATTCAGCATCGCCTTTGCACATGGTGCAATAAACGATAAACTAAAACAAGACATTAAACACAATACAAAAGTGGTGAGTAAAAAGGCTGCAAAAAATGTAGAGTATGTAGCTAAAGAAAGCGGCAAGAACATTAAAAAAATTTCAGAAAAAACAGCAGTTGGAGTAGAGAAAACGGTTAAGAAAATTGATGCAGACATCAACAAAAAAAAGGCGGCAAAAAAATAATAATTGCCGCCCTTTTTAATACAACATAACCTTAAAACGAGTAGCTAATTCCTGCCAATAAATTAAAGCGCTGGGTAGGATAATTATTCCAACGGTAATACCTGTAAGCAGCTATATTATTAAACTTTACAAAAGCCGACAAGCGTTTGTTATAAAGGTATTCCACGCCAATATTTACATCCGTTATTCCTTTTAATTCGCGAGTGCTTTCAGCAATAAGTGGTTGATTTCCAACAGGAGTAAAGCCGGTAAACTCCGATATTTTAGCATATTGTTTATTAATTGTAAACACATCTGCCATAATCCATATTTTATCTTGTAAATTATACTTCCCCGTAAAGGCAAGTTGCAGAGAGGGCTTATGCCAAGCTTGCGCTTCATTTTCCATGGCATAATTGAAATAATCGATTTTCCCTCCTAAGCGAAATTTATCGGTTGTGGTATAAGCTAATTCACCATGTACATTAAAATAATTGGCATCGTCGTAAAGTACGGTGAAACGGCTTTGTTCAAAATTTAAAGCATAGTTCACGAACAAGGGTGTGTTCTTTAAGCTCGCGTAAGTACCGGAAACATGAAAGGATATTTCGGAGCTGAAATTGCCGCGTAAGCCGAGCGTTGCGTTAAAGGGGGTTGTTGAGTTTTCGATAGGAAGTGATGATAAAATAAAGGGATTTTCAGTGGCCAATTTTTTATAACTGTTGCGTTCTGTTTTTCCATCCACATCTAAGTACACCGCCAAAATATTATCAACCAAATTATATTTAGCATGCAAGTTAGGGAAGAAATGTGTTTTTCCCGCAGTGGACTCAATCGTTACTTTTATTCCCAAAGTGGCCTCCCATTTTTCTTGAGCGGCTTTCACGAAAGGAGCAATAGAAACAAGCGCTTCGCTAAATTCAGATAAGGAGTTTTTATTGCTATAGTAATCAACTGCCACATTGCCTCCAAATAATTCGGATTTTACAAATTTGCTTAAGGTAGCATCTACAAAGAAATTGTTTTCTAAAGCGGGGCCTTGTTCCGTAAAATTGTAGTATTTTAAATTGGCTTCATAATTCATTTTGTCTGAATCATGATGGGTACTTAGCAATTTGGCTACTATCCCAAAGTTTCCATACGCTTGTTCAGTTTGTTTTTTCTTGAGCACCGTATCACTGAAAAGCCTGTCCACCCCGTAATAATGCATTCCATTGTAGTTATAGTCAAGCGCAGCTGAAACCACATTTTCTTTCACAAAATATTTTCCGAAAGCTCCAATTTCATTATCGCTAAATCCTGCATAACCGTTATTTTTGCTGCTATAAGTAGAGGAAAGGTGTTTGGCATGTGCCCCAAGCGAATATTCTTTTTTTCGTAAATTGTTAACGAAGGCTTCAAGATAGGGGGTAGTGTAAGTTCCTAATCCAACTTTTACATAACTGTTATACAATTTTGTTAAGGGTTCGCCTTTCATTTTTGCTGCAGCAATTGGCTCTAACTCAAAATTTTTGTCAAACTTTTTGGCCAAAAAAGTATAGGTGAGTTTAGGGCTTTTAGGGGTTGAATCGTTGATGCTCGGATTGTCATTTAGTTTTACTGCATCCACAATCGTTGGTTTGTAATCTTGAATTACATTCACTTGTTCGGTACCCAAATCGTCTCCTTCTTTTTTATCATTTTGTGCCAGCACATCGTTCCCACAAAGTGAAGCCATTAGCATGAAAAAGGAAAGTATTAGGGTGTGTAATTTAGTCATCTTATTGGATATTAAAAGCTGGGATATAGGCATAATCAATTTCATTTTTTTTGTATCAAATTAGGACTTACTCTTGTTTGTTTAAAGTATCGTTAAACAATTGCATGTTTTCCAATTTGCTCTCTTCAAATGGAATCTCAATTAATTCAGGTTTGTGCGCTGCATCGGCATCCGCTTCGGCTTTATTAATTCCATCGAGTTTATCTTTTGCTTCCTTTATTAGGTCTTGATTGTCGGCATTGTCAATGATACTTTGAAGTGTTGCTTTGGCTTGAAAATTATCTTTCATGGCAACATAGTTATCCGCCCAAAGAATAAAACTCTTTGCAATCCAGTAATCGTAAGAAGGAACTTGTTTTATTATTTCATCTATCGTTTTAACCGAGCCGGCATAATCGCTCTTTTTATATTGAAGTAAAGCAATGTTGTATTTGGCTTCTGCACCCATTTCACTTTTTGTAAGGTTGGTAGTAATTTTAAACTCATCCATAGCCAAAGAGTCATTTCCGCTTGCTTGATAGGATTTGGCGGAAATTAAATGCGATTCATGAATTATTTCGTTACTCGTTTTTTCCATTGCAATTAATTTTTTTGCGGCTGTTATGGCGGCATCAAAATGTTGCAATTTAAAATTGCAACGCATTTGTCCAATTCGTGCTTCCATAATATTCGCAGGAATTTCAGCCAGTTCCTCAAGTTTCAAATAGGCAGCCAAAGCATCCGAAAAATTCTCTTTTTTATAATTTATAAAAGCAGATTTTATAAGCGCTTTTTCAGTAAAATTGCTTTTGGCTTGTTCCGTAACAAACACATATCCTTTGAGTGCTTCCACAAAAAAACCTTTTTTAAAATCACATTCAGCTTTATAAAAATTTGCATTCAGTTTGAAGTAAGCATTTGGATATTTAGCGAGGTATGCAGCAAAATCGGTGGAAGCATTGTCGCAATCACCTTTTACATAGCGCAATTCTGCTGATTCGTACATGGCGCTATCTAAGGCTGATGCGCTTATGTTTATGGATTGTGTTTTTAAATAATCTTCAAATTCAGCGATATTCGAAGTCTCCACATAGATGGTGCGCATATTTGTAAGTGCTTCTCGCGCTTCCGAGCTCTTTGGGTAATCTGCAATTATGCGTTTGTTTAACTCCAGCGCCATTTTGTTTTGATCACTATTGTAGTAGATCAAAGCCATTTTCAAAAGTGATTTTTTTACATAGCTGCTATTGGGATATTCATCCACCATTTTACTCAATATACCCAGCGCTTTGTCGTTTTGATTTTGTACCAAATAAGCATTTGCCAACTCGTATTTGGCATCATCGCTGTAAGTTGATTTTGGGTATTGATTAATAAGCGTTTGAAGTGTTTCTATTTTATCCCCAAATTTGGTTAACACGCCCATGGCGCTTGCTTTTTGATAAAGCACATAATCGTTATTCAGGGATGAAATTTTAGATGCATGATTGTAATAATCGATGGCGTTGCTATAATCTTTTGTAACAAAATATGCATCACCTATGCGGGTATATGCATCATTCAATTTTTTTGCATCTTGTTGCTCAGCATCCGGAGTACCAACGTATTTGCGAAACCACACGATTGAATTTGCGTAGTCGTTTAATTTAAAATAAGCATATCCCAAATTATAGTTCACGGTTTTAAATACGGGTTGCAAGGCAGCTCCCGGTTCAAACAAAAATGTTTTATAGGCACCTATCGCTTCTGTATATTTATTTAATCGGTAATATGCTTCGCCTTTCCAGTAGTGACTTAAGGCATTTAGGTTTTTGTCTTTGGGATATTGTAGAGCCTTTTCAAAATTCAAAATCGAACTTTCCAAACTCTTGTCATTAAACAATTCTACGGCACGGTAGTAAGCAATTTTTTGATACGCAAATTGCATGTCCTGCGATTTTTGTTTTATTTTTTCAATCGAAGTTAGCGCGTCTTTGTAGTTTTTGGTAGTGAGGTATACATTCACCAAATACTTATATGCTTCATCCAAACGAGGGGAATTTGGATATTGACTGATGTAGTTTTCAAATGCAGTAATTGCTTCTTGGTAAGGATTATAAGAAAGTTCGAAAGCTAATTTAGCAAAAGTGAAAAGAGCGTCTTCTTTTATTTCGGGGTCAAAATTTAATTTAGATGCCACTTGCATGGAATTGCGGGCAAATTGTTTATTGTTTGTGTTGATGTAGCAATCGGCCAAATGGTAGTGAGCCATTTGAGTGAGGCTGTCTTCTTCCTTAATAGATTTTTTAAAATTCTCAATGGCTTTTGCAAAGTCTTTTGATTTGTAGTACGCGTAAGCAATTTGATAGGAATCTTCGCGCGAAACTTTTCCTGCTTGTTTGAGGTATTTTTCGAAGTAAGGAATGGCTTCTTTGTATTTATTTTTTTTGTAATACGCATCACCCAACAAATGCGCAATTTCGGGTGCGCGCTTCACATTCGCTGAATCGAGAAGTCCGGGTGCGTAAGAAATAACCTCATCATACTTGCCCTGCATATAATAAATTTGAGCAATGTAGTAAGGCACAAGTGGACCAAAATTTGGATTCCCTGAAAGCTTTAAAAATCCCTTTTGTGCGGTTTCGTAATTTTTATTTAAATAAGCAATATGTGAGTAATAGTAAGTTGCAGGAGCCGCATATTTGTTATCGACATCTTTAATTTCAAAAAATAATTTTTGTGCTTTTTCATACGCTTGTTTCGAAAAATAGCTGTAACCAAGCTTAAAGTAATAATCAGAAAGTTGGGAGTTCGATAACTGCGAAGGCTCTACTTTTTCATAATAAACGATTGCTTCTTTAAATCGTTTTTTGCGATATTGGAAGTTACCCATATTGAAATAGGCCATTTTGATATGTTTACTTTCAGGATGCTTTTGGACAAATTGCGTGAGCAAATATTCAGCGTCATCATTAAATAACTCAAGAGCACAAATAGCTGTGTAATACTCTGCATCTACTCGTTCTTCTGTTTGAGGTTTTGCGGATTCGATTACTTTTTGAAAAACTTTTTGAGCAGCTCCATATTTTTCTTTTGCAAAGAGCTCCATGCCCAATTTAAAATCCGCATCCTTGTCGGTATAGATTATCGTTTTTTGAGCGCTGGAAGGAGGAGCATAAATTAAACTGAGCAGAAAAATTAGCGCAGCGCAAATCGCACGGGACTTTGTCATATCAACATATAATATTAATTGGTTAAAATTACTCAGGATTAAAGCAGCAAAAGGGCGATAGAATGTAAGTTATTAACGCGTGTTTGTTCAAATTATTGCAATGGAAGGAGGGAGTGCCTGAAACAAAAAAAAACCTGTAGGCTTTAAGGCTACAGGTTTTTCGAAAAATAATCAATGAATTAGTTCATCGGAGTTAAATCAAATTTAATAAATAATAAGTTTCTTACTCATTTGTCGTTTGGAAGAATACCCAACAATTTCATAGATGCCGGGCTTTAAATCTTTACCGGGATTTATACCGGATGCAGCAAATCCATTATCGTCGGTAACCACTACTTTAGAGTACACTTGATTTCCTAAAATATCCATCAACACAACAAGCATTTCTTCATGGTGATCTAATTTAACAGTCAAATTTATATTGTCGTCAGTAGTCGGATTTGGATAAACTTTAAACACATCTTCAAACTCATTAATTTGGGTTACTTCAATGGTTCGCAAATAGGTCACATTTCCAAGATTATCGGTCATCGATAAGCGATACCAAACTGTACCAATAGCTGGTGAAAGCTTCATGTCGATGTCATTAAATTCGTAATCTTGAGCAAAGGTGCTATTACCGGCCGCTGCAATATTTCGAATTGGTTCAAATTCAATATTATCTTCAGAACGTTCTATGGTATAAAATGCAAGATTGGTTTCTGATGAAGATGTCCAGTTTAAAGTAATACCTAAGGCGCTATGTGCAGCGCGGGCATTATAGTTTGCTGTTGTTTTTGCACCAAGTGATTTTGCAGTTGTAAACAAAAAAGCACTTGAATATGCACTAGTATTACTAGTACAATTCGTTTGTACTTGAAACTCATAAGGTGTAAATGGAACCAGTGAGGTAATGCATTTATTGGTATAGGAAGTAGTTTTATTTGTCCAAATAGTGCTTCCCTGTTTGCGGTATTGCACCTTATAGCTGGATGCACCATTTGCAGGATTCCAATTTAATTTTGCAGAGGAAGATTTAATACTGCTGGCAAATAATCCAGTTGGTGTATCACAACCGGAAGCGCTTAACGTTGCAAAACTTCCGGAATTGCTATATTGGCTTAAACCATAAGTGCATGTTGTTTGTACTTGATACTCATAAATAGAATTTGCGGTAAGCCCAAGTAAATTTACCGATGCAACATTTGAATTTACAGTTTGCCAAGTGCTTGATCCACTCACACGATACTGTATTGAATAAGAAGTTGCATCCTGAACGGGGTTCCAGCTTAACGAAACAGAAGTGGATGTTGCACCTGCAGAAATTAATCCGGCTGCTATTCCGCAAGGAGGCGCTATAGTAGCAAAAGTTGCAGCATTTGTAAATGCACTTGAATTAGAAGCAGAACAAATAGTTTGAACATGAAATTCATAACTCGATGCTGGAAGTAAACCACTTAAGCTTTCAGATGTTGTGTTACTCGAAACACTTGTCCATACATTTGTGCCAACAACTCGGTATTCAATTAAATAACTGCTTGCTCCTGCAACTGCATCCCAAGCAATATTGGCGCTGGTTTGTGTAATGTTAGTTGAGCTAAGGTTTGCAGTAATTGTGCACGAAGGGTTTCCTGTTGCAAAATTTGCTATACTTGAAAATGGACTGCTTCCAATGGCACAATTACTTTGCACTTGATATTCATAAGTCGAAGAAGGAGTTAATCCACTTAAATTAATTGAGGTGGTATTGCTGTTCAAATTCATCCAATTTGCCGCACCATTTAAGCGATATGAGATCGTATAACTTTGAGCATTACTTTGTCCGTTCCAAGTTATGCTTGCAGTACTTGAAGTCACTGAATTTACACTTAACCCTAAAGGAGCAATACAAGGTTGAGCTAAAGTTGTGAAGGTGGCGGGGGCACTATATCCACTACTAACACCAATACCACAATTCGATTCTATCTGAAATTGATAGGTTGCAGAAGCTTGTAGGTTTGTAATTGAAATCGAGTTACTGTTGCAAGTTAGACTAATCCAATTGGAGGCAGTGCTCTCTTTATATTGCACAGAATAAGAATTAGCTCCCGAGAATGCTGTCCAGTTTAACTGTGCGCTATTGTCGGTAATTAAGGATGCTGCTAATCCACTTGGTGTATTGCAAGGAGGTATATCAGTTGTGAAAACGCTACTGGCGGAGAAAGCACTTGAATTTCCTGCAATACAAACCGTTTGAATTTGGAATTCATAGCTTGTGGTTGGGTTAAGATTTGTAAGGCTTTTTGAACTGGAATTGCTCGTTGCTGAAATCCAAGTTGTAGCACCGGTTACACGGTATTGTAAATTATAGGATGCAGCGCCCGAAACACTTGCCCAATCTAATAAAGCAGAGTTTGATGTTAGATTTGTGGCTGCCAATGTTGACGGAGCATTACAAGCAGGAACTGCTGTGTTAAAAGTTGCACTTGATGTGAATGCACTGGTATTACCTGATCCACAATCAGACTGCACTTGATATTCATAAGAGGAAGAATGACTAAGGTTAGGAAGATAAGCAGAATTGGTGGTTGATGGCACGGATAACCAACTAGTAGAACCACTAATTCTGTATTGCACCGTGTATCCAATAGCCCCTGCAACACTTGTCCAATTAATGGAAGCATCGGTAGGTGAATTTGAAACCGCAGTTAATCCAACCGGAATCGTACAAGGAGCTGCAAGTGTTGTAAAGGTAGCATTGGTGCTAAAAATACTTGTATTCCCATTTCCACAATCGGCAGCTATTCCAAATTCGTAAAGGGAAGCATCACTAAGCCCAACTAAACTTTTTGAAGCGCTAGTGCTGTTAAGAGTATTCCATGAATTGGTCACCGAAATTTTATATTGTATCGTATATGATGTTGCACCCGCAACAGGTGTCCAACTTATTGTGGCTGAATTATAGGTAACGGAAGCACTTGCTAAATTTGTTGGAGTTCCGCATGGGGCTGCTTGTGTTGTAAAAGCCGATGCAGAAGAAAAGTTGCTTGTATTACTATTGCCACAATCGCATTGAACTTGAAACTCATAGTTTGCAGCTGCATTTAATCCGGTTAAGTTTAAACTGTTTGAAGTTACTGTTCCACTGATCCATGCGGCACTGCCAATTAAACGATAATTGTAGTTGTAAGCAACAGCATTCGGAACAGCGTTCCAATCGAGCATAGCAGAATTATAAGTAAGTGCACTTGCGCCTAATCCGGAAGGAATATTGCAAGGTGGTGCAAGTGTAATAAATGAAACGGAATCCGTGAATACACTAACATTTCCTGCCCCACAATTTGACTGCACTCTAAATTCATAACCGGTTGAACCATTTAAACCGGATAAATTTTTGGAATTAAGGATGCTACTTAAATTGGTCCATGTCGTTGTTCCGGTAATTCGATATTGAATTGTATAGCTGCTTGCACCTGAAAAATCCACCCAATTTAAAGTAGCAGAGTTCTCAGTTATAGAAGCAACAGCTAATCCAACAGGAGGGTTACACGGTGGAGCCAAGGTGCTGAAAGTTGCTGAATTTGAAAATGGGCTTGTATTACCACTCGCACATTCTGTTTGAACTTGAAATTCATAATTCGATAATGGTGTAAGCGCATTTAAGGTTATTGTAGTGTTGGCACCACTAACTGTATTCCATACTGAACTGCCAACAATGCGGTATTGCACGTTATAATTAACAGCAGTTGCTACCGCTGTCCAACTCACATCCGCAGCATCCCCGGTAATGGAAGCTGAAACTAAATTGGAAGGGCTAAGACAAGGCGGTGCAGAAGTTGCGAAAGTAGAGGTGCTCGAAAAAATACTGCTACTGCTGGCTGAGCATATCGATTGCACTTCGAATTCGTAAGTTGCATTTGCGTTAAGACCGCTGATGTTTAATGAATTAGTATTGCTAACTAAGTCAGTCCATGTGGGTGTTCCCACAACGCGATAATGAATTGCATAGGAAACAGCACCCGCTATTGCATTCCAGTTTAAGGTAGCGGTGTTATTTGTTACTGCCGATGCATTTAATCCGCTAGGAATGTTACATGGTGTAGCAGTTGTTGAGAAATTGGATGAACCGGAATAAGCACTAACATTTCCGTTACCGCAATCCGATTGAACCTGAAATTCATAAGTGGTAGAGGCACTTAACCCACTTATGTTTTTTGAATTAATGCTGCATACCACACTCGTCCAAGTTGAACTACCTATTATTCTGTATTGAAGATTGTACGTTCCTGCTCCTGCAAAATTCGACCAATCAAGATTTGCAGACACGTCGGTTATGGAAGATGCCATCAAAGCACTTGGAACACTACAAGGTGGTGCCGGCGTGCTAAAAGTTGATGAAGCTGAGAAACTGCTTAAGTTTCCATTGCCACAATCACTTTGAAGCTGAAACTCATAATTTGAAGAAGCATTTAAGCCGGTTACCGTTTTAGAATTGCTTGCACTACTTGTATTAATCCAATTTGCAGTTCCTACTACACGGTATTGGACAGTGTAACTGCTAACCCCTGCAACAATCCCCCAATTCAAAATAGCTGAGTTATAGGTTACAGAGCTGGCATTCAACCCAACCGGTGCATTGCAAGGGGGGGCAGGTGTTACAAAAGTGGAGGTTGATGTAAATGAGCTGGTGTTTGAATTCCCGCAATCCGATTGAATTTTAAATTCATAGTTGGCAGAAGAACTTAAGTTAGTTAAGTTATAAGTTGTATTGCTTGAATTTACACTTGTCCAAGTCGGAGCTCCAATCACTCTATATTTCAAAATATAAGCAGTGGCACCGGAGTAAGCGGTCCAGTTTATCGTTGCGGAATTATAAGTTATAGCGGATGAACTTAGGCCCGTTGGAGCATTGCAAGGCGGTGCCGGAGTTGTAAAATTGGCAGATGCTGTAAATGCACTTGTATTCGCATTTCCACAATCGGATTGAATCTGAAATTCATAATTGGATGAAGGTGTTAATGCTGTTAAACTTTTTGAATTAGTAACACTCGTTAAACTTGACCAAGTTGCCGCTCCAACAATGCGATAGCGAATAGTAAATGAATTTATTCCTGCCAAGGTATTCCAGTTAACAGTTGCAGAATTATAGGTTACAGCTGATGAGCTCAATCCCGATGGCATGTTACAAGGTGCTGCAGGGGTGAAAAAGTCAACTACCGATGAATAGGCACTGGCATTTCCTCCGCCACAGTCTGATTGAACTTGAAATTCATAATTTGTAGAAGCTTGTAATGCAGTTAATGCAAGTGAATTGTTGGCACTACTTGCCGTTGTCCAAGTAGCGGCACCCACAACATGATACTTAATGGTATAAGCACTGGCTCCAATTGCGGACGTCCAGTTAAGGGTTGCAGCATTATATGTTACGCCTGATGTACTTAGTCCGGAAGGAGTATTGCACGGTGGAGCAGGAGTTGTGAAATTTAAGGAAGCACTAAAACTACTTGTGTTACCATAGGTACATTCAGTTTGAACCTGAAATTCATAGTTAGATGAAGCAGATAAATTGCTCAATTGTTTTGTAGGAACAATACTGCTTACAACTGTCCAATTTGCAGCACCAACAATTCGATATTGCACTGAATAGCTAGCTGCACCTGAAACTGCATTCCAACTCAAGGTTGCTGCATTTTCAGTAACCGAAGAGGCGCTTAATCCGGTTGGAATATTGCAAGGTGGAGCAAGTGTCACAAAATTTGAAGAAGAGGAAAAGGCACTGGTATTACCGGCACCGCAATCCGATTTAACCTGAAATTCATAATTCGAAACCGGGCTTAATCCACTAATGTTTTTTGAATTTAAATTGCTGGATAAAGGTGTCCACGTGCTTGAACCTATGATACGATATTGAACAGTATAGGATAGCGCACTGGCATTATTATTCCAAGTAAGTGAAACTGAATTATCGGTTACAGAAGCGGAGCTTAATCCACTCGGAATACTGCATGGTGCTGCGAGTGTTGAGAAATTAGCGGAGGTTGAAAAAGCACTTGTATTTCCGCTTGAGCATTCAGTTTGCACTTGAAACTCATAATTTGAACTGGCAGAAAGCGAAGAGATGTTTAAACTATTTGAGGCACTTGATCCGGTAGTCCATACCGATGTTCCTACAATTCGGTATTGTATATTATAATTTGCCGCACCGGAAACAGCTCCCCAAGAAAGTGTTGCTGTGGCATCACTTACTGATGCAGCCGCTAATCCTGAAGGAAGTATACACGGCGGTGCTGAGGTTGCAAATGAGGTAGCAGCTGCAAATGCACTTGAATTAGAAGTACAATTTGTTTGTACACCAAACTCATAGGTTGTATTGGCTGATAAACCGCTTAAATTGTAGCTTGAGCTAGCATTCGTTAAGGTGGTCCATGTAGCTGCACCCACAACACGATATTGAATAGTATATCCATTAGCTCCTGAAATTGCATTCCAACTTAAAGTAGCTGAACTGTTGGTAACAGCACTCGGACTTAATCCGGTAGGAACATTGCATGGAGGTGCAAGGCTAGTAAAATTGACTGATGCCGAAAATGCACTTGTATTGCCGCTGCCACAATCTGATTGTATTTGAAATTCGTAAGCGGATGAAGCCGTTAATCCGGATAAGCTTTTAGTATTAATACTTGAAGTTGCATTCGTCCAAGAAGCAGCTCCTATTATTCTGTATCGTATATTGTATCCGGATGTACCTGCAAAATCAACCCAGTTAAGAATAGCAGAATTCTCGGTAATGCTTGCAGCAGCCAAACCAGTCACAACAGAACAAGGCGGAGCAGGAGTAGTAAATAGCGAAGAAGCTGTAAATGCACTAATATTTCCGGCACCACAGTCGGACTGCACTTGAAATTCATAATTTGAAGAGGCTGTTAATCCCGAAATATTTTTTGAATTACTTGCACTTGTTACAGACGTCCAGCTAGCCGATCCAACAATGCGGTATTGAATTAAGTACCCACTGGCTCCAGATGCAGCACTCCAGTTAAGTGTTGCACTAGTTGAAGTAACACTTGTACTTGTAAGTCCACTTGGCAATGTACAAGGGGTTGCAGCGGTTGTAAATGTTGCAGATGCCGCAAAAGCACTGGTATTGCCACTTCCACAATCTGCTTGCACTTGAAATTCATAATTCGAGGAAGACGATAAACTGCTTAAAATTTTAGAAACGGAGGTGCCTGTGGTGGTAGTCCATGTTGCAGCACCAACTACACGATATTTTATATTGTATCCACTAGCGCCTGGAACTGCGGTCCAGCCTATTGTTGCTCCATTGTGTGTAACATTTGAGGAAGATAAACCTGCCGGAGTATTGCACGGAGGTGCCGGAGTGGAAAAAGTTGATGAAGATGAAAATGCGCTGGAATTGCTGGCAGAACATACAGACTTAACTTGAAATTCATAATTTGTGGAAGCAAGCAAACCACTTATACTATTTGAGGTTACTGCACATGAAGCTGAAGTCCAAGTTGCAGCACTAACAACACGGTATTGAACTGTATAACTGCTGGCACCTGCAAATGCTGTCCAACTTAACAAGGCAGAACTGTTGGTTACTGAAGTTGAGCTAAGTCCAACTGGAACATTACAAGGTGGGGCAGGAGTTGTAAAATTAGATGAGGATGAAAATGCACTGGAATTACTGGCAGAACAAACAGTTTGTACTTGAAATTCATAGGTTGAAGAAGCACTTAAGCCACTCAGATTTTTAGTAATTGTGGCGCTGGTCGCAGTTGACCAAACACTTGTTCCGCTTACTCGGTATTGAATAGCATAACTGGAAGCACCTGAAACTGCTGTCCAGCTAATGGTTGCAGAATTATCAGTAACAGACGAGGAACTTAAACCGGATGCAATAGCACAAGGCGGTGCTGCAGTTGTAAAATTGGACGAGGTTGAGAAAGCGCTTGAACTGCTTGCAGAACAAACAGTTTGTATTTGAAACTCATAGGTTGAAGAAGCACTTAATCCGCTTATAGTTTTTGATGCCGATGTACTTGTAGAACTCATCCAAGTTGCAGCTCCAACTATTCTATATTGGATGGCATAACTTGTGGCTCCTGAAACCGCTGTCCAACTTAATGTTGCAGCTAAATTTGACACAGCAGAAGAACTTAATCCGGATGGAATATTACATGGAGGAGCCGGGGTAGCGAAATTTGAAGAAGAGGAAAATGGACTAGAATTGCTGTTACAAACGGCCTGTACTTGAAATTCATAAGATGTGGCAGGGGTTAAACCGGATATGGTTTTTGATACAGAAGGACTTGGCGTAGCGGTCCATGTGGATGCACCAACGGTTCGGTATTGTATGTTATAACTAACAGCATTGGCGACAGCATTTGCCAAAACGGTTGCCGAATTGGTTGTAACACCCGAAGAGCCCAATCCGGATGGTGCATTACAAGGTGCTGAAGTTGTTGAAAAATTTGATGAGGCAGTAAATGCGCTTAAACTTCCTGCTCCGCAATTTGCTTGTACCTGAAATTCATATGAAGAGGAGGCAGTTAAACCCGTCAAACTTTTTGAGGTGGTGGCACTGGTGCTAGAAATCCAAGATGCTGTGCCAACTATTCTGTATTGAAGGTTATAACTGCTCGCACCTGCAACTGCCGCCCATGATAGGGTTGCTGCAACATCACTTATTGCAGAAGAACTTAAACCTGTTGGTAAAGTACAAGCAGCACCGGTTGCAGTGGTGGTAAAACTAACTAAGGTTGAACTGGCTGAAGTTTTTGTTGAAATAACCGAATACACCACAAACTGATAAGCAGTATTGGCTTGTAAGCCGGCTAAGGTGTATGAATTTGTTGAAGTTGATACGGTTGTAAAATTATAAGTATTCGCTTTTGCATACATAATCCTATAGGCTGTAGCGCCTGAAACTGCAGCCCAACTTAGGAGTGCAGAGGTAGCCGAAGGCACAGCAGTTATACTAGTTGGTACCGATAAGATTGCAGTATTCGTTGAATCCTTGGGCATCCCTCCGTATTTGAACCACTTATAGCCGACTATATTTATTTTACTCTTAACCGTAGCGGAGAGTGTGGCATATTCCCGCATAAATATGGGCATGGCCGAGGCTTCGGAATGTTTTCCTACCGGTGCTGGACCGATTAAGTATTGCTTTAAATTTTCGGCAGCACTCTTGGTTAAACTGGCAAAAATTGGGAGAACGTCCACTTTGTGACTTGCCTTTGAGTAGGCTGTAAGTTTTGCTATGGTATGGCCCATGTATAATTTTGAGGTATCAGCATTATAACAAGCAAGCATCACCAAATCGACAGTATTCGCAACAAAGCGATTTTTTAATGTATCCTTACTACTAACGCCAATATAAACCGTACTTTTTATTCCATCTGCAGCTGCAAGGGAATCAACCCGTTTCATGTTTTTACTAAAATAGCTCCATGCACCCACCGAATCGCAGCTGTAGCCTCCTGGTGTTAAAAAATTTGTACAGTAGGTTTTTCCGCTATTGTAATTGGCATCGTTCCAATATTCAAATTCAAAATTGTAATGATTAAAACGTTCTAAGGTATCAGTTCGGCTAATTTGAAAGGGGTGCACTTCCGTAAGAAGTGTAGTATATTCAGACACTACAGCCGAAAAGTATTTCACTCCATAACGGGTTCTTCCTTTTTTAATAAATGCCGCAAGTTTTGCTGTATAACTTGGAGAAGTATGTAAATTTAAACACCCAATACTAATCGTAATAGCGTTAAAAGAACTGTCGCGGCAATAGCGAAATAAAATATTTTCTGCATTGCCTGTTGCATCACTAAGTATAGTATCTATCGCGTATACATAAAGCCCTTTGTAGGCGTATGGAGTGGTTTGTGCCTTTGAAGAATATCCCGCAATAAACAGCAGAACCCCTACAATCAGGCTTTTTGGTAGAAATCGATTCATGGATTTGGTTTTGTTATAAAATACACCGTTCTGTTTTTCAGTATAAGTAAAGTGTATACGGAAGCGCAGAAAAAAGGTTATAGTTTTTTTATTGACTTATTAACATTTGACTTCCCTAAAATAGTGTTTTTCTTTCAATTTTATGCATTCGACGTAAGAAATGCAAATTTCAATTCAAAGCAATATCTTTGTGAAAATAATCATGAATATGGAAATTGTAAGCATTCCAACACAACTTTACGCAGAATCTACCCCCAATCCTGCAGCCATGAAATTTGTTTCGAATCGGAAACTGATTGAAGGCACACCTATTGATTTTCCGGCAAAAGAACAAACAAAATCTTCGCCCTTGGCAGCAAAATTATTTAGCTTCCCATTTGTAACCGGTGTATTTATTGCCTCCAATTTTATTACCATTTCAAAAACAAAGAGTGTCGAATGGTTTGATATTCAAAGTGATTTACGTGAATTCTTGCAAGACTATTTAAGTAAAGGTTTACCTGTTTTATCACAAAAGGTGGTGACTGAAAAGGCTGCAATTGTTAGTGAAACAGAGCTTGTCGGCGAAAAGCCAACCAATGAAACAGATATTAAAATTGCACAAATTTTAGATGAATATATTCGACCGGCAGTGGAAGGTGATGGAGGTGCAATAACATTTAAATCTTTTAAGAATGGTGTTGTAACGGTGGTTTTACAAGGCTCTTGCAGTGGTTGCCCCTCTTCTACCTTTACCCTAAAAGCCGGAATTGAAGGTTTGTTAAAACGACTTATTCCCGAAGTGACTGAAGTGGTTGCAGAAGAACAATAATTATATATATATGAAAGAAGTTAAATTTTTTGTGGATGAGGAATGGAAGGAAATTTTTCCAAAACATAAGTTAAAAAAGCGTTATGCGATTTCTAATTATGGACGCATGGTTAGCTATACCGACGAAATTCGATTCGGTGATTTGCTCAAAGGGTCATTAGTGGGAGGGTATAGTATGTTCGGTTATACTAGGGTGCGAAATGGAAAGACCCAATATCATAAGCTAATGCGCCATAAGTTAGTTGCCGAAAATTTTTGTGAGCGAACCAGTGAAGATCAAACATATGTGATACACTTAAATTTTACCAAAGACAATAATCATTATAAAAACCTGAAATGGGCTACCTACAAGGAAATGTTGGCGCATGCAAAAAAGAGCCCGCTGGTAATTGAAGCACAACGTCAATTTTTGGAACGCAACAAAACGCGTAAAGGACACAAACTTACTGAAGCAACTGTTGCGCTCATCAAAGCTAAAATTAATGATCCCAATCGTAAAACCCGAATGAAAATGATTGCAAAACAATTTAAAATTAGCGAAATGCAATTGTATCGAATTAAGTCGGGTGAAAACTGGAGTCGTGTGAAAATATAGGCTGCAAAAGAAAACTCTTGTATTACAAAAAAGTACTTAATTTGTAATACAATTATTGCTTTTATGCCGAAGATATTTTTGCTTTTAGTGTTGCTTTTATTCCCATTTGTAATTTTTGCAACACGCATCAGTGGCGTTGTGTCGGACGAATCAAATACAGGACTTGCTTTTGCTGTGGTGTATGTAAAGGGTACAAGTATTGGAACTACTACCAACTCCGATGGTTTTTATTTTTTGGATCTTGCTCCGGGTAACTATAAAATTGGATTTCAATTAATCGGCTATCAACAAATTGAAAGGACTATTACAATTGCGCAAGAAAGCTATAAATTAAATGTGCAACTCGCCCCATCTTCTTTTCTGCTTAAGGCAATACAAATAAATGCTGCTGCTGAGGATCCGGCCTATGCTGTAATTCGTGCGGCTCAAAAAAGGAGAAAGTATTATTTAAACTTAGTGAAGTCATATTCCTGCAACGTGTACATAAAAGGAATGGAAAAAGTAACAAAATATCCACCCAAAAAAATTGCCGGGATAAGAGTTTCTATAGGAGGTTTAATTGACAGTGCTTCAGGGATTTTATATTTATCAGAATCAGAATCCAATTACTATTTCAGTCAACCGGATAAAGTTCAAGAAGAAATGATTGCAAGTAAAACCAGTGGAAAGAAAAATGGATTTAGCTACAATCGTGCATCCGACATGGATTTTAATTTTTATGAGAGCGCTATAAAAAATACAGCACTTTCGGTGCGCGGTTTTATTTCACCCATAGCTCCGGCTGCCTTGCGAAATTATAAGTATAAGCTCTTGGGCACCTTTCAGGAAAATGGTGAAATGATTAATAAAATACAAGTAATTCCAAAACGAAAAGAAGATGCTGTGTTTAGCGGAGTAATTTATATAGTCGAAAATTCTTGGCGCATTCATAGTACCGATTTGATGCTGGATAAAAATGCAGGAATTGAATACGTTGACACGCTTCGAATAACCCAAGAATATATTCAGGTGAAGGATAGCATCTGGATGCCTTTTAAAAATAATTTTGAGTACATCTTTGGAGCACTCGGATTTAGAGGTAAGGGAGTTTACAATGCTGTGATTTCAAATTACAGGTTGGAAGACATAAGTTCATCTGCACGCTTTACAGGTGCTGCAATTACATTTAGTGAAGATGCGCTTAATCGCGACAGTGCATATTGGGAATCCAAAAGAATTATCCCATTAACACAAGCAGAAATAAAAGATTATTCTTGGCGGGATAGTATTGAAATAGTGCACAGTTCCAATGCCTATATTGATTCAGTAGAAAAAATTAAAAATAAGTTTAAATGGAATAATATTATTGATGGTTATACGAATGAAAGCTCACTGCGAAAAACTCGTTTTGAATGGAAGCCAATGTATAACCATATTTCATTTAACACAGTGCAAGGAGTTGTTGTTGCACCCACCTTTGTTTTTACCAAAAAAATTGCCTCCCTCAAGAGTATCGAAGCGGGTGGCACAGCGGCCTATGGTTTTTCAAATAAGGCATACTATGGCTTTGGTAATTTGAGTTACACTTATAACAGCAAACGATTTGCAAAACTATCTCTTAGTGGTGGAAAGGATATGCTGCAATTTAACAGCAATGTTATCTCTCCACTTGTAAATACTTTGTATACCCTGTTATTGAAAGATAATTTTATGAAAATATTTGAAAAGTATTATATTCGGATGGAGCATACTACTGAACTTATGAACGGTTTAATTTTATTTAATGCTGTGGAGTATGCTGACCGCAATCCCTTGCGAAATACTACTTCCTTTTCACTTATCAAATCAAACAAGGAATTTCAATCCAATGATCCCTTAATTCCGGATAATCAACAATTCGCTTTTTTTAGAAACCAATCTTTTCATGTGGAGGCTGCTTTACAGTTTACACCGTATCAACGTTATTATTTTAACAGGGGAGAAAAATTGCTTCAGGATTCCAAGTATCCCAGCTTTACGCTATTTTACAAAAGAGCAATAAAGAATATTCTAAATAGTGATGTGGATTTGGATTTAATTAAATTGGGTGCCGAAGGCAACATCAATTGGAAAAGAGCAGGAGTGTTTCATTATAGTTTGGAAGCCGGGCGCTTTGTGAACCGCACCCAAATGAGTTTTATGGATTGGAAATATTTTAATGGGAATAAAACCTTGTATTCTAATTTTAGTGGAAAGCAATTTCAATTACTCGATTATTATAGCAATAGTACCAACAATGAATTTGCTGAAATACATTTGCAACAAAATTTTAACGGCGCAATTTTAAACAAAGTCCCCCTTTTAAAAAGGGCCAAAATTCAAGAATTGATTACTGTTAATTTTGTTGTTACCAATGGCAATTTTCATTATGAGGAAGCCGGAATTGGTTTGCAAAAATTGTTTATTCGAGTGGATTATGTTTTTGGGTTTAAGAATGGAGTTTACTCCGATTCTTCGCTGCGGTTTGGATTTTTGTTCTAATTTTAATTTCAAATTTTAAAAAAAAGCCTTATGCCTTCCTTCGATATTGTAAATAAAATTGATCATCAATTGCTCGACAATGCTATTAATACAGCTCGTAAAGAAATAATAACGCGGTATGATTTTCGTGATTCAAAAAGTACGATTGAGTTGGATAAAAAAGCATTAACAGTGCACATACTCACCGAAAGTGAAATGCGGGTTGAAGCCATTGAAGATGTAATCCGTTCGCGAATGATTAAGCAACGTTTAGATCCCTTGAGTTTGGACTTTGGAAAAGAGCGTTATGCTTCCGGAAATATGATGAAAAAGGACATCAAAATTAAAGAAGGAATCGACAAAGAAACTGCTAAGAAAATCGTTAAAAAAATAAAGGATTCAAAATTAAAGGTAGAAGCGCAAATCATGGATGAGCAAGTGCGTGTGAGCGGAAAAAAGATTGACGATTTACAACAGGTAATTGCATTGGTGCGCAGCAGTGATTTTGAGGTGCCCCTGCAGTTTGTGAATATGAAGTAAACAATAAAGTGAGTTAATTTGATCGGCGAAGGAATGAAGGTGGGAATCCAAAGAGTTGCTTAAAGGATTTACTAAGCGCAAACACATCTGAAAACCCTGCTTCAACAGCTATTTCAGTTAAAGATTGTTCAGAATGCTGAACTCTTTTTTTAGCGTAAAACAATTTTTTTTGAATGATATACTGGTGTGGGCTGATTCCGAAGACAGCTTTAAATACTCTGTAAAAATGATATTCAGACATTCCGCATTCTTTGGCGATAGCTGACGTTTCAATAGGTAGTTTGAAATAATTGTCTATAAAATCCTTTCCTGTACTAATTCTTCTGAACAGTTCCTTTCTTGTACTGGCCTTCACACCGGAAACCATTTGTAGTTGTTGGTAAATTGGCAACTGATCAGCGATAACACATTCCGCTAATTTATAATAAAATTCGCGGTTAAAACTAATACTTTCCTGCATGTTGGAAGAAGTTGCAGCGTCTAAATTTTGAAGAAATTTTCCAACATTTGTGTTTTTAACGCTGTATTTATTTTCCAAAAAATCCGGAGTATTAAAAAAGGTATCCAATAGGATATCGGCAACCGGTGTATCCGGTCTCATAAAGCTTGCAACTGTCTCAGAAAGCAAATCGGGTGCAACATCAATGCAAATCCCTTTTACCGCTTTATCGATTTCAACAATACCCTCTGAAAAATGATTTGCTAATAAATATTCGCCGGATTTAATATTGTAAATATTTCCATTTACATTGTATTTCTCAATTCCGTTTGAAACATATTTAATGGAGAAGCTTCTAAATGGAGCAGCACATTTAATTTCTTGAAGTAAGGAAAAGTTGATTAAACAACTTTTTTTTGGAAGTATCCAATCCGTATTGCTTTTAACAGAAAAAACATTAACCATAAGCTGCTCGTTTTCTGTAAAAATAATTTAAAATTTAAAATAAGAATGGTCAGCTGTTTGTAACTTTAATGGTTTTAATTAGTACGCCATCAAGCATCAATTTACCGAAATAAATTCCGGAGCCCAGTTTTTCGAGGTTGGTAAATTCAAATTTAGTTGTGTTGCTTCCATCGTTTAAATTTTCACATCGTGCAACTTCTTGTCCCAAATTAGAATATAAAATCAAGAAAGCTTTTTTATGTTCCTCTAAATTGCTAGCTACAAAGGTTAATTCATTTTTGAATGGATTAGGATAATAAAGCAGATTAAAATCAGTGTTAAGGTGCTCGCTTGAACTTGTTGGAATAGTATGCAAAGTATACTGTTTTAAAAGCGCTGATATTACTGGTGCCAAGGTCCATGAATTGTTTTTTGAGTCGTTAGTAAAAACGGTTATGCTTACATCTTTTGTAGGAAAGTACCATGAACTGGCAGCATAAGCAAGGTCTCCACCGTGGCCGAAACCTTGTAACCCATTAAATGTTTTTTTCATTAAGCCTAACCCATAGGTAGCGCCCGGTAATCCGGGTGCCGCAACAGTAACTTTTGCAAGCGACATCATGTTAGCCGAAAGTAAATCTCCGCGCATATATGTCCACATCCAACGTGAGATATCTGTAGGTGTTGCAAAATAACCTCCTGCAGGACCGGCTGTTGAATTTAAGGCGAAATAACTCATGTAAAACCAATCCGCATCATCCGTAATTCCATCGCCATTCAAATCAAGCCAAACATGTGCTGTGGGCAAAGTTATTGTTTCGAAAGCCGGAATGGCCAAACTGCTCAATGCAAGTGGAGTAAAAAAACGGTTTCGTAATTCCTGGTAATAAGAAAAGCCGGTTGCCTCCTTAATAATCATAGCCAGCAAATAATATCCTGTACTGCAATACGACCAATTGGTACCGGGTGCAAATAAGGGTGGTTTAACAAAAGTAGTTATAAGGTCTTCTAAGGCCCATACCGAATCAGGGTTAGCGATTAAGGTTGGCTGGCAATTAGGGTTGGAAAGCACCTCATAAATTCCACTCTGATGCCTTAGGAGTTGTTGTATGGTTATGTTGGGATTAATAAATTGAAATGTGTCGAGCCATTCATGCAAACTATCATCAAGGTTTAAAATTCCAATATCAGCAAGTTGAAGAATGCAAGCTGCTGTAATTGTTTTGGTAATGCTCCCAATTAAATATACGCTGTTAGTTGTAACACTGTCGAGCGGCATTAGAGAAGAAATTCCATTAGCATGCGCCCAAACAGATGTGTCAGAAAATTTCATTGCAGCACTCAAAGATTTTACATTAAGCACTGTGCGCATACTATCCAATGTAGTTGTAAGTAAACTGTCTAAATTTTGTGCCGTATTCTGTGCTTTTGTTTCATAGAAAACAGAAATAAGAAAGCAGAGAATAAATACTATTTTTCTATTATTCATTGTTTTTTTTTAATTATCAAAAACAAAGTTAAAAATCGATGCAGCAATAAATTTGTCAAATCCTGCTATTTTTTAATTCCAATCTCATAGCTGTTTATCAACTAATCTCATTAACTGAAATGGCATCTTTTCAAATATTCAACCGATGCAGCTCTTTTAATACCAGCTGAATACATAGTTAAGCAGTTCAGCCAGTAAGTTGTATCATATCGCATGTTTGTGAATGTTGCTTATTGAGTTGAGAACTTAGTTAGACTAAATTTTTTAGTTGCTTGATAGAATAATTACTCCACAAATTCCCAAGCCGACTGATAACCTTCTACACTTTCTGCATAATCAATAAATGCTTTGTAAAAGGGGTGATTCGCAAGGGTAGCGCTATCGCCAATAACCACCAATTTTTCGCGCGCGCGAGTAAGTGCAACATTCATTCTGCGGATGTCTGATAAGAATCCAATTTCTTTGTTGTCATTACTCCTTACCAAGCTTATATAAATTACAGTGCGCTCTTGCCCTTGAAAGCCATCAATTGTTTTTACCACAATTTTTGCCGGAGCATTCTTAATTTCTTCATCGCCATCTATTAACTCCGCAAGGTATTGCACTTGTTCTTTATAAGGCGAAATAATTCCAACTGAAAGGTTCTTTGTGTTTTTATTATTTTGCGAATACTGCGCGATTAAAAGTTTTAAATGTTTCAGTAAAAGCACCGCTTCTTCCGGATTGCAAATGCTTAAACTTTCGGGATTAACAATTTCCGCATACGCACAACCGGCAGTATCAATAAAGGAAAGCGCTTTTGTTAACGTAAAATCAGCAGGATCCACACTTAATACTTTTTCTTTCACCCGTGTATCCGCTATAAGATTTCCACCGTAAAATTGCTGGTTCGAAAAATTCATTATGTGCTCATGCATGCGGTACTGCGTAGTGAGCATTACCGACACATTTTCAATATTCATGCAACGTTCAAAAAGAGTTTCTTTTAATCCTCCCGCTTCAGCTTTTTTTGATTTTACAGTTGGAGGTAACTGAAAATGATCGCCTGCAAAAATCACTCTGTTGCTTCTGCTTATCGGAATCCAACTCATGGGTTCGAGTGCTTGTGCTGCTTCATCAATAAACACAGTTGTAAATTGTTTGTCGCGCATCATTCGGTTGGATGAAACAACCGGTGTGCAGGCAATTACTTGTGCAGTATTGAATTGTTCTTGGGTGATATAATCTTCCAGCACACGCGCTTCTCCAATTATTTTTCGTGCTTCTTGGTATAACAATTGGCGCTGTTCTCTTTCTTCCCGGCCAAAGGTGCGTTTGTATTTGCTTGCCATTCTAAAATATTCTTCGGCTGTTTTGCGGTAGTTTTTTAAATCTTTATAAGATGCATGTGCGGCTACTTTTGCATCCAGTGTATTCATCAAAACTTCCTCCGAAATACGCGCAGGATTACCTAATCGAAGTACACTTATTTTTTCGCGATGTAATTTTTCCGTCATCAAATCTACGGCAGTATTGCTGGGACTGCATACCAAAACTTGCTTTTCTGTTTTTAGCACTTCACAAATTGCTTGTACTAATGTGGTGGTTTTACCCGTTCCTGGAGGGCCATGTATAAGTGCAATATCTTTAGCAGCGATGATTTTTTTTACAGCTTCATTTTGCGAATCATTTAATCCGTCGCATTTCAATGTAGCATCGATTTTTTCAAATGAAGGAGTTTGTAATCCAAACATTACATCGCGCAAAGTGGCAAGACGATTCTTAGTTGCATGAATCACTTTTTCAAGCGCAATGTCCATTTCTTTGTACCCTGTTTCATCAAAAAGGAGATTAATGCCCAGCTTCCCATCGTCGCACCAATCGGGCAATTCATCAATGCTTAATGAAATTCTAAGTTTATTTGGTCCCAGCACTTTTAGAGTGCCGTTTATAGGTGTTGCATCCGGATTTGCATTCGAAAATAGCGCAATTGTTTTTCCACCCGAAAATTGATGAGGTGCATTATGATTCGTGGTACGTTCAACATCTATGCTAATATATTCTCCTACTCCAATTTCCGTATTTGTTATGGAAATAGGATACCAAGTTACACCAGTTTGCTTTCGATGGTTGATGTTGTTCCGTGCAAAATGGGCTTTGTATTGCTCATAATCTTCTTCACGTTCAATTTTTAAAAGTTGTCGTAGTTCGGATAGTCTTTCCAAGCGTTGATTTTTTTTGTTTCAGCAAACTTAGGAAAGATAACTCAATCAACTCTTTCGTTGAAGTAGCAAACTTCCTTTTCTTAGTTTATTTATCTATTTTAACTCCATAAAATGGATAAACATGATTCAAAATAAAACCTACCTCAATAATGCAACGGCTTTACGAGGAATTGCAGCCTTGCTGGTTGTAGTTTTTCATGGTAACGAAATAATTGCTCCGTTTATCGGAACAGAAACAACTTTTTGGTTTCGCAAATTATATTTAATGGTGGATTTGTTTTTTATTCTTAGCGGATTTATAATGTGCTATGTATATGAATCATTTTTTCTGGATTCCAATCAAGCCAACAAAATAGGTGTCTTTTTAAAAGCAAGGTTTGCACGCATTTACCCCTTGCATTTTATTACATTGATGGTTTGTGTTGGATGTGTAGGTATAACTTATTTAATAGGCAAGGGCGAGTATCTTGGTGTTGTTGATAAAGCCATTAATGATTTTAGTGCCTTGCCTACCCAATTGCTTTTGCTCAATTCGGCTCACTTGGATACTGTTTTTAAATGGAATATTCCGAGTTGGAGCATCAGTGCAGAATGGATTGCCTATTTAATTTTTCCATTTTTGGTAAAACCGTTTTCAAAGTTTAGCCTTCCTCAAACATTCATAACAATATTTTGTATCACATTGCTGTATGCAGGATTAGTGTTTTGGATTTCGCCTCATAAATTTATTTTATTTCCGTTTTTAACTGCAGGTCGAGATTTGGATTTAACCTATGATTGGGGATTTCTACGGGGTATCTTGGGATTTACACTTGGTATGTGTGTGTATCGATTGTATGTGGCAAATTTTCTAAAAAGTAAAGTTGGTTCTGATGTTTTTCTGTTGATAATTGTGGCGATGTATTCTATTTATTCGCACTTTAATTTTTCCGATGTTCTTGCACCACATTTTTTTGCACTAATTGTTTTAAGCACTGTATATGGGAGCAAAAGCATGAATCGCTTTTACATGAATCCAATTTTACAAAAGCTAGGCGATTGGTCATTTTCAATTTATATGTGGCATATCGTTTTATTTTCTGTTGTTATGTCCATAAAAGTTTGGCTTATGAATGCCCCGCCTGTTGACGGACCGCCAGAACCTCCAAACTATTTTGGGCTTACATCAACCGGAGGAATCTTATTCATTTATTTTGTCTCAACAATTTCAATAGGAGCGCTTTCTTTTAGGTATATCGAAAAGCCTTGTCGCATTTGGATTAATGGTCTTGGCAAAAAAATATAAATTTTTTTCGAAACACTATTTCATTCAATTCTTACTTATTGTGGTTAAGAGAAGGTGCTAAATTGAATTGCCTTACCGGAGTAATTTTTGCAAAGAGATTAATTCTATATTTTATCCTTTTGTGTAAAGCGGTTTAATAGTAAAATGCCTGAAATGGCAAGTAAAAGATGTATGCTAGGTGCAGCATTTAGGAATATGAAGCAAATAAACCAAAGAATAAAAAGCAGAAATACAATAATGATGTGAAAGTGATTCATGAAACATCGTCAACAATTGGAATGCAATATTCTTAATCATTGCTAAATATTGATTTATACAAACGCAATAAAAGTTTATATGATTTCCATTTCTGAATTTCTAATTTTAAGAAAGCAATAAGCTTTAGGCCGGAAGAAAAATGTGAAACGTAGCACCATCTTGTTCCTTTCCTTCTGCTAGGATATAGCCCTTGTGGTTTTCAATTATTTTTTTGCAAATGGAAAGCCCAATTCCGGTACCGGGATAATCTGCAACAGTATGCAAGCGACTAAATAATATAAAAATGCTTTCGGCGTATTGCGCATCAAAACCGATTCCATTGTCTATAAAAGTTAACTTATGAAATTTAAGGTGGGGATCAATGTTAACATGAGGTATTACTAGCTGCTGCTCAAGTTGATATTTCACAGTAATTTGGGGCGCAGTTCCGGGTTTACTGTATTTAAGTGAATTGCCCAAAAGATTCATGAACAATTGCTGAATTTGAAATGGAATCACACTCAGCACTGGTAATTTTTCGGCATGAATATGGGCATTTTTTTCTTCAATAGATTGAATCAATTCTTGCTTGGCATTTTCAAGCAAGTCATTTAAATCTGAATTTTCAAATACCTTTTCAATTCTGTTGGTGCGCGAAAACAATAACAAATCGTCAATTAGTAAACGCATGCGTTCAGCCGAAAGTTGAATTCGGGTAAAGTATTCCTTTGCCTTACCCGAAAACCCGAATGATTCATTATCGGCAATGCGCGAAATAAACGTCTGAATTTTGCGCAAAGGTTCTTGCATATCGTGACTCGCAATATGATTAAAAGAGGCGAGCTCTTTATTGCTTTGTTCCAGTTCTCGATTACGCTCTTCTAAAGCAATACTATTTAAATATTCTTCTGTGATGTCGCTATTAATCCCAATAAAAATTCTTTTTCCGCTAACGTCAGTGAGCATTTTACCTAAGGATTTAAAGTACCTAAGTTTTCCATCTTTTCGAATGATTCGGTAAAAAGTAGTTGGATAGTGTCCTTGATGCATTAATGCTTTTCCGGCAGCCACTAACAAGTGTGTATCGCTTGGATGCACAAATTGTAAAAATTCATTTATTCCCGGTCGAAAGGATTGCGGTTCACAGCAAAGTAAATGATATTGACTGTCGGAATAGGTAAATTCATTGCTGTCTAAATCCCATCTCCAACTGCTAAAATCTCCAATCTCTTCGGCATGTTTAAACGATTCGGTTGTAATCAGTAATTCGAGGTTCGATTTTTTTAATACTTCAATATCTTTATTGATTTTGTAAAATGAAAAAATAAATACAAGCAGCGAAAAGAACAGTAAAAGCAAAGTGATAAGTGGGGTAAAAGATATTTCATGTTCGTATTTTTTTTGTTGTTCTTTCAGATTCAAATTATCCAAACTAATCATTCGGCTTGCATTGGAACGAATAATGTCCATTTGTTTTTTACTCAGCAGCATGTTTTTTATGAGCTCATCCTTAGTGAGCTTGTTTTGGGAAACATTGGCAATCGTTTTTTCTAAAAGCAGAAAACGGGTTTCTATCAAAAGTGCCAACGAGATTAAATTGGATTGCTGATGTGCATTTGCTGCTGTTAGTACCTTTAGTTTTTTTAACGAGGCTTTTACTTTTAAATTTGAATTTTTGTAAGGCATCAAAAAGCTGGAGTCTCGCGTTATGATATACCCTTTTTGATAGGATTCAGCATCAATTAAATTCGAAACCAATTGTTCTAACTGAACTTGCACTTTGTAAGTATGCAAGACCAAGTCAGATGATTCAGATACGGTAATGGAGTTCTTGTAGGATATACCTGAAATAAAAATGAGAATAACCAAGGACGCAACAAATATTCCCTTGACTAAAAAATTGCTAGTAAAAAATGATTTGTAATCCATTTTTAAACAAGTTGCGTTTGGCTTTTTAAAGCTGTAACAAAAAATTATCTCGGTTTAATCCCGATGTTTGGTACTGCCAATTAATGCTGATAACCTGACCCAGCACCTTTTTTAAAGTATTAAAATTACTTGGCTTTTTGAGATACACATTGGCCCCTTGAACAAATGTTTCTTCAATGTCTTCTTCTGAAGCAGAGGTAGAGTAAATCACCACTGCAATCTCTTTTAAACGTGCAATTTGTTTAATTTCCTTTAGGCAATCAATTCCGTTTTTTTTTGGCATGTTTAAGTCTAAGAAAAGCACATGTGGTATTGGATTTTCAGTATGGTTCAAATATTCCATCAATGCAACTCCATCGTTCACACAATTTACTTCAGTTTTAATTTTGATATCCAGAAATGCTTCTTTAAAAAAGAAAACATCGTCCTCATCGTCATCAGCTAATAAAATTTTAATTGGGTGTTGGTTCATTATCGATTTATTTTTTATCGGTTATTTAAACTTATCCTAGTAAATTATCTTGTCTTTTTTTAATTATGCGTTGAAACGCAGAAGGTGTAAGCCCCGTGGAATTTTTAAATTGTGTGCTAAAATGTGCCACACTGCTGTAATTTAGTTTAAATGAAATTTCAGTAAAATTAAATTCGTTTGTTGTAATTAATTGTTTTGCACGTTCAATTTTTTGAAGAATAATAAAGTTTTCAATCGAAGTAAAAGTAAGTTCAGAGAAGAGGTTACTGATATAGCCATAGCTATGATTTAATTTATCTGCTAAATAGGCTGATATTTTTGAAACCGGTAATTTTTCCTCTTTATACACCATATCAATTATGATTTCTTTAATTTTTTGAACCAGCTGACTCTTACTGTTCTCCACAATTTCGATACCATACAAACTTAATTCAGAATTTAGATGCGCAAGTTTTTCATCCGAAACTACTTCTTCCATCTCAAGTAATCCTAAACCTAAATAGAGATGTTTTAACTGCAACCGTGTCATGTGATCCTGAATTATTTTTTTACAGGAAACATTAATATCATACTTAATGTAATATTTCATTTTAGCAGGCTTTGGTGTAAATTGGTGTAACTAAAATTCGGAAGTGTAAAAATGGATACACTTTTTTTTGGGTAGGATGTAAATATCGTAAGAATTAGATTTTTTGCAAAATGATTGCGTAAAGCAGGATTTTAAATGCTGTATTTGCTCAATAAAATAAAATACCTTTGCAGACTCAAAATCCAATATTCATGACCAAATCAATAAAAGAATTAGAACCTAAAGAATTATGGAATCATTTTGCTAACCTAAATGCTATTCCCCGCCCTTCAAAAAAAGAAGAAAAAATTATTGCTTTCATGCTTGAATTTGGATCAAAATTGGGCTTGGAAACCAGTAAAGATGAGGTAGGAAATGTAATTATTAAAAAACCTGCCAGTAAAGGGATGGAGCACAAACAAACTGTTGTACTTCAAAGCCATTTGGACATGGTACATCAAAAAAATGCGGATACAATCTTCGATTTTGCAAGCCAAGGAATCGAAATGTTTGTAGATGGGGATTGGGTAAAAGCAAAGGGAACCACCTTGGGAGCCGATAACGGAATTGGTGTGGCTACAATTATGTCCGTTCTTGCTTCAAAAGATATGGCGCATCCTGCCATTGAAGCCTTGTTTACGATTGATGAAGAAACCGGAATGACAGGAGCATTAAACCTACAAGGTGGCTTGCTAGAGGGCAGAATTTTGCTGAACCTTGATACTGAAGACGATCGTGAATTAACCATTGGATGTGCCGGTGGAGTGGATGTTACTGCAACCGGTAGTTACACGCTTGAGGCTGCTCCTCCACTTGTTTCTGCATACACAATTGCATTAAAAGGATTAACCGGTGGCCATTCCGGAATGGATATTCATTTAGGGAGAGGAAATGCGAACAAGCTCATGAACCGAGTTTTATTGGGTGCATTTCAAAAATTTGGTATACAAATTAGCAGCATCGATGGAGGAAGTTTGCGAAATGCTATCCCACGCGAATCAACAGCCAGCCTTGTTGTTCCTGAAAAGGAAGCAGCTGCTTTAGATTCATTTGTAAAGGAAATGGAAGCAGAATTGAAGGCTGAATTGAAAACCACTGATCCTAATTTTGTGTTAACCTGTGCGCCAACTGAAGGTGGAAAACGTGTGTTGCAAAAGGGTTTTCAAAGTAAATTACTCAAAAGCATTTATGCCTGTGCGAACGGTATTTACCGCATGAGTCCCGATATTGAGCATTTGGTGCAAACTTCAAATAACTTAGCAAGAGTGCTTGTAAAGGATGGTGAATATTCCATTCAATGTTTGACCAGAAGTTCGGTTGATTCTGAAAAAATGGACTTGGCCAATTCGTTAAAATCAGCATTTGAATTGATGGCTGCACGCGTTGAATTTAAAGGCTCGTACCCTGGTTGGGCGCCCGAACCCGACGCGGCTATTGTTAAAATTATGAGCAATTTATATGTTGAAATGTTTAAAGAAAATGCATTGGTTAGTGCCTGTCACGCAGGATTGGAATGCGGAATATTAAGTACGAACTACCCGGGCATGCAAATGATTTCTTTTGGCCCAAACATTACAGGTGCCCATTCACCGGATGAAAAAACACAAATCAGTTCAGTGCAAAAATATTGGGCATTCTTCTTAGCAACACTCAAAAGAATACCGGAGAAATCAAATTAATTAACGCTAATCAACAAAAAAACTATATGGCTTTACCAAACATTTTTACTACCGAAGTTTCGAATCAAATTATTCAGCGCATTAATACACTAACCCCAAAAACACAAGCGCAATGGGGTAAAATGAATGTTGCACAAATGCTGGCACATTGCAACGTTACTTACGAAATGATTTACGAATCAAAACACCCTGCCCCAAAGGGATTCTTAAAACTGATGCTAAAATTATTTGTAAAAGGCGTTGTTACTAACGAAAAGGCTTATCCCAAAAATAGCCGCACCGCACCGGCATTTTTGATAGTTGATGAGCGTGTGTTTGAAACTGAAAAAAACAGGCTTATTGAACACATAAAAAAAACACAACAGTTGGGCGAATCGTATTTCGATAACAAGGAATCACTTTCGTTTGGAAAACTGAATGTGAACGAATGGAACAATATGTTTTATAAACATTTGAATCATCACTTATCACAATTTGGTGCTTAACTGAAATCAGCTTAAGCAATACATCCTTTTTATTTTCACAAGCAGCGTCCATCTGATACACTTACTTTACAGATGGACGCTTTATTTTCCTTCCATTCTGCTAAAAAGAGATTGCACTGTTATGCAATTTAACACATTAACACTTTTAGCACCTTCTAAATTTCAATTTTCAATTCTTTTATTTCTAGATCGTTTTACTTTTTAGTGCCAATTTATTTTTAATCCTACCATGATTATCAATGGGTTGGCGGTATGATTCATATCATTTTTTTCTACGCACAATCCATGAACCTTTGAATAGGTAAAACAAGAGGAGCAGCACATCAATTGGCTACTCGCTTTGAAGTAGAATTAAATAAAATAAACTAGCCATGGATGCAATTAATACCTTACTTGAGGAGCATAAAGTGTTGCTTCAAGCAATCGAAACCAGCAAAGAAATTCAGAAGATAAAGGACAATGATCGCTACTTTACCTTAATGTATGACATGATCATTTTTTTTAGAAATTTTTCTGAAATATATCATCACCCAAAAGAAGAAGGAATTCTTTATCCCATTTTGCGTAACCGCTCGGCCAATTTAAGCACCGAATTTATGCACGAGATCTGCGACAGTCATGAAGATTTTAAAAGCATTATGGCAGAAATTGAAAACGTTTATATACTCTATGATTACAAGCAACTAAGAATCCTTGTAAGCAAGTACATGGAGTATTTGGAAGACCACATTAAAAAGGAAAACAAAATTATTTTAAGCGTGTCCAAATCATTATTGAATGAGCGTGAATTAGATATGGTAGCCACAGAGTTTGATAGATTGGATAACAGGCATGGAGATAAGGCTGAACTTATTAATAGTTTTTACAAGGTAAAATCACAATTTGAAAAATCTATAATTGAAGAACAATGAAAGGGAAAATAAAAATCATGGATGGCAATGAGGCTGCGGCTTACATTGCCTATAAAACAAGCGAAGTATGTGCCATTTATCCCATAACACCGTCTTCCGCAATGGGAGAGTATTGCGATGAGTGGTCGTCGGCCAATATCAAAAATATTTTTGGTGAAGTTCCCCGAGTAATGGAAATGCAGAGTGAAGGAGGTGCCGCCGGTGCCATTCATGGGGCATTGCAAGCCGGTGCCTTGGCCTCCACTTTCACTTGCTCACAAGGCTTGTTGTTGATGATTCCCAACATGTATAAGATTGCAGGCGAACTCACACCAACCGTTTTTCACATTGCTGCGCGAACATTGGCTACACATGCACTATCCATTTTCGGAGACCATGCGGATGTGATGTCGGTGCGTCAAACAGGTTGGGCCATGTTGTTTGGTCGAAATGCACAGGAAGCAATGGATATGGCCTTGATTGCTCAAGCTTCAACTTTAAAAAGTCTTTTGCCGTTCTTAAATGTTTTTGATGGTTTTCGCACTTCGCACGAGTTAACTAAAGTGGAAGTTATTCCGGATGATGTGATTGAAAGTATGCTCGATAAATCAGCCTTACTTGCTTTTCGTAAACGTGCTATGTCGCCCGAGCATCCTACCATTCGCGGTACTGCACAAAATCCGGATGTGTTTTTTCAAAGTCGTGAAGCTGCCAATAAATTTTACGATGCAGCTCCTGCGATAGTGACAGAAATGATGGTTAAATTCGGAGAACTCACCGGAAGAAAATACAAATTGTACGAATATTACGGGCATCCTACTCCGGATAGGATTATAATTATTATGGGTTCAGGATCCGGTGCCGTAAATGAAACAGTTAATTACTTGAATAATGAAGGTGAAAAGGTGGGATATTTATATGTTCGATTATTCCGTCCCGCAGCTATAACTGAATTGATTAAAGCAATTCCAACAAGCGTAAAAAGTATTGCCGTTTTAGATCGTTGTAAAGAACCCGGTGCCATTGGTGACCCGCTTTATATGGATATTGTAAATGCAATTGCTGAAGAATGGCAAGGCAACAATCCAAAAGTTATTGCGGGAAGATATGGACTCGCTTCAAAGGAATTTAATCCGGCAATGGTGTGCGCCATTTTTGAAGAACTTAAAAAGGAGGTCCCCAAAAAGCACTTTACTATTGGTATCGACGATGATGTTACGCATCACAGTTTGAATTATGATAAATTCTTTTCGCTCGAAAAACAACATTTATTTAGAGGTTTGTTTTATGGCTTAGGTGCCGATGGTACGGTGAGCGCAAATAAAAATTCAATTAAAATTATTGGCGACACAACTGATAATTATGTGCAAGGTTATTTTGTATACGATTCAAAAAAATCCGGCTCACTTACCGTTTCGCATTTGCGTTTTGGAAAAAATCCAATTCAATCAACTTACTTGGTTGATTCAGCAAATTTTATTGCTTGCCATCAATTTAATTTTATAAATAAATACGACATCCTGAAGCATGCTGAAAAGGGTGCAACTTTCCTGCTGAATACACCACATTCCAATGAAGAAGTTTGGAGTAAACTTCCGCATCATGTACAAGAGGAAATTCGCGAAAAAGAAATTAAGTTTTTTGTCATAAATGCTACTCGGGTGGCACGCGAAACAGGCATGGGCTCTCGTGTAAACACTATTTTGCAAACCTGCTTTTTTGCCATTTCCGGTATCCTTCCAAAAGAAGAAGCCATCCAAAAAATTAAAGCAGCTATACAAAAATCGTATGCTGCAAAAGGAGAACAAGTAATTCTTAAGAATTTTGAAGCAGTTGATAAAACAATCGAAAATTTAACACAAATCGATTACTCAAAAGATGTATTTGGAACCATAGAAATCGAAAAAAGTGTGAGCGACAATGCTCCTGAATTCGTAAAAAATGTACTTGCAAAAATTTTAACTTTTGACGGAGATGAGCTACCGGTGAGTGCCTTCCCAATAGATGGAGCGTATCCGGTTGGGACTACTCAATATGAAAAAAGAAATATTGCAGATAAGGCGCCTGTGTGGGATGCTGACTTGTGTTCACAATGTGGTAAATGCTTTTTAATTTGCCCGCATGCGGCCATTCGCTGCAAAGTGTATGATAAAGATGAATTAAAAAATTCCCCTCAAAGCTTTAAACACATTGCTCCAATTGGGAAAGAGTTTGATAAAGAGAAAGAAGCCTACACCTTACAAGTTTCTGTAGAAGATTGTACCGGTTGTAATTTATGTGTGGAATATTGTCCTATAACTAGTAAAACAGATCCAAAGCATAAGGCAATTAATATGCAAGAGCAATTGCCGCTAAAGGAAACTGAAACGAAGAATTGGGATTTCTTTCTTTCCCTTCCGGAAATAGATCGCTCACGTGTAAATAAAAATACTGTAAAGGGCACACAACTGTTGCAACCACTTTTCGAATTTTCAGGTGCCTGTTCCGGTTGTGGTGAAACGCCTTATGTGAAATTATTATCCCAATTGTATGGCGATAGAATGATTGTTGCCAATGCTACCGGCTGCTCATCTATTTATGGTGCAAATTTGCCAACTACTCCTTGGACTGAAAATAATGATGGTTTTGGGCCAGCGTGGGCAAATTCCTTATTCGAAGACAATGCAGAATTTGGATTAGGTATTAAATTAGCCTACGATAAAAAAGCAGAAATTGCTACAAACTTAATGTATAAACTTCAGGACAGTATTGGAGAGGCGCTAATTCAAGAAATTATTCACCTCGATCAAAGCAACGAAGCCGGTATTAAAAAACAACGCGATAACATTCGTGAATTGCGCAAGCGCATTGACCGTATTCCAACTTTTGAAGCGCAGCAACTTTTTATTTTAGCAGAGCACCTGGTAAAAAAATCACATTGGATTGTAGGCGGCGATGGATGGGCTTATGATATTGGATATGGCGGCTTAGACCATGTTCTTTCTACCGGCGAAAATGTGAATATTATTGTTTTGGACACTGAAGTGTATTCCAATACAGGTGGTCAAAAATCAAAATCAACACCGGTTGGAGCAAGTGCAAAATTTTCGGTTAATGGAAAAGAGAATTCTAAAAAGGATATGGCACTTCAAGCTATAGCGCACGGCTCTGCTTACGTGGCGCAAATTGCATTGGGCGCTAATGACGCACATGCAGTAAAAACGATACAAGAAGCGGAAGCCTATCCGGGAACATCACTAGTAATTGCCTACAGCCATTGCATTGCACATGGATACGATATGTCGCATGGTGCCGAACATCAAGTGAATGCCGTTAAGTCAGGCTATTGGCCCTTGTTTCGATACAATCCAATGAAAGAAAAAGGACAACGATTTACACTCGACAGTAAAGAATCAAGTCTGCCACTTAAAGATTTCTTATACAATGAAACCCGTTTTTCAAGCCTTGTTCGTCAAAATGCGGAACATGCAGCCGATTTATTGGTAAGCGCCGAAACCGGTGTAGCAAAACGCTGGGAAAGACTTTTGGCTTTGAAAGAATTATAAATATTGATGCTTGTCTATCTTGCTTAACGCTGATTCATTGCATTTAGCAAAATAGCTCCGGCTTCTTGAAGGTTTTTTCCAAAGGTTATAATGCCATCGGTATGCCCCGCCATCGCTAAAATTTTGGTAGTGCGCAAATCAGTTTCAGCAAAAAGACGAACCATTTCTTTTGCCATTTGCGGTGTGCCATATTCTACCTCACTATTGGTTGTTGGTACACTGTGCAGCAGTTTTTTCCATAAGGTAGCATCGTGAATATGGAGTATTGCATTTATGCTTTCGTCCGACTCATATATCACTGCGTGGGTAAGTGATTCCGATGAAGCGAGGATTGGCCCTTTGGCTTCCAAACTATTATTTTCTAAGTCGAACTTCACAACTGTAGTGTAGTGTTCAGCACCAAGTTTATTTAATTTTCCAGTTCCAGAACCGGAAATAATAAATTCATTTTTTATGGTGCGTAGGCTAATGTTACCATATCCAATGGCATCTTCATTTTCGCCAATAAAGTGAAGGGCGTACAATTTATCGCGCCATTCATTTAATTCTTGGATGCAATTTATTTCGAGCGGCTCAGCTTTTATCCAAGTGCTTGTGTATTTAATTACTCCCGTTTCTTTTCCCTTATTCATGCTCCGGAAATAGGGTTAAAACCGCTTGTTCATTTGCTGGGCATATTCCACGCTCTGTTATTAATCCTGAAATTAAACGTGCAGGAGTCACATCAAATCCATAGTTAGCAGCGGGACTATTTAAGGGTGTAACCAAAACGGTTTTAAGTTCACCATCACAGTATCCACTCATGTATTTTACTTCAGCAGCATTACGTTCTTCTATTTCAATTTCGTTTATTCCATCACGTATTTTCCAATCAAAAGTGCTTGAGGGCAAAGCAATATAAAATGGAATAGAATTGTCATTGGCAGCAAGTGCTTTTAGATACGTACCAATTTTATTTGCTGCATCGCCTGCTCTTGTTACTCTGTCTGCTCCAGTAATAACCAAATCTACCATTCCATGTTGCATCAAATGACCACCGGTATTATCCGCAATAACCGTATGTGGCACTCCTTGCTCTAATAATTCCCAAGCAGTTAAATTTGCACCTTGATTGCGGGGTCGTGTTTCATCTACCCAAACATGAATTTTTATTCCTCTTTTTAGTGCTTCATAAATGGGGGCAGTTGCAGAACCGTAGTCTACAAATGCCAGCCAGCCAGCATTGCAATGGGTTAAAATATTAACTACAGCTCCATTTTTTTTAGCCGATATAGCTTCAATAAGCGCCACTCCATGCTCCCCAATAGTTTTACAAAATGCAGCATCTTCATCCGCAATTTGTTCGGCTGTTTGTAGGGCACAATTTATTTTTTCCTGAATGGAATCAACATGGGCAATTTCTTTTAACTGGCGATTAACAGCCCATGCCAAATTAACGGCCGTGGGTCGTGTGGCTTTAAGTTGTATCGCACATTGCTCCAAATGTTCATGAAAATTGGATCGTTCGCTTGCTTCTAATGCTGCAATATACATTCCATAAGCGGCAGTTGCTCCAATTAGCCCGGCCCCCCGAATGTGCATATCTATAATTGCAGTTGCAACTTCATTTACTGTTGTTAGATTTTCAATTATAAATTGATGTGGAAGATAGCGTTGGTCAATAACACAAACTTGTTTCTGATTTGCTTCATTCAACCAAATGGTGCGATATGCCTTGCCCTCAACATTCATATTACAAGATATTGGAGTTATTAATTTTTATAAAAAAATGGAATAGTCAAAGAAGATTTACTGTTGATGGCTAAGTTCTAACTCTTCCAATACCACACATCGTCACGCGAGCTGCTCTCTCGTTGTTTCCAATAATTCACACTCACAAATTTACCTTCAGGTGTTTTTAATTGACGATTGTAAACTCCGTTTATCGGATTAAATGTTAAGTCGGTTACTCCAACTGTAAAAGTTTCGGGAAGTGCAGGTGTTACCTCAGGAACAGCACCCTCAACAGGAGCAGGTTTGGGTGCAGTTTTTGGCGGAGGACTTGGTACAACTACCACAGTAAAGCCATTAAATTCCATCAATTCCTTGAGGAAATTAACACGATTGGCATCGCAATTTTTTTCAACGATGGAGCATTTTACATCCCCTAAATCTTCGAAAATATAATTTCCATTTAATGCCATGGTTTGATAAGAATTAAAAAATTAAACCGTTAATGTAATCATAAATGCAACTTGCGAATCCTATAACTATAACACCCGAAATGCAAATCAGTAACCCAAATCGAGCTGAATTGCTTCCTGATAACTTTGGAATAGGCGAGGCATTGTAATCTACAAACATCGCTTTTACAACTCGCAAATAGTAATAAAGTGAAACAACCATATTTAAGGCTGCAATGCTAATCAACAAAAAATTACCATGACTAGCACCTGCTGTTACTAAAAACATTTTTCCAAAGAAACCGGCCGTTGGCGGAACTCCCGCTAATGAAAAAAGCGAAATTGCCAGTATCCAACTTAAAAAAGGATTAGTTTTATAAAAGCCTTTGTAGTCGGTTATGTTCTCCTTATCAGCATGCACCGAAACTATTGAAATAACACCAAATGCACCCAGGTTAGAAAATACATATACTAGCAAAAAATAAATGGTAGAAGTAGTTCCCATTTGATTTCCGGAAGACAATCCCAATAAAATATAGCCGGCTTGCGCAATGGAGGAAAAAGCAAGAAAGCGTTTAATATTGTCTTGCCTTATCGCAAATAAATTACCAACTGTAATGGTAAGCACGATACTCAAAAATAAAATATTGTACCACGTGTTTGGGAAATTTAAAAATAGAGGTCCCAAAACAGATATAAATACAAAAACAATAGCCGCTTTCGAAATTACCGAAAGATAGGCCGTTACAGCTACCGGTGAGCCTTCGTACACGTCTGCTGTCCACAAATGAAATGGAACAGAAGAAAGTTTAAAAGCGAAACCTACAAAAACAAAAATCAAGGAAAGCAATTGTAAATTACCCGCTGCAATAAGTGGAGGCAATTCGCTAAAAGTTAAGGTGCCTGTGCTGCCATATAAAAGCGAAATACCAAATAACATAATACAAGAAGAGAAGGCCGAGAGAAGTATCATTTTAACTGCAGCCTCCGATGATTTAATTTTTTCTAAATCAAAATTTGCCAATGCTGCAAGTGGTATGGAAGCCAATTCTAATCCAAGATAAAACATCAAAAAATTACCACTCGAAATCATAAAAAACATACCCAATAAAGTGCTTAGTAGCAAAATGAAAAATTCAGGAACGTGTTTATGTGTCTTTAACCAATCGTATGCAAACATTGAGATCAACAATGTTCCCAAATTCAAAATTGATTTCTCAAAAACCAAAAGTGAGTTGGTATGAAACATGCCACTAAAAAGAGTTCCTTCAGGAATAGGAAGTATCCCGACAACAAAATTAAGCAGCAATAAAAAATTCGCTATGTGCAAGTAGGTACTGTTCTCTTTAATTCCATCCCAAACTTTTAGAATAAGTAGAATAAAGAGGATGAGCGCTACACTCAATTCCGATTTAAGTAATATAAAAAAGTCAGTACTCATAGTTTAATTTCCTGTTGCGCTGCGTGCAATGTTCTCCATTATTAATTGTGCATCGGGCGCTATTAAATTATACAACCACAGCGGTGCAATTCCAATTGCTAAAATGCCAACGATTAATAAAACAGAAGCAAAATTTTCATTCCATGTGGCATCTTTTAATTGCTTGAAATGTTCGTTTTCGATAGGCCCCATCATCGCTTTGCCAGCCGCTCGCAAAATGTAAACCGCTGTTACTACAATGGATGCAGCAGCCAGTATGGTGGCAGTGCGGTGAAACACATCCGGTCGTTGCCAAGCACCAACAAAAACAGTCATTTCCGCAACAAATCCCGATAAGCCCGGTAAACCCAAAGAACACAATCCGGTAATCACGTAAACGGTTCCGATAAAAGGCATCACCTTTAATAATCCCCCTAACTCCGAAAGTTGACGTGTATGGGTGCGTTCGTAAATCATCCCAATGGCACCGAAGAAAAGTGCTGTCATCACACCATGCGAAACCATTTGCATCACTGCTCCAATTATCGCTGTTTTGGTAAGCATTCCAATACCCAATAAAATAAATCCACAATGACTTACAGAGGAATAGGCATTCATGTATTTTAAATCCTTTTGCATCAAGGTAGCGAAGGAACCGTAAAGTATCGCAATGGTTGCCAAAACAACAATTAACCACGAATATTCTTGCGCCGCTTCGGGCATCAAATAAGTTGCCACACGCAAAGCGCCATAGCCACCCAATTTCATAGATATCCCGGCAAG
The DNA here is from genome assembly GCA_016721765.1 of Bacteroidota bacterium. Taxonomy (NCBI): domain Bacteria; kingdom Pseudomonadati; phylum Bacteroidota; species Bacteroidota bacterium. The sequence goes on from JADKHO010000001.1 coordinate 1,944,287, forward strand.
GAACATCGATGCTGCTGTTGGTGCGGAAGAGTGACCATCCGGAACCCAAGTATGAAAGGGAAATAATGCGGTGAATACTCCAAATCCAACAAATAGAAAAGGAAAAATATACAATTGCATTTGCAGTGGAATATGAAATTGAGCAATCTTAGTTAAATCCCAAGTATGGATACCATTTCCAATATCGGTATTAAAATAAGTAGCTAATAATCCAATCAAAACAAGAACAGAACCGCCCATAAGCATCAGCGCAAGCTTCATGGCACTGTATTCCTTTTTACCACTTCCCCAGATTGCAATTAAAAGAAACTTTGGAATTACGGCAACTTCAAGAAAAAAGAAGAGCGTGAACAAATCCAAGGAAATAAAAAATCCATAAGCTCCAACACTAAGCAACAAAAGCAAAAAGAAAAACTCCTTGGTCATGTTTTCCACTTTCCAGGAAATTAAAATACCCGCAACTACTACACAGGCTGTAAGTAAAATCATTATCACCGAAATCCCATCCACACCTATAAAGTACTCAATGTTTAAAGCCTTATACCAACTGTGTTTATCTTGAAATAAAAATTGTGCAATATTGCCAAGTGCTCTTTCGGATAGGTAATTCATAAAGAGCCCAACAGATAAACCCAATTGAACGAGTGATCCAATAAATGAAGTCCATTTAATTTGCGCGGAAGTTTGACAAAACAAAACTACCAGCGCAGTTAGAAAAGGAATAAGTATTAGAAGGGATAAATTTGTCATTAGTTTAATTCGCTTTCTTTTAGCTTCAATTTTTCAAGTACTATCGCTTTCGCTTGATTTGCTGCTGTTAAGCATTCTGTAACTTTATCTACCGACATGCAGTATTTTCCATCGCATGCTTCATGACTCATGCTGTTGCATTGCATGGAGGAAATACTCACTGTCGAAAATTGTTTGTCGAGTGCAATACATTGATCCAAAAGCTCGCGTGAATTTTTGCTTTCATTGGGATTAAGATTGTTGCTCATTAAGTAAGTGCGAAGTAAGGAGTTTAAGGAATGGCGGGCACTGTAACATACCGACATTGTAACCACATCTTCTTCCGGGCGATTTAATTCGTACTCGGCAATACGTAATTCGGTTAAAGCTTCTTTAAGCGAATTAAACACTTCTGTTGATACCATTTTTAAAATATTAAGTCCATAAATAAATAAATAGTAATGCAAATCCCAAGGTGCCCGCGAAGAAATAAATTGCATAGTCCTGAGTCTTACCGGACTGAAACGATTTTATTGTATCGGAAACTGTTGCAGTAAAATAAGCCAACAGGTTCATAATGCGGTCGAATATATTTTTGTCAATCCAGGCTGCAGGTTGTGCAATTAAATTGAAAATTATTTTTTGCGTAATGAAGAGATAAATTTCATCGAAATAAAATTTTCGGTAGGCAGTTGTATAAAAACCTTTAAAGCTATCTGCTACTTTTTGCGGAGTTAAACTTGCTTTTGCATACATCCAATACGCCAATGAAATGGCAGCTAAGGCAAATACTACCGGACCTATTGCAAAACCCAAATGAAATTCAGTTGCAATTGAATTTCCATCGGCAGTCACCAAAGAACTAAATGGAACAAATCCCGCAACCACTGAAAGTACTGCTAAAATCAACAATGGAATTAACATGGTAGCAGGTGCTTCGTGTTTGTGAGATGCATGAGAATGCTGCGCATTCGATGTAAAATCTTTGTTCCAAAAAATTGAAAAATAAAGCCGAAACATATAAAAAGCGGTGAGACCTGCGGTGAACACTGCTGCTCCAAAAATTACTTTGTTCGAATTCCAGCAGGCGGCTAAAATTTCTTCTTTACTAAAAAATCCCGCAAAGGGTGGAATGCCCGCAATAGCCAAACAAGCAAGTAAAAAAGTTAAGTGCGTTATGGGCATTAATTTTCGAAGCCCACCCATGTCTTTCATTTCATTGCTATGCACATAATGAATAACCGCGCCGGCTCCCAAGAATAACAAAGCTTTAAAAATGGAATGCGTAAATAAGTGAAACATAGATGCCATATAACCCAAACCAGCTTCTCCACGATAGCCCGAAACACCTAAGGCAAACATCATAAATCCAATTTGTGACATGGTGGAATAGGCAAGCACGCGTTTTATATCGGTTTGTGTACAAGCAATTAAAGCTGCAAAAAGGGAAGAGAATATACCTACATACCCAACCACTTCAAGTGCTCCGGGGCAGGAAATTGAAAAGACAGGAAACAATCGGGCCACCAAATACACACCTGCAACTACCATGGTTGCAGCATGTATTAATGCTGAAACAGGAGTAGGGCCTTCCATAGCATCCGGTAACCAAATATGAAACGGTAACATGGCTGATTTTCCGGCTCCACCCATAAAAACTAAGAGCAATCCCCATGTTAATGCCGAAGCTCCTAAAAAGGAAACAGAAACAATGCTGTCGAGGTAATTACCCGGCTCAGTTAAACGCTGAATTAATGTTTGAAAATCCAATGTTTCTGAAAAGTAAGAGAGCACTAAAATTCCAATTAAAAAACCTAAGTCAGCAAATCGAGTAACAATAAATGCTTTTTTGGAGGCTGCTACTGCAGATGGTTTTTCGTAGTAATAGCCAATCAGTAAAAATGAGGATACACCCACCAATTCCCAAAAAATATAGATTTGAAAAATGTTGGTAGAAAGCACCAGACCCAGCATCGAAAAAGTGAAAAGCGATAAAAAAGAATAGTAAGTTGCAAAGCGCGATTCACCGTGCATGTAGCCCAAACTATAAATGTGAACCATGAGCGAAATAAATGTAACAATCACCAACATCATCACCGAAATGGGATCCAATAAAATACCCATATCTATAGAAAGTGTTGGCGAAAATTGCAACCACACATATTTTAAAGCCACAATTTTTTCGTACACCCCATTTACTTTTCCAACTTGAAAAAAATATTGGTACGCTACAACAGAAGAAAGAATAAAGGAAGTAAAAAGGGATGCTGTTCCTAAAAGTCCGGATAAACTGGGGAAATACTTACGCCCCAACAGGCCAATACATAAAAATGTAGCCAGCGGCAACAAAGGAATTAAGGCAATATACGTTTGATTCAACATAGCTAAAATTTCATTAAATCTGCGTCGTCTGCATCGATAGATTTTAATTTACGATACAAGTGAATAATAATTGCAATGGCAACCGCAGCTTCTGCTGCAGCTATGGTAATGATGAAAATGGTGAAAAATATTCCATCTAATTTATCCGCATATAAAAATTTATTAAAGGCAATAAAATTGATGTTCACACTATTTAAAATAAGTTCAATTGCCATTAGCATAGTAATCATGTTTCGACGTGTCATAAATCCATACACACCTATAAAAAACAAGCACGTACTAATCACTAAAAGATGCGTCAATCCTATCTCATTCATACCTTCGATTTAATTTTCATAGCAATTACAATACATCCAATAAGTGCGGCAAGCAATAGCAAACTCACCACTTCAAAGGGTAAAATAAAACCATGTTGTGTGGTACTTAATAATTGTAAACCAATAGTGTGAACACTAGCTTCAATTGGTGCTTGTGTGCTTGCTACAAATGGATGTTTTAAAATAAATAACAGCGTTAAACAAGTAGCAAAAAGGGTTGCCAATGCTGAAAATATGCTCCGCCACAAAAGTGGTTTCTGCATTTCATCGCCCGATGCATGGGTGAGAAAAATCGAAAATATAATCAACACAACAATTCCACCAACATACACCACCACTTGCACAGCAGCAATAAATTCATAATTCAAATAAAAATACAAGGCTGCAATTCCTATCAAGGAAAAGAGTAAATAAATTGCAGCACGAAATATTTTTCGAGCTGTAACCGCAAAAATCCCTCCACCAATAATCAGTCCCGCTATAAGGTAAAATATGACTGTTGAAGCATTCAATTTTTTATGATTTTTATTTTTTAAACTTATTCAACTCCGGCCCTAATTTTAGAACCCGGTTTATTTAATACTTTTTTTAAATCTTTTTTTGAGTAAGCACTGTGCTCAAAATTTTTACCCATCACTATAGCATCCGAAGGACAAGCCACCACACATAAATTACACATGGTGCATAAATCTAAATGGTACACCATTGTATCGATACGCTTTTTCTTTTT